>NZ_JBKKHQ010000011.1:0-45900 GCF_046614695.1 Pokkaliibacter sp. CJK22405
GAAGAATAAAAAAGCGATGGTCTCCCCACCAGGACTCGAACCTGGATCTGCCCCTTAGGAGGGGGCCGTTCTATCCCTTGAACTATGAGGAGATCAACGGAGCAACGTTATACCAAGGGAACGCTTGTCCCGCAACTCGCAGAGCCAATTCAGAAGAAATAATAAGTTGAGCCAAATCAGCGAGTTAAGCTTTGCCAATAACCTGATTGGCCGCGTGATGCGCTGCCTTGCCGGAATTATTATAAAGCTGCTGATTTTTTTGCTGCCCTTTCGCCAGATCCAGCGTCTGACGGGCAATCGTTAGGGAGCGACCAACAATCATTGAGTTGATGTCATTCGCCTGTTTGAAGTCTTTGAGGAGGGTGTCCATTTCAACCAGTGCGGCCGTCATGGCTTCAATCTGATCTTCCGGCGTTGCTGACAAATGGCCCTTACGATCCATTCCCAACCCGGACTGCTGCAGTTTCTCGGCCCGAAGCGTGACGTTGGCCTGTAGTTGCTGCAGCAGTTCATTCTTCTGATCTACACAGTCAGTAAAACCTTCAAGACTGCGCTTTTTAAGCAGCTCGCGTTCCTCAAGAGTTCGTTCAATCACCTGCACAAGAAGCTGGTTGGCGTTCTGTACGAGAGTTAAAAGATTCTCTTGAGACATAAGATCAACTCATCAGTGCGTCAAAATCCAGCATCTTACGAGCGGTGCTATTAGCGTCGACAGAGTAAGAGCCATCTGCAATGGCGGCTTTCACGCGATCAACCTTATCCTGATCGAAGTCTGACAACTGATGAACCTGATCTTCCAGACTCTGCAGTGACATAGCTTCGGAGCTCAGTTGCACCTTATCGCCACTGGCTGCTGTAGTACCAGTGTCGGAGGTCTTCTGCTGTTCAGTCGTCTGGGTTTTTACCCGGGAACTGCTTGCCGGCTGATTGATTCCCAGACCATTAATGTCGATGGGCATAATACTTTCCTTCAAAAATCACGCTTGGTGATTAAAGGTATCGGCGGGATTAAGGATTACTTTAGAACTTTTTTTGCTAATTTTAGCCTCGTTCTTCAAGTGGCAATTTCTGGCCACTGGCAACCTTCCCGCACATCAAAACAGCTTCATAATAACTGACTCAGCTTCTGTGATCAGCATTTAATCAGGTGAACTTGCCGATCACTCATTGTAATCAAGCAATTTACATGCCCAGCATGCGCAGAAAGTAAGTTATCAGTTGATCTCCACTTCCTGTGGCCCGATGACTCTTCCCTGAAGCTTACGCTTGGAAGAAGCATTCTCAACCGTAATACTCTCACCCACTTTACCGTCCTCTAACGCCACGCCACGAGTGCTTATTCTGGCGCTTCCGGACACGGCCGTAATAGTGATCAGGTCGCCTCGCTGAATGACAACCGGGGGCTCCAGCATACTGGGCGCCAGCACCGTATTCACGGAAAGATGACGAATTGCCGAGAGCCCAAGGACATCTTTGGTATCCAGAAAATACTGTCGCTGAAGACCCGAAACATCACGTTCCTCAAAGCGTAAATCCCCTTTGGTCACGGCCTGACCACGCTGCAACCGCCGGTTAAGAACAATCACTTGCTGGTACAGGTGGATCGTGACCGGGACATAAATAGACCAGGGTTTAGGGTTGAGGCAGCTGACTTTAATATGCACACGCCCCAGCCAGTCGTCGCTCTTGCCTTCGACCGTCAGCGGCTGTGCGCAGTCAGTAAACATCAGGCGCGGATCAATGGGATCGACATCCACATCAATACGTCCCTGAATAAAGCTGCCTTGCTGGGTCAGCTTTTGACCGATAAAGTTCATTACAGCCTGAGTGATCTGAGCGCTACGGACAGCGCCGTAGGAGGGCTGGATCAAAAAGCACAGTAAAAGCAGGCAGCAATACTTTTTCCATCGAGAACATTGCATGTAACTGTCGCTTATGTGTTTATAATTACTCAAATTCTCGCAGAACAGGGATAACACAGCAAACCTGTGCTGAAATCCCCTAAAAGAGGTCTCGGAATGAACCAGAGCTCCTATCAGGCGCCCGATATTTCTCTTCAGGATTTTTCCGCTTTCAAGGAATATCTTGAGAAGGCATGCGGCATTCTGCTCGGAGATAACAAGCAGTATCTGGTGAAAAGTCGACTCGGCCGCTTAATGGCCGAGCATAAATTTGAGACCTTGGGAGATCTGCTCAAACGTCTGCAGAGCAATGCCTTTTCTGGCCTGCGGCAGGAAGTCATCAATGCGATGACTACCAACGAAACCCTCTGGTTCCGGGATATTCACCCCTATACCATCATTCAGGATCGCATCTTCCCTGAGCTTGATGAGAGAAACCGGGGCGGCCAACTCAAGATTTGGTCAGCGGCCTGCTCTTCCGGACAGGAACCCTACTCTCTTAGCATGCTCGCGGAAGAAACGCGGCAGAAGCGTTTGGGCGCTTTGCGCGGCGACATCCGCATTACTGCAACCGATATTTCCACATCGATTCTGGATCAGGCCAAAGCCGGGCGCTATGAATCACTGGCTCTTGGACGAGGATTGTCGCCGGAGCGTCTTAAACGCTTCTTTAATCAATGCGGCGATGGCTCATGGGAAGTTAAACGCGAAATCAAACAGCGGATCGACTTTCGCACACTGAATCTTAAGGATAGCTATGCCAGCCTTGGCACCTTTGATCTGGTGCTTTGCCGTAATGTGCTCATCTACTTCTCTCCAGAGCTTAAAGCAGACATTCTTCGCCGAATTCACAAAACATTGAAACCAGGCGGATTCCTGATGGTCGGGGCCTCTGAAGCCGTGACCGGCCTGAATGATATCTATGAAATGATTCAATGCAGCCCCGGTATTATCTACCGCGCACGGTAAGCCATTGCCGTTCGCCCTTCTCTGATCTACACCTCATTGCCGCTTTCTTTGCCACTGCCCTCCAATGACTGGCTCACTCCTTTGGCTAATGCCGCGACTGAGCCCCTCAGATCCTGATAAATCAAGTAGTTAACCTACCTCCCTAATCGGGCCTTAAATAAGGTCTAAAAATGGCACACCCCTTGCTCTATACCTGTTAAGCAACGCAATGAAGCAACAGGTGAGTTCGATGGCAATCAGTTTTGATACTGCACTAGGGATACACGATGACGCACTGCTGTACCGCGCCAAACGTGCCGAAGTGCTGTCCAATAACCTTGCCAATGCCGACACTCCCAACTTCAAAGCGCGGGATCTCGACTTCTCAGCCTATCTGGCACAGGCAACTGAAGCGGCAAATCCTGTCGGTCTGCGGCAAACCAATGCCCATCACTTTGCCGCTGACGGCAATGATATGACAGATGAAAGCCTGCTTTACCGTGTACCAGTGCAGCCAGCGGTTGATGGAAATACTGTCGACCCCGAGATTGAGAAAGCCGCTTTCATGGAAAACGCCATGGATTATCAAGCCAGCTTTCTCTTTCTGAACCGCAAGTTTACCGGCCTGAGCAAGGCCCTGACCGGAGGACAGTAAGATGTCCCTGAATGATGTGTTCAAGATCGCCGGTTCTGGCATGAGTGCTCAGTCAGTTCGACTGAACACCACCGCCAGCAACATTGCTAACGCCGATAGCGTCAGCAGCAGCGTTGATCAGACTTACCGTGCGCGCCAGCCGGTGTTTGCGACCGCATTTAGTCAGGCCATGGAAGATCAGGGTTTCAACTACGACAACCCGCCAAGTGACGATGCAGGTCTTGGCGTTAAGGTGTTAGGCGTAGTCGAAAGTGAATCGCCATTACGGCAGGAATATGAACCAGGGAACCCCATGGCCAATGAAGACGGCTATGTGTTTTATCCCAATGTGAATGTTGTGGAAGAGATGGCCAACATGATGTCCGCGTCCCGGTCTTTCCAGACCAATGTGGAAGTCATGAACACCGCCAAATCAATGATGCAACGCGCACTGACACTCGGTCAGTGATGAGGATTAGAGCATGAGCACGAGCGGCATTGATGGTCTTGGGACCAGTTCATCAGTAACAAGCAGCACCAGCAGTACGACATCCGCGGCGTCACTTGATTCCGATATGTTCCTGCAGCTGATGATTGCACAGCTTAAAAACCAGGACCCCACCGACCCTGCAGATACTGCAGAGTACATGGGCCAGCTGGCGAACCTGTCCACCGTTGAACAGTTGACCAACCTTAATTCGGCAGTTTCCGATCTGGCGACTTCCCTGCAATCCAACCTGGCTCTGCAGGCCTCTTCCATGGTCGGCCGTACTGCCTACGTCGATAGTGACTCAGCTGAATTAGATTCAAGTGGCAGCATTAATGGCCTGCTTGATCTCGATAACTCGGCGGCAGATGTAACGGTAGGGGTCTATGATTCCACAGGAACACAGGTCGACTCCATCAGTCTGGGCAGCCTGAGCTCTGGCGAGCATTCCTTTACCTGGGAGCCAGCAGATGGCACCAGCACGGGCACGTATTACTTTGCGGCACAGGGGACCGTTGGCTCATCCAATACCTCCCTGACCACTTACATGGGGCAAAACGTAGATTCTGTCAGTATTGGCAGTAGCTCGGTCACCCTTAACCTTGCAAACGGCTCAACCGCGTCAATGTCAGACGTGAAGCAAATTTCGTGAGGACCTAACTATGTCATTTTCAACGGCAATCACAGGACTTAAAGCTGCTTCCACGGATCTGGATGTACGCGGTAACAACATCGCTAACGCCAGCACAACGGGTTTTAAATCCTCGCGTGCCGAGTTTGGTGATATTTATTCATCTTCGGTAGCTGGTGGCGGCTCAAGTCGCACCACCGGTAATGGTGTGTCTGTTCAGGATATCCAGCAGAACTTTGCTTCGGGTACGCTTGAAAATACCGACAACAACCTTGACCTGGCGATCGACGGCGATGGTTTCTTCTCTTTGAAGGACACCGACGGCACTGTTACCTACACCCGTAGCGGCGCGTTTGAGCTGATTCCTGAGTCTGGCACCAGCAATACTGCCAGTGTCACCAGCGTTCTTCGTTCAAACAGCGGTTCTGCGGTTCAGGGTCGTCTTTATAATGACGATGGTCAGCTGGTTGGTGGCACCACCGATATCACTATTGATGCAACCGACAAAGTGAGTGCACCTGAAGCCACCAGCGCTGTCACTGTCAGCGTCCAGATTGACTCGACTCTTGACCCTGATGATCTGCGCACTCCGTATGATCCCACGGACTCTTCCACTTACACCTATGGCACAACCCAAACGGTCTATGACAGTTTGGGTAACGAGCAAACCCTGGCCTATCAGTACGTGGAAGTCGCGGACCCCAACGATCCAAGCGCCACCAACGACACAACCTACTATGTTGTTCACGTACTGCGCGTTGAAGATGACGGTACCTACACCGAGCTGCCCGTTGGTTTACGCGATGGCACAACCACTGACTCCACCGTCTATGATCCAAGTACCTCGAATCTGATTTACGCCTTTAACCGTTCGTCCGGTACGCTTACAGGCATTGGTATCGGTTCGGTAACAGCGGGAACTACCGGTACCGCGCCAGTATTCACGGATGCCACCGGCCAGGGCCTGCAAAGCGCGACCTCGGCCTCTGCACCAACGGTCTATGTAGATAATGCTGACCCCACTATCCCTGCGGTAACAACCTATCCAGCTACTGACGATATCAACAACCTGTTGGCATTTAATGCCGCAGGTACGACTCAGTATTCGCAGGACTCCCAGGTGAACAACACCTTCAAGGACGGTCATGCGGCAGGTACGCTGACAGACGTGTCCTTTGATGAAAACGGCAATCTGGTGGCCAGCTATTCCAATGGCGAGAGCAAGAAAATTGCTCAGATTCAGCTGTATACCTTCGATAACCCCACGGGCCTTAAGCCTGTAGGTGATACCGAGTGGGCAGCTACCGCATCTTCAGGTACCCCAGTGGGTAATCCTCCCGGTGTGGGCTTGAACGGTAGTCTGGTATCGGGATCTCTTGAGTCGTCCAACGTGGACCTTTCGGAAGAACTGGTCGGGCTAATCATTGCCCAGCGTAACTACCAGGCCAACTCGAAAACACTGGATACCGAGAACAACGTCACCCAGACCATCCTGAACATCGGTTAATCAGGCACTATAGTGCCGTCTTAAACGAGTTCATTGACATACAAACGCCACCTTTGGGTGGCGTTTTCATTTTTCTGATACATATTTGCAGCCTTTGCCCCGCATAAGGTCTTTTTCTCATCAAAAAATTATAGTAAAAAGCTTATTGACCACTGGTTATATCATAATCAACTCATCTACACTCCAGTCCAACAATAACAAGGAGGTGAATGATGCCCATTACGCAAACACCCGAGTTCGAACTTAAAGACCCCAGTCTTGATACCATTCGCTGTGTCGAACACGGTCATCCCAGCCCGCTGATTCGCTGGCACGCCCATGATGATTTTGAGCTTCATTTTATTGCCGCGACTACCGGCAAGGTCTTTGTCGGGGATTATGTAGGCACTTTTACTCCTGGCCAGCTGATCCTGACCGGCCCACGTTTGCCCCATAACTGGATTTGTAGCAATGACACCCCTACGGTAGACATCCGTGACCGCGCTATTCAGTTTCCTGAGGACAGCATTCTTAAAGCCGGTGAACTATTACCAGAGTTCACTCAACTCACTCCCCTCCTTGAGCGCGCCCGTTCAGGCATTGAATTCATCCGCTATCCGGTCGAACTGGCACAACAGCGCTTTGAGGAAATCAGTCAGGCAAGTGGACTTAAGCGCTTACTGGGCTTTCTGAGCTGGCTGCAGGAACTGGCAGACTGGAATGACTATCGCCTGCTCTCTACCGTGCAAATGAATAACACTGCCAATGAAGGCATGCAGCAGAAGATCAATACGGTGGTGGATTACATTAATGAAAACTGTGAACAGCAAATCACGCTACACGAGGTTGCCTCATTGGTAGGCATGAGTGAAAGCAGCTTTTCACGTTTCTTTCGCAAGGCCACTGGCAATCGATTTGTCGAGTTTTTAAACCGGGTACGCATTAGTCGCGCCTGCATTATGCTGACCGAGTCTGATGAGCAAATTACCAAAATTTGCTACCAGGCAGGATTCAATAATATCGCCAACTTTAACCGTCGCTTTCAGGAGCTTAAAGGCGTCACACCCCGTGAATATCGCCGCCAGGCCCAACTTCGCACGGCAGCACGCGTAGCCTGATCTATACTTCTTCGAAGATGTAATAAACATCCGCTTTCCACCTTATTTACAGTGTCAGCAATACTTGCTGGCACTGACATTCCCATGCGCGGATGAAATACGCGCCCTCTAAAGTCTCTTTTCATTCGAAACAAAAAAAGCCGACAGCGCCCAGTAAAACCACAAAAAGCGACCAAAAATTTTCAAAAAACGACATCAAAAGCGCGAACGCTTCAACTTTGTGGGGAATTTTTTCACTTTGTCATACATTCTTAATGGTATTGCTTTGGAATCAGACTTCTATGCGATTTACCTGAAAATAACCCTAACAGGAGTAAGGTATGACAATCTCTCGTCGTCGCTTGATGAAAGGCGCGATTGCCACAGCTGCAGCTGCCAGCGTTCCCTTCTATATCAACCGCTCTTACGCTGCCTCCAAGGAACTGCGTATTTATGCCTGGGCGGGCTATATCACTGATGAAATGCTGGCCAACTTCAAGGAGAAGACCGGCATCAACGCCACCTTTACTCCTTACGGCACCAATGATGAGCTGATGAACTCCCTTCGAGCCACTGACGGCTCGGGCTTCGACATCATTATGCCGACGGTGGACCGCGTCCCGGGCTATGTAGATTTTGGTCTGGTACAGCCACTGGACACCAGCAAGATCAAATGGGATGGCTGTCTGGATAGCGCCATCAGCGGATCTGAAACCGGCGGCGTGGTAAAAGGACAGCGCTACTTTGCTCCTTCTGACTGGGGCACCGAGGCCATCACCTATAACACTGAAGAAACCAAGCTGGATCGCAGCAATATTAGTTACGGCGATCTGTGGAATCCTGATAATGGGCAAGGCGTGACCGTACGTGGTCACTCTGCACTGGTCGGTATTGGCCTGTGGCTTGAGAAAGCAGGCAAATTGCCTTTCCCCATGCTGGACTCCTACAAGAATGAAAAGGCGATGCGTGCCAACTTTGATGCCATTCTCAAAGTTGCCGTAGAGCACAAAAACATGATTGCCCAGTTCTGGTCGACAGAGAACGAAGCTCAGGGTGCCTTCCGTACCAACGGCGCCATTATTGGCCAGACGTGGGACAGCACCGCATTCAAACTTAAATCCGAGGGCGAGCCTATCGCTTACGCGGCGCCTAAAGAAGGCGCACTGGCCTGGATGGAAGGTTTTGTTATTCCCAAGAACGCCAATAACGTCGATAACGTTTATGACTTTATCAACTGGTACTACACCCCAGAAGCGGGCGCGATGTTCGTAAAATCCACGGGATATAACTCAACGGCCAAAGGTGCTTCTGCGTTGTTGCCAGAGGCTACCAAGCAGTTCTTCACTGATTCCTATACTGACGAAGACCTGAAAAACCTCTGGTGGTGGCCTATCCAGGATCCCTGGTATGTGGCACTTCGCAATGAATATCAGGATCGCTATCTCGCTTCCTGATAGAGGCTAAACGGGCATGCAGGGAGGCTAAACGCTCTTCATGCCCTCCTTCTTTGGCGCTCTGGCGCCCTCCTCTCTCCCTGACTCAGGATATCGAGACGTATCTATGGATAGTAGCGTTCATCTGGACAATGTAGTGATGCGTTTTGGGGACTTCACGGCAGTAACCCGTACGGATCTCAAAATTGAATCCGGAGAATTTTTCAGTTTCCTCGGCCCTTCCGGCTGCGGAAAAACCACATTGCTGAATATGGTCAGCGGCTTTCTCCAGCCAACCGAAGGCTGCGTGCGTATCGGTGGAATGGATATGACTCATGTCCCTGCCAATAAGCGCCCAACCTCCATGATTTTCCAGAATCTGGCGCTGTTCCCGTTAATGACGGTCGCTGAAAACATCGAGTTTGGTCTTGAAGTTCGCGGCATTAAGCGCGGTGAGCGCAAAAAAGTCTCTGACCGTCTTTTAAATCTTGTCGCATTACCTGAAAGTGCCAACAAAAAAGTCTCTGAACTCTCTGGTGGCCAGAAGCAGCGCATCGCTATTGCCCGAGCATTGGCTATCGAGCCACAGGTACTCCTGCTGGATGAGCCTCTTTCTGCTCTGGATCTTAAACTGCGCCAGCATATGCGTACCGAGCTGAAAGACATCCAGCGCAAAACCGGCATTACCTTTATCTACATCACCCACGATCAGGGCGAAGCGCTGACCATGTCAGACCGTGTTGGCGTGATGTCTGCCGGCAAGCTGCAGCAGGTCGGTGACCCAATGCGACTTTATCGCAAGCCCGAAACCCAATTCTGTGCTTCCTTTGTGGGTGAGAATAATAAGCTCACCGGCACAGTCAGCCATGTGGATGGCCACCTGGCCACCGTGGATTGTGGTTCGGCAGGTCATCTGCAAGGCACCATCGCTAAACCCGTGAGCGTTGGCGAGAATGTATGCCTCTTTATTCGTCCCGAGTTTTTGCGCCGTCATAAAGGTGGTGAGACTGGAGCGAACCAAATCAGCCTGCGCCTGAATGAGCTGAACTTTGAAGGCTCTTACATCATGGCCGATGGCCAACTGGCAAATACGGAGCAAAATATCCGGGTTCAACTCAATACGGACAGCTATCTGGATGACCTGACACCGGGCAGCAACATCACTTTTGGCTACCAGCCGCAAGAGGCGACAGTCATTGGAGGTGAGCATGTTTAATCAGCTGCGAGACCGCTTCGGCGCTCCCGTCGGCTTTGCGGTCATTGCGCTGGTCGCGATCTGGCTGATCGCGATGGTGATTCTGCCGCAGCTGCTGATGGTGGACTACTCGTTCCGTCCCAACCTGTTCCCCAGTGAAATTGGTGGACCAAAAGACACCTATTCTCTGGAAAACTACGTCACCCTCTTTCATAACAAGATTCACCTGAGCATTTTCGGCAAGACCATTTGGTCCAGCGTGATGGTGACATTCTTCACGCTGGTTGTGAGCTATCCGCTGGCTTTTTATCTCGCCCAAACGGCGACTCGCCAGCAAGCGGCACTGTGCCTTTTACTGTTGATTATTCCTTTCTGGATTAACGAGATTCTGCGCACCTACTCCTGGTACATCATTCTGGCGTACAAAGGCCCTCTGAATATGCTGCTGGAAGGTTTGGGCTTCATAGATCGACCGATTCGGTTTCTGTCCGGAGATGCTGGTGTCATGATCGGGATGGTGTACGCCTACATCCTCTTTATGATTTTCCCCCTCTACAACGCACTGGAAAGTCTCGATAACAACCAGATTCGTGCAGCACGAAACCTTGGCGCAGGCTGGATTCGTACTCATGCTCGCATCATCATTCCCCATGCGAAACCGGGCATTGCCACCGGCTGCATCATGACCTTCATGCTGGCAGCAGGTAGCTACGCCGTGCCGGCCCTTCTGGGATCGCCAGGTAGCCGCTGGTTCACGCAAATTATCTATAACTGGTTCTTCGAGGGAGGTAACTGGAACCAGGGCGCAGCCTATGCGTTCCTGTTACTGATTCTCTGTATCGGCTTCATCGGACTCATCATGAAAGTCTGTAAGGTTGGACTGGGAGATATTGCCAAATGACATCCCAAACTATCCTTAAATGGGGCATCCGTACCTATCTGGGCTTTTTCTTTATCTATCTTTTCCTGCCGCTGATCATCATGTCGGCAGCGACGTTCAACGACAGCCGCTTTCCGACTGTGGCACCGTGGAAAGGCGCCACGCTGAAATGGTTTCAGGCGCTCTGGGAAGACAACGGCATGTGGAATGCGCTGGCGAACAGCATCTGGGTCGCCATTGGCGTTCTCGTTGTGGCGCTACCTATCGGTATTGCCTGTGCGCTGTTCCTCAGCACTGTTGAGGGCAAGGGGAAAACCTTTATCTATTCGCTGATGATGTCGCCGCTGCTGACACCTGGTGTCATTATCGGTATCTCAACGCTGATTTTCTGGAAACGCCTGGATGTGACTGGCGGCATCGCGTTGACAGTAGTGGCACAGACTACCTTCATTGCCGCGTACATCATGTTGATGATTCTTGCTCGCATGCAGCGCTTTGACCGGACTTTGGAGCGCGCTGCGCTAAGTCTGGGAGCCAGCCATTGGCAGGTGTTCTATAAGGTTCTTCTCCCCTACCTGAAGCCTGCCATTATCTCGGCTGCGGTGATCGGTTTCCTGCAATCCTTCGAGAACTACAACACCACGCTGTTCGTCAAAGGCTATGACACAACCCTGACGGTCTATATCGCTTCCAAAGTACGCACCGGTCTGACACCAGCGGTGAATGCTCTGGGGCTGGTGATGATTTCCATCACTATCATTCTTGCGATTGCCTATGAAGTTAAACGCCGTCGGGAAGCTGCCGGCGCGGCAGCCCGTGCAGCGGATGCGGGTTAGAAAACCTTAGGCAATTAGGGTGTCGACTGGCTCAGCTCATCAATTTTCTGAGTCAGTCGATCCAGCATGGAATAAAGCTGTGCGTGCTCATCATGGGTGAGCACAGAACTGACTTGTTTCTCGAACTCACTGACGGCGCCCATCGCCGCTTCGATACACACCTTGCCTGCCGGTGTGAGCTTCACCAACTGACTGCGACCATCCTCCGGGTTCGCCAGCCTTTCAACCCACCCCTGCCCTTCCAGGCGTTTAAGTACCTTGGTTAAACCACCAGAGCTGATGAGCATAAAATACCCAAGTGCTTTCGGGCTCAAGGTGTACTGAGCATCGCTGGAGCGAAGCGCACATAACGCCTCAGAGTCAGCCACCTGCAATCCAAAGGGAGCAATGATGCTGGCATAGACCTCCAGCAGCCGGTCATGCGTCCGGTACAAGGACCATAAACCCGGTGCATTGGGGTGATTCAGTTGCGGCCAGTGTTCAGAAACCAGAGCGACTAACTGATCGACAGGAGCATGGGTTTTCATAGTGACAATCAACCGGACCAAGTAAGAAAAGAGAACGACTCAAAAAATTCATTTTCAACTATCTTGCCAGAAAGATAAACCCTCCGTAGACTATCTTTCCAGAAAGACAGTTTAACTTATACGAGGTGGATTATGAGTCCCTGGTTCTATCTTCTGGCTGCCGGAGCTTTCGAAGTTGGCTTTACCTACTTCCTCAAACAGTCTGAGAGTTTCAGCAAGCTCTGGCCCAGCCTGGCTTTTATTCTGCTGGGCTCCCTCAGCGTGTACCTGATGAGCAAAGCGCTGCATATCATCCCTCTGAGCACCGCCTATGCTGTGTGGTGTGGATTGGGGATTGCCGGTACAACGCTGACCGGGGTCATTTTGCTGGGCGAGTCACTAACTCTGATGAAAGCCATCTTCCTGACCACGCTCGGGATCTCGATCGTTGGCCTCAAGACAATGGCTCATTAAATAGCCAGACTCTAAGCCGCATTCTCCAAGGCAAAGGGAGTAACGGGCTGTTTCCAGAAAGAAAAAAACGTGACGGGTATTGATAATGACTCTTATTATCACCAGAGTAAGTAGTGAAGCATTCAAGCGTCTGATTGAATTACTTCCATTCAAACAACGCAAGATCAACTACAAGGAGTTGTTATGTCACACGCACTGCCCAAATTGCCCTATGCCTATGATGCGCTTGAGCCACATATTGATACCCGCACCATGGAGATCCATCACACCAAGCATCACCAAACCTATGTGAATGGCTTGAATTCTGCGCTGGAAGGCTTGCCTGAGTGGCAGGACAAACCCGTGGAAGCATTGCTTGCGGCATTTGACCGCCTACCTGAAGAAGTAAAAGGTGCAGTCCGTAATCACGGGGGCGGCCATGCAAATCACAGCCTGTTCTGGCAAGTAATGAGCCCTGAAGGTGGTGGGAAACCTGATGGGGAACTGGCATCAGCCATCGAGCGCGACTTTGGCTCCCTCGATAACCTGAAGGACGCTTTCAACAAAGCCGCAGCCTCACGTTTTGGTAGTGGCTGGGCATGGTTGGCGGTTAATGATGCCAACAAACTGGTCGTCACCAGTACGCCAAACCAAGACTCGGTCATTGTTGACGGCCTGACGCCTATTCTGGGTCTGGATGTTTGGGAGCATGCCTACTATCTGAACTACCAAAACCGCCGACCAGACTATATTTCGGCTTTCTGGAATGTCATTAGCTGGCCTGAAGTCAGCCGTCGCTTCACGGAAGCAACCAAGTAACGACTTGGTTAATCCATAAAAAAACGCCCTACTGGGCGTTTTTTTATTAGCGAGGCACACTATAGGGTTTTAAGTCCGCGGCACGACAACACCGGTCTGACCCTGGTATTTACCAGCACGATCCGCATAGCTGACATCACAGACTTCGTCAGACTCAAAGAAAAGCATTTGGGCAACACCTTCATTGGCGTAAATTTTTGCCGGTAATGGTGTTGTATTGGAGAACTCCAGCGTCACGTGCCCTTCCCACTCAGGCTCAAGAGGTGTCACATTGACGATGATGCCACAACGCGCATAAGTGCTCTTACCCAGACACACTGTCAGGATATTGCGAGGAATCCTGAAGTATTCCACCGTCCGCGCCAGCGCGAAGGAGTTAGGTGGAATGATGCAGACATCTGACTGCACATCAACAAAGCTCTTCGCATCAAAGTTTTTAGGGTCAACGATGGAGGAGTTGATGTTGGTGAAGATCTTGAACTCATTGGCACAGCGAACGTCATAGCCGTAACTGGACGTACCGTAGGAAATAATTTTTCCCTGATCTTTCTCACGCACCTGACCCGGCTCGAAGGGAGAGATCATGTCGTGGGAGTCCGCCATCCGACGAATCCATTTATCTGACTTAATAGCCATGTGTCCTCTCTGCACTAAGTGCGGCTTCATCACGAAGCACGAATAGATAGAAGTACCGGATAACGTCGCTCAGTCATCATCCATGGAAAATTCAGGCATTGCAGGCGCCTGTCGCTCCAGCAGAGCAACGGCTGTCGCCAAGGCTATCTGACGATAGTGACCCGCTTCACTGCTGTCCGGATCAGCCAGTACCGTCGGTTTGCCACCATCGGCCTGCAGACGGATATTCATGGCCAAGGGAAGCTGGCCGAGCAGCAGCGTATCATAGGCTTCAGCAATTCGCTGACCTCCACCCTGCCCGAAGATAGGTTCTTCATGGCCACATTGGCTGCATCGATGAAGGCTCATGTTCTCCACCACACCCAGGACCGGAATATCAACCTTACGGAACATTTCAATGCCCTTGCGCGCATCCAGCAGGGCAATATCTTGTGGCGTGGTCACAATCACCGCTCCGGCGACCGGCATTTTCTGCGCGAGAGTGAGCTGAATATCGCCGGTACCTGGCGGCATATCGACAATCAGATAATCCAGGTTATCCCAGCGGGTCTGCGTCATCAGCTGCTGCAAAGCACCACTTGCCATCGGGCCACGCCAGACCATGGGCTGCTGCTCATCAATCAGAAAGCCCATCGACATTGCCTGGAGGCCATGAGCCTCGACAGGTGCCATGGTTTTTTCATCAATCTGGCCGGGGCGAGTGCCACTGGCAACACCCAGCATCATGCCCTGGCTGGGGCCGTATATATCCGCATCCAGCATCCCCACGCGCGCGCCGAGCTGAGACAACGCCAGCGCCAGATTGACTGCCGTCGTTGACTTGCCGACACCGCCTTTACCGGAAGCCACGGCAATGACATTTTTTACACCTTCAAGTCCAGCGACCTGCGCCCGGGCTGTGGTAACAGGCACCGCCAGCTCAATGCCCAATACCAGTTCCAGACCACCGAGATGCGGAGTTAACAGATCACCGACATCCTGACGAATTTGCCCTTCCACACCCAGATAAGGGTACGGCAAAACCAGTGACACATGACAACGCAGGGGCTCCAGACGGATCTCACGAACCGCGTCCATTTCCAGCCAGTTCTGCCTGAGAACCGGATCCACGTAGCTGTGGAGGATGTCCAACAAGGTAGTGCGAAGCTCTGCGCTCATTTCTGGCGTCCTTTTGGATCGGAAGAGATTCAATATGCCCTGCATCACGGGGAGAGCCATAACGATTAGCCGGCGCGACGCTTAAGCATCACACCGCACTCTTTGTGATGGGTGTAGGGAAACTGGTCAAATAAGGCAAAGCGAACCACTTCATGGGTTTTGCCCAGTTCACCCAGGTTCTCATGCAGGGTATCCGGGTTACAGGAGATGTACAGAATATTGCTGTACTGCTGAATCAGGGCAATCGAGTCAGCATCAAGCCCGGCACGTGGAGGATCGACCAGAACGGTATCAAACTGATAATCCGCCAGCCCGAGCTCTGTAAAGCGGCGGCCACCCTGGCCGTTGTTAAGCATCGCGGCGCTGAACTCTTCTGAAGACAAGCGGCCAATTTTGACGTTATCGATACCATTGAGTTCAATATTGTATTGCGCAGCATAGACCGAACTTTTCGCAATTTCAGTACCCAGTACCCGATCAAAGTTCTGCGCCAGCGCCAGACTGAAATTGCCGTTGCCGCAGTATAGCTCCAGCAGGTCGCCACCCATGTCACGGCTGACATCAATAGCCCATTCCAGCATTTTCTCGGCGACACCGGCATTGGGCTGGGTAAAGCTGTTCTCGATCTGTTTGTACTGCAATTGGCGCCCGTTCACGTTCATGGTTTCGGTCACCCAGTCACGTTCGATCACGAACTTCTGCTTACGGCTGCGACCCACCAGATCAAAACCCAGAGAGTCACGCATGCCGCGCGCCAGCACTTCCCATTCCTCGGTAAGTGCCTTGTGATAAAGAAGAGAAATCAGCGCTTCGCCAGACTGAGTCGTCAGGAAGTCGACCTGAAAGAGTTTGTAGCGCAGCACCGGATGCTTTTTCACTTCGTCGATAACACGCGGCATCAACTCGTTGATCAGCTTGCTGGCCACCGGAAACTCATTGACCCGGTAGTGATCCCGATTACCACCTTTCTCAAACATGACGTAGTAGAGATCATCACCTTCATGCCATACCCGAAACTCGGCGCGCATACGGTAATGCTCTGGAGCAGAGGCAAAAACCTCAAGCTCAGGCGGATTAAACTCGGCAAACTGCTGCGTTAGCTCTGCCGCTTTCTCGGCCAGTAGCTCGTCATAACGTTCAGGCTGGGTGGGCTGTTGCAAGTCGAACCTCGTGAGACAAGACAATCAAGTACATGGGCAATCAAATGGGGCGGCATTCTAGCATGTTTCTACACCAAACACCGCCCCATTCGCTATGCACGAAACCAGCCTGGTTAATAAGATTAACGCCAGGTAATTCCCCAGTGGGCGCTATCCTCCTGCCACTGTTTCATCAGTTCACCAAAGCCTTGCGCTGTGACCTTGTCGGCATCGAACCGGGCTCTTAAGCCTGCCTCTTCGCTCAGTGACGGCAAGAGTGCATCCGCCAGATAGACCAGCCAGCACGGCTTGGCAGAAGCTTCATGCAATGAAGGGTCATGATGAGCCAGCACCATTTGAATAATAGGTGCTGGCAGATGCCACAAGCTCAGAAGATAAGCGCCGAGCTCAGCATGAGTTACACCGATAATCCGCCGCTCAGCCTCTGGCAAGTCGATGGATTCGGCGGCCATCAGATCAAAGACCTGACCGTACTGTTCAGGCATACGGGCAGCAAACAGCAGCATCCCCAGATCATGCAGCAGGCCACCCATCACCACCTGATCAGCACAGCGTGGCGACAAACCCGATTGCAACGCCATTACCCGGGCAAACTGCCCAACCGCGACAGAACGAAGTCGCACGGCATCAAAAGAAAACCGCTGCCAGTTATTTGGAGATAACTCATTCAGCGCGTGGTTGACCAGCAGAAGATCACTGACGTGTTCCATTCCCAATCGCACCAACGCATCCTGCACAGTTTCGATCGTGCGATTAGCACCCGCAAAACCGGAATTGACCATTTTCAACAGTCGTGAGGCAAGGCCGATATCCGACTCAATCTCACGGGCTACCTGTCCCATGCTGGCATCCGGGGATTGCACCAGCTGCTGAATGCGACGAATCACCGCGGGCATCATCGGCAAGCTGCCAATGCTACCGGCCACCTCACGCACACGCGGGCTGGAGATCATCTGTTGGAGCGCGCATGACTGGTTAATCGCATCAATCAGTACATCGATATCACAAGGCTTTGCCAGACATTGGTGGGAAAGCTCTGTGGCACGGACCAGATCCTCCACCTCGGCATAGCCGGTCAGTACGATTCGACCCATGGCCGGATAGCGGGTAACGATATGCTCAAGCAAGCGCACGCCATCCATGCCTGGCATCCGCATGTCGGTCACTATGACATCATAGGGAGCCTCGCGTTCCAGCAGCGCCAAAGCGACGGGACCGCTTTGTACGAAAGCGATTTCCCAGCCATCGCGTTTCTTGCGAAGCGCCCGACGCAGGCTGCTCAGAATCAGAGGGTCGTCATCGACCAGCAAAACGCGCTTTTTATTCGCTTCAATCACGCTCATAACCGCATTCCTGAGGGGCGGGAATCCGCCTAAAAAGATGCAAGGCCGCACGCCTATCGCTATAGTAGTTGAATTTTTCCGCCCATGTCAGGGAGATGCCCCAGGGATTCTGGCAATTGCTCTCCTCGCTGACCTGGCTTCACGCTTATCGAAAACGCCGAGAAATCGCTACTACTATGTCAGACACTCCTCGCCAGATTCTCGTAACCAGCGCCCTTCCCTATGCCAATGGCTCACTGCACCTTGGCCACTTGCTGGAGCAAATTCAAACGGATATCTGGACCCGTTTTCAGCGAATGCGTGGTCACCAGTGCATTTATGTTTGCGCTGACGATGCCCACGGCACCGCCATCATGCTCAAAGCCGAGCAGATGGGCATTACTCCTGAAGCACTGATCGATGATGTTAATCGCGAACACCGTGAAGACACGGCAGGCTTTCTGATCAATTTTGATAACTACTACTCCACGCATTCACCGGAAAACAAGCAGTATTCCGAGCTGATCTATAACCGCCTGAAAGCCGCTGGTCATATTGCCGAGCGCACGATTACGCAGGCGTATGATCCGGTGAAAGAACTGTTCCTGGCTGACCGTTTCATCAAAGGCACTTGCCCGAAATGCAAAGCGGAAGATCAGTACGGTGATAACTGTGAAGTCTGTGGTGCCACCTACACGCCCGCTGAGCTGATTAACCCACGCTCGGCGATTTCCGGTGCGACACCGGTGAATAAAGACTCCGTTCACTTCTTCTTTAAACTGTCCGACTTCGATGCCTTCCTGAAAGACTGGACGCGAAGCGGCACTTTGCAGGATGAAGTGGCGAACAAGCTCTCTGAATGGCTGGACTCTGGCCTGCAGGAATGGGACATCAGCCGTGATGCGCCCTACTTCGGTTTTGAGATTCCCGGCGAAAAAGACAAGTTCTTCTACGTCTGGCTGGATGCGCCTATCGGCTACATGGCGAGCTTCAAGCAGTACTGCGACCGTGAAGGCATCGAGTTTGATGCGTTCTGGAACAAGGATTCCAAAGCCGAGCTTTATCACTTTATCGGTAAAGACATCATCAGCTTCCACGCCCTGTTCTGGCCTGCCATGCTGAGCGCATCTCAGTTCCGCACCCCGACAGCGGTGAATGCCCACGGTTTCCTGACCGTGAATGGCAAGAAGATGTCCAAGTCCCGTGGCACCTTTATCAAGGCGCGCACCTATCTTGATCATCTGAGCCCTGAGTATCTTCGCTATTACTTTGCTGCCAAGCTGACTTCAACCGTCGATGACCTTGACCTGAACCTTGAGGACTTCGTACAGCGCGTGAACAGTGACCTGGTAGGCAAAGTCGTTAACATTGCCAGCCGCTGCGCCGGTTTCCTGACCAAGAAGTTTGATGGCAAGCTTGCAGACACCGATGCGGCGCCTGAGCTGACCCGCGAATTTATGGAAGCAGGCGAGCGCATCGCTACCGCTTACGAAAAGCGTGAATACAGCCGTGCCATGCGCGACATCATGGCGCTGGCCGACAAGGCTAACCAGTACATTGCGGATAAAGCCCCTTGGGTACTGGCCAAGGAAGAAGGTAAAGAAGCCGAGGTTCAGCAGGTTTGCACTGCTGGCATCAACCTCTTCCGTATTCTGGTGACTTACCTGAAGCCCGTTGTTCCTGAACTGGCAGAGAAAGCCGAAGCCTTCCTGCAGGATTCTCTGACCTGGGCCAGCAGCCAGTCATTGCTGCTCGGCACCTCTGTCGCACCATTCCAGGCGCTGATGTCCCGCGTTGAAATGGATAAGGTTAACGCCATGATTGATGCCTCCAAGGAAGAACAGGCGGCTGCAGCACCTGTTGTGCCTAAAGGGCCTCTGGATGAAACGCCACTGCTGCCTGAAATCGAGATTGGTGATTTCAGCAAGCTGGATTTGCGCGTAGCCCGCATCCTTAAAGCGGATCACGTTGAAGGCGCCGACAAGCTGCTGCAACTGACGCTGGATCTGGGTGGCGAGACGCGTAACGTCTTCTCCGGTATCAAGGCGGCTTATGACCCGAAAACACTGGAAGGCCGCCTGACAGTGATGGTGGCTAACCTCAAGCCTCGCAAAATGAAGTTCGGTATGTCAGAAGGCATGGTGCTTTCTGCAGGTACAGGCGGCAGCGATCTGTGGCTGCTCGAGCCGGATGAAGGCGCAGAGCCAGGCATGCCCGTGCGCTAAGTAACGGAAAAGGTAGAGATCAGAGTGGGCGTTAGGCCCACTCTTTCTTCCTTATCAACAATAACCATATGAACTATCAATAAATATATACAGAACTAAAAGAAATAACGTAGTTAGTTAAGTTCTAACTCAGAAGCGGCATTTTCGACCTGTCCTCATTAGAATGAGACAATATCTGGTACCACTGGGAACGCTCTCTTGAAACTCCTGTCTACAGATGCCAACAGAGATTAAAGCAGCCCCAGTAACTACAACTCGGCCAGAATGGCGAATAAACCAAGATGGCGATTTAAGTAGTACCTGCGGATCAACCCGTTCAGGCGTTTTCGGCCTGCACTCCACAATGAAGTGATATGTAACGATGTCTGATATCGCCCTGATTCTTGTCAGTACGATCCTGGTCAACAACTTCGTGTTGGTTCAGTTTCTTGGACTTTGCCCCTTCATGGGGGTCTCCAACAAGCTTGAGACAGCTATCGGCATGTCTCTGGCCACGACTTTTGTACTGACATTGTCATCACTGTGCAGTTACCTCACTTATGCCTTCATTCTGAAACCGCTGGGTATCGAATACCTG
Source organism: Pokkaliibacter sp. CJK22405 (assembly GCF_046614695.1). Taxonomy (NCBI): domain Bacteria; kingdom Pseudomonadati; phylum Pseudomonadota; class Gammaproteobacteria; order Oceanospirillales; family Balneatrichaceae; genus Pokkaliibacter; species Pokkaliibacter sp. CJK22405. Next base: position 20,385 of record NZ_JBKKHQ010000011.1, read on the forward strand.
CAAACCATTGCCTTTATTCTGGTGATTGCGGTGGTCGTTCAGTTCACCGAGATGGTGGTGCATAAAACCAGCCCGGTGCTTTACAAAGTTCTGGGGATTTTCCTGCCGCTGATCACCACTAACTGCGCGGTGCTGGGCGTTGCGCTGCTCAATATCAAAAAGCAGAACAGCCTGGTGGACTCCGTCTTTTACGGTTTTGGCGCAGCAGTTGGCTTTTCACTGGTGCTCGTACTCTTTGCGGCAATGCGCGAGCGTATCGCTGTGGCGGATGTGCCAAGCCCTTTCAAAGGCGCAGCCATCAGCATGATTACCGCCGGGTTGATCTCTCTGGCATTCATGGGCTTTACCGGTCTGGTTCAGATCTGAGGACAGCACCATGACGTTGATTATTTATGCAGTAGTCGCCTTGCTGGGCTTGGCATTAGTCTTCGGCGCCATTCTGGGTTTTGCCGCTATCCGCTTCAAAGTTGAGGGAGACCCCATCGTCGATGAGATTGATGGTCTGTTACCTCAAACACAGTGCGGTCAGTGTGGCTATCCAGGCTGTCGCCCCTATGCCGAAGCGATTGCCGGCGGCGATGAAATCAATAAATGCCCTCCCGGTGGCCAGTCCACGATTGATGCGCTGGCCGATCTTCTGGGCGTTGAAGCGCCAACACTGGATGCCGCACACGGAGAGGAGAAACCCAAGTCCGTCGCCTTTATCCGGGAAGATGAGTGTATTGGCTGCACCAAGTGCATTCAGGCATGCCCGGTTGACGCCATTCTTGGTGCCGCAAAACAGATGCATACCGTGATCACCAGCGAGTGTACCGGATGCGATCTCTGCGTTGAGCCCTGCCCCGTAGATTGTATTGACATGATTCCCTTACAAAGCACCCTGGATAACTGGGTTTGGCCAGCTCCTGAGAAAGCAGAGAACCTGATTATGACCGACCGTGGCAGAGGACATGCAGCATGAGTGCTCTCAGCCGTGAAACAGGCACCCTTCCACTGAAGATTTATGACTTCGGCGGCGGCATTCATCCGCCCGAAAACAAGTCACAGTCAACCCAACAGCCCATCGCTAATCCGCCACTGCCGGGCAAAATCATCCTGCCGATGAAACAACACACCGGCGCCGCGGCAGAACCTATCGTCGCCGTGGGTGATAAAGTGCTTAAAGGTCAGATGGTGGCCGAGCCCTTTGGACGCGTCAGTGCCGCCGTCCATGCGCCGACGTCCGGTAAAGTGATTGCCATTGCTCAACACGCCGTGCCGCATCCTTCAGGAATGGCGGATCTGTGCATCCATATTGAGCCTGATGGTCTGGATGAGTGGACACAGCGCATTCCGCTGACGGACTACCTCAATGAAAGCCGGGAAACCGTGCTCAGCTTCCTGCGCAATGCCGGTATCGCCGGGCTTGGTGGCGCAGGCTTCCCCACGGACATCAAACTTACCACCCCAGACAGCAACCCTATTGATACGCTGATTCTGAATGGTGCCGAATGCGAGCCTTACATCACTGCGGATGACATGCTGATGCGTGAGCGGGCCGATGAAGTGCTGCGTGGGGGCGAAATTCTGGCCTGGCTGCTCGGCAAGCCCCGTATCATCGTAGGTATTGAGGACAACAAGCCTCAGGCTATCGCCGCACTGAAAGAAGCCGCGATGCGTTCAATTTACCCTGTGGAAGTCGCAGTAGTACCGACCAAGTATCCTTCCGGGGGTGCTAAACAGCTGACCTACCTGCTCACTGGCCGTGAAGTTCCAAGCGCAGGGCGTAGCCATGAAATTGGTGTGATTTGTGTGAATGTGGGCACCTCTGCTGCCATCTTCCGAGCGGTGACTCTAGGGGAGCCACTCATCAGCCGTGTGACTACGCTGACAGGGCAAGCCCTTTCGACACCTCAGAACGTTGAAGCGCTGATCGGCACGCCGGTTGAGTTCTTGCTCAACTTCGCAGGAGTCGACAGCAAACAGCTCAACAAGCTGATTATGGGCGGCCCGATGATGGGCTTTCCATTGCAGGAATACAGCACGCCAGTCACTAAACTGACCAACTGCCTGATTGCCTCAACGCCTGCTGAAATGCCAGCGACGCCGCCCTCTCAGGCCTGCATTCGTTGCGGTCTTTGTGAACAGGCCTGCCCTGAATACCTCCTGCCACAGCAGCTTTACTGGTTCGCCCGCAGCCAGGAATACGATAAGGCCGAACAGTTCAACCTCTTTGACTGCATTGAGTGCGGCGCTTGTGCCTACGTATGCCCAAGCAGCATTCCGCTGGTTCAGTATTACCGCAATGCCAAGGATGAGATTCGTCAGGAAGCGGCCGAGCACCAGAAAGCGGAGCATGCACGTATTCGCTTCGAAGCACGTCAGGCGCGTCTGCAACGCGAGATTGATGAGAAAGAAGCCAAGCGTAAAGCACGCGCAGAAGAAGCGGCTAAGGCCCAGGCAGCCAAAGCCGCTGGTGTTGCTGTTGCCCCATCTGCGACAGCCTCTGCGACTCCCGCCGTTGCTGCAGATGATATCAAGACACTGAAAACAGCTGCGGCGATTGCTCGCACCAAAGTTAAGAAAGCGGAAAAGGCATTGGCTGCGGCGCAGGAGTCCGGCGACGAAACACAAGCGCTCGAGCAGGAGCTTAATATCCTGCAGCAAGCTTCCGCTGACGCAGAGACTGCCCTACAAAAAGCAGAGCAATCGGCCGCGCCTGCAGCAAATGCTAATGCGGGCGTTGATGTCAAAGCCCTGAAAGTGGCAGCTGCCATCGCTCGCACCAAAGCGAAAAAGGCGGAAAAGGCACTGGTCGCCGCAACTGAAAATGGTGATGCCAACCTCTCTCAACTGGAAAGTGAATATCAGCAGCTGGCCAAAGCCGCTGAAGAGGCTGACCACGCACTGACAGAAGCCGAGAAAGCCCACGCGCCTGTCCCTGCTGCGGTCGATACCAAACAACTTAAAATTGATGCTGCCATTGCCCGCACAAAAGCCAAGAAAGCGGAAAAAGCCTTGGTCGCGGCGCGTGAAGCAGGTGAAGAAACCACCTTGCTACAGCAAGAGTTTGATCAGCTAAGCAAAGTATCACTGGAAGCCGATCATGCGCTGCAGGCTGCGGAAAAGTCCGCATCGACCTCAGAGTCTTCTGCCGGGCAGGATCTAAAAGCACTGAAGACTGCAGCTGCAGTAGCTCGAACCAAGCTTAAAAAGGCCGAACAGGCACTGCAAACCGCTGAGGCCAAAGGCATGGACGGCGAAAGCGTCGACACGCTACGCAGCACAGTCATGGATTTACAGGCGAAGTCGGCCACAGCAGAACAGGCATTGTCAGCGGCAGAGAGCGAAGCCTCAACAGCGACTGCGTCGGCTGAAAGTACACCTGCTCAGCCAGCGGATCTTAAAAAATTGAAGATTGATGCAGCCATGGCCAAAGCCGCCGCCAAGAAAGCGGAACGCGCCCATGAGCAAGTCCAGCAAGACGGTGGAGATACCACCGCCAGCCTTGCTGCCCTGGAATCTGCGCGTGCTCAGGCTGAGCAAGCGCAAGCCGCCCTGAATGCTGCCCAGAGTTAATCCCTCATGATCAATTCAACTTCACCCTTTACCCGCCAGCAACTCAGTACCGCACAAGTGATGCAGGCGGTAATGATTGCCATGGTGCCGGGTATCGCCACACTCATCTGGATGTTTGGCTGGGGCAGCCTGGTTCAGATCGCACTGGGCACGTTGACGGCTCTGCTCTGCGAAGGAATCATCATGTACCTTCGCAAGCGCCCGGTGAGTTTCTATCTCAAGGACTCCAGCGCGCTGGTTACTGCCTGGCTACTGGCCCTGTCGATCCCACCTTATGCGCCATGGTGGCTGATCGTGATCGGCACAGCGTTCTCGATCATCTTTGCCAAACAGATTTATGGCGGGCTTGGATACAATCCCTTTAACCCGGCAATGGTGGGCTATGCTCTGCTGCTTGTGGCCCTTCCGGTCCCAATGACCCAGTGGACAACCCCTGCCACGGCCATGACCAGCCCTGACTTTATGACCGGGCTTCACTATATCTTCGAAGGCAGCCTGCTTCTTCCGGATGCCATTACCTCAGCAACACCGCTCGATGTAGTGCGTCACAAGGGCGCGACCAGCATTGCGGAGCTGTGGCAACAGAATACCTCTCTGGTCAGTATCTGGCCTGCGTGGATCTGGCTTAGCCTTGCCTGGGTGCTGGGTGGACTTTATATGCTCTACCGCCGGATTATTACCTGGCACATCCCGGTTGCACTGGTTGCCTCACTGGCCATTACCTCGGGTGTCTACTATCTGATGAACCCCGGGCACCATGCCTCTCCGGTCTTCCATCTGATGGCGGGAGCAACCATGTTCGGTGCCTTTTTCATTGCTACCGATCCTGTCACCGCGGCGACCAGTAATAAAGGCAAGCTGATCTACGGTGCGGGTATTGGCGTTCTGCTGTTCGTGATTCGCACCTGGGGCAACTACCCGGATGCAATCGCCTTTAGCGTACTTCTGATGAATCTCGCGGCCCCGTTTCTCGACTACTACACTCAGCCACGCACCTACGGCCACCGCCGTGCCAAGCGTGGATTGCCGAAGAAGAGTTAATCACCATGCTTATTGACTCGATAAAACGTAACAGCCTTGGCCTTGGCCTCTTTGCCGTTCTTACGGCAGGCACGATTGCCGTCGTTCAGGCAACCACTTCTGAGCGCATCAATGAGAATAAAGTCGCCGCTGCGACCAAAGCCCTTGCCGAAATGGTGAGCGCTGATCAGCACGACGGCTCGTTTTTTGATCATGAGGTCGCCCTTCCTGCCGGGTCACTGAACAACAGTGGTATCCCCTATGCGTTCCAGTCCGTGAAAGACGGCAAAGTAAATGCGGTCTTCCTGCCCGTCATTACCCATCAGGGTTACAGTGGCGACATTCGCGTAATTATCGGTGTATGGGCAGATGGCACTCTGGCGGGAGCTCGCGTCGTTGAGCACAAGGAAACACCGGGACTGGGTGACAAGGTTGAAACCCGTAAATCCAACTGGATTATGGCCTTCACCGGAAAATCACTGGGCAATACCAATGGTGAGGAGTGGAAGGTCAAAAAAGACGGTGGCGAGTTTGACCAGTTTGCTGGTGCCACAATTACACCACGGGCAGTCGTCGGCGCTATTCATAACGGCCTGGAATACTTCGCTGCCAACAAGGATCAGTTATTGACCCTTGCCCCTAAGAAACCTGCGGGAGCCAAACCATGAGCCAGTATCGCGACATCAGCTATCAAGGTCTCTGGAAGAACAACCCGGCACTGGTACAGCTACTCGGGTTATGTCCACTACTTGCCGTCTCGGCCTCTGTGGTCAACGCCTTAGGGCTTGGTCTCGCCACAATGGCGGTACTCACCTCTTCCAATCTCGCGGTCTCCCTGATCCGCAATCAGGTGACCGATGCGATTCGTCTGCCGACTTTTGTCATGATCATCGCCTCACTCACCACCTGTGTTGAGCTGTTGATGCAGGGCTTCACCTATGAGCTCTATGAAGTTCTCGGCATCTTTATTCCACTCATTGTGACCAACTGCGTCATTCTTGGTCGTGCAGATGCCTTTGCCAGCAAGAACCCGGTTCTTCCCTCCGTGTGGGATGGTTTCACCATGAGTCTGGGCTTCACTGTGGTTTTGGTACTACTGGGAGCCATTCGCGAAATCATTGGCCAGGGCACCCTCTTTAACCAGATGGACCTGCTTTTTGGTCCCATCGCAGCGCACTGGAAAATTGTTGTTTTCCACGAATACCCAGGCTTTCTTTTTGCAGTGCTTCCACCCGGCGCTTTCGTGGCACTGGGGCTGTTGATTGCGCTAAAAAACCTGATTGATCAGCGCATTAAAGCTCGCGCCGCAAAACCTCAGCCTGTTGAAGCGGGTAGCCGCCGGGTGCGTGTTACCGGTAATATCAGCTGATCACGCATTTACAGGTATCAGTACAGGAAGGTCGGGGTGAACAACCAGAAACGTCAGATTATTTTTGAACGCCTTCGCGCGGAAAACCCCGAACCGAAAACAGAACTGAACTACACCACACCCTTTGAACTGCTGATTGCAGTAGTGCTCTCAGCGCAAGCGACGGACAAAGGGGTTAACAAGGCCACAGATAAGCTCTATCCCGTGGCCAACACCCCCGAAGCCATTCTGGCTCTTGGGCTTGAGGGTCTGAAGCAGTACATCAAGACTATCGGGCTCTACAACAGCAAAGCTGAAAACGTCATCAAAGCCTGCCGGATACTGGTCGACAAGCACGGTGGCGAAGTTCCGCAGGACCGAGAATCCCTCGAAGCACTCCCAGGCGTAGGCAGAAAGACCGCCAATGTCGTGCTGAATACCGCCTTTGGTCAGCCCACCATCGCTGTCGATACCCATATCTTCCGTGTCTCTAACCGAACAGGCATTGCACCGGGTAAAGATGTGGTAGAGGTGGAGAAAAAACTGCTGCGCATGGTGCCGAAAGAATTTCGACTGGATGCCCATCATTGGCTTATTCTTCATGGACGTTACATCTGTGTTGCCCGCAAGCCTCGGTGTGGCGCCTGCATTATTAGCGACCTCTGTGATTTCAAGGAAAAAACCGAAATCTGACGGGCTTCTCAGGCGCTTCATCATCCAGGACGTTGCAGGCATAATCGCAGGAAGTCTATTGCTCGACAGGGAGAGCTGAATGCAACGTTTAGGGTATGCAGCACTGGGTCTGATCTTTGTCCTTCTTGGTCTGTACCTGACACTGCCTACAACGCTGCCACCTTTACTTGATGCCTGGTTACAGCGGGCCATGCCGGGCTGGGAAATCAAAGGCATCAAGGTCAACCATCCTGACCTTCAGCACTGGTATCTTGACTATCTGGTGCTAGAGAATGGCGAAACGCGCCTGACCCTCAATGAAGTCGGCATCACCTACGCTCCGCCTACCCTGGCGCAGGGCTATGTGGAAGATGTGCACGTAGGCTCTTTGCAAGTCGAGTCCCTCAGTGACACTTCGGATAGTACCACCACGCTGGTTCCTCCCATTGCTCCCCGCGACTGGCTCAGCCAGCTACCAACCAATCACCTGCGCATCGATACGCTGGATGTCACTAATGACAAAGCCAGGCTGCAGGGAAAACTGAACCTGGATGCTGGTATTGGCGGTACTTTTGAAGGAGATATCAACCTCTCCAGCATGGAAGCGCCGCTGCATTTGGGTCTGACGCTGATTGATGGCGATAACGCAGAAGTGCAACTGACGGACCCTCAGCAGATCGGGAACAACGCCAACCTGGCACTGCACTGGCAGCCGGGTGATTCTGGTCAGCAACTCATCATCGATACCACCCTCAAGCTGCATTGGGTGATGCCTGAGCTGAATCCCGAGCCAATGGATGGGCAGTTGAATGCACAACTCACACTGACACCGAATAATCTGGCTATCGTCTTTGCGTCCCCATCGTCTCTCGAGTGGCCATTTGATACGTCTTCACTGGGCCTGGAGCTGCCTCCTCGCACCTATCTGAATGCCCAGATTAGCCCTAATACCGAGATTCAGTGGCAGCCAGGTCAGCCTTATCCGCGCCTCAATGGTGACATCAATGTCCAGGCACAACTCCCTAATCAGCAGGACACTCAATTCATTGCCAGTATTGATGAAGTCAGCGAGAAAGGGCTGGGCGGCACTCTGCTGGCATCCTTTCCCCAGTGGCAGCTTGGTTCCACCTGGCTTCAGGGAGTAAGAGCCGCTATTCCCTGGCAACTGAAAAGCACGCCCGATGGCTACCTGCTAAGCCTTGAGGACAGCGGCCAACTGAGTATGGACAAACTCTCCAGCGGGGCAATTACCAGCCAGGCCAGCAAGCTGAGCTGGTCTGAACCTCTTCAACTGCAATGGGGCCCCGGACAAAGTTTATCGATGGTTCCGGCGACACTGACTCTTGCCAACCAAGGCATTCATCTTGGCCAGATCGGCGTTGCAGAACACCACTGGCCATTGCGTCTGCGTCAGTTACGCTGGCAGCCTGACACTCCACTTTCACTCAACCTGACACTGCCTGACCAAAGCGTGCCGCTTACCCTGAAAGGAGGCACGACGCTGTCGACGACGCTTTCCGCTGACTACCTGAGCGTTAATGATCAGCAGTCCTATCACCTGAATCTGGCAACAGCGCAATCAACCGCTTCAGCTGCTGGCACTATCAATGGCAGTAGTCATCAAGGTAAATTGCGTGCGGATCTGGAGCTTAATGAGCTGAAGCCACTCCTTGGTCGCGCAGAACTTCATCAGCTCAATGGGCAGCTGAGCTGGGTCGGCGATTACAGCTTCGCCCCTGATCTTGCGCTGAATGGCCGAGGTCAGATCAAGTCATCCGGTGAATGGTCAGGATACCCCGCCTGGCAAGGCCTGACGGCTAACTACACTTATAAGGGCAATGTTGATGCAGGCACCCTGGGCTTTAATGCCCGCCTGCCCGCTTATGATCTGCTGGCGACCAGCAATGTGTATGCTCAGGGCAGCCTTAGCCTGCAACCTGAGCGCTATCATGTCGTGATTGAACAGCTAAGCGCTGATCTACTGCACGGTAGCGCGCGCCTGAATCCCATGGAGTTTGACTGGCCTGGCAGCATTACGGGAGAGCTGAACCTTAACCAGCTTTCCTTGCAGGCCATGCTGGCGACGCACCCTTCTTCGCCCGTTCAGGGAAGTGGCAGAGTAACGGGGCTTCTGCCGTTTCGTTACACCCCCGGCACAGGTCTTGCCATAAAGGCAGGAAATCTCAGTAGCACAGGCGACGGTGGCCAACTGAGTTATCAGGGTGAACTGGGTTTCGAGAAGCTGCAGCAAACCTATCCGCAGCTGGGATCGGTATCGACACTCTTGAAAGACTTCCGTTATGACAGCATGGATGCCAGCGTTGATTATCAACCGGATGGATCGTTAGTGCTGGGAACGCATCTTTCTGGAAGAAATCCTGATTTTGAAGATGGCCGGCTAGTGAACTTTAATATCAACATTGAAGAGAACCTTCTGCAGCTCTTACGATCTCTGCAGATGACAGGCAAACTGGATACCGTCCTGGGGGATCGCATTCGGGAGTCTCTGGGTGAATCCCCCCCCCCCTCCGCCAGCCAATGATGTTGCCAACTCACTTAGGCGCCCAGGATATAACTGACACAAGGATTGCCATGATGATCAGATTAGCTTTGCCATGTTTGCTACTACTTGCATTAACGGGCTGTAGCCCAAGTGTGCGAGTAGAGGCTCCGGAGAAGCCAATTACCATAAACCTTAACGTCAAGATCGAGCATGAAGTACTGGTTAAGCTGGATCGACAAATTGATACCCTGCTGGATCAGAACAGCGATCTGTTCTAAGGATGTGTGATGACGATGAAACGATTTTCTTTACTGGTAAGCGTTCTGGCCGGCCTGATGTTTTCTGCCATGGTCTGGGCTCTGGATATTGATAGCGCCAAATCTCAGGGGCTGGTCGGTGAAAGCAATCGCGGCTACCTTGTTGCCATGGTAAAAGGCAATAACGCGGTAGACTCACTGGTCAATGACATCAATGAAAAGCGCCGCCAGGTCTATCAGCGCAATGCTTCCGCAGCAGGCGTCACGCTGGATGTGATGGAAGTTCGCATTGGGCAGCGTCTCTACGATAAGGCCTCGGGTGGCGAGTATGTGCAAAATGCCAATGGTCAGTGGATCAAGAAATAACTCTTTCTGACGCGCACCTCTCGCCTGACAAGGACTTCTCATGAGTCGGCCCACTATCGTTACCCTGGTTATTTTCTGCGCGTACTTTATGTTGGGCCATGTCAGCCTGGTGTGGGGAGTGATCCTCCCCGCCATGTCGACAGAGCTGGCCATGAGCAAGGTATTTTCGGGCACCTTCTTCATGGTTTTCTCACTGGGAATGGTGGGTGGTGCTTTTCTCGGCGGAAAGTACATCACCCGCTTTCCGTTTCTGAGACTCTTCTCTGTACTTTCACTTATTTTGACCCTGCTTTTGAGCCTTATCTCAGTCGTCAATTCGGCGAACTGGTTATTGCTGGGTGGAGCACTGGCTGGCGTGTTTTCCTCCGTGATGTTTACCATCGGTCATACGCTGGTTGCGGCACTTCATGCCAAAAGGCGCGTTACGATGATGGGGCTGGGAGACTTCACCTTCAGTTTTGGCACCATGGTCGTTCCCGGACTCATAACCCTACTCTATGGACTGGACCTCGACTGGCGCTGGTCACTGCGAGTGATTGCCACCTTTCTCATTCTCCTGGCAATTGCCTCCTGGTGGGCGCAACAGTTCCTGCCAGACACGCTCATGGAAGGCAGTGGTGAGAGTGACGGTCAGCAAGGTGGTTTTATTGCTCTGCTTAAAATCCCACTCTTTCTTGCCATGGCAATGGCGATGCTTGGTTATGGAGCAATCGAGTGGGGTAACGGCAATTGGTTTGTGAGTTATGCCCAGGACGGACTGGGTTTTGATGGTGATACAGCTCGGCAGGCCTTTATGTATTTTACCGGCGGTATGGTGATAAGCCGACTAGGCTTCATCATCCTGTTACGTTGGGTCAATATCCGTCTGTTAATGACGTTGATGGCAATTCTGTGCGGCGTGGGTGGTTTTATGCTCAAGTTTTCCCAAAGCATCCACGGACTTGAGCTGGGTAATGGTTTATTAGGCCTGGGTCTTGGCGGACTGTTTCCCATGCTCCTGTCACAGGCGATGGGCGAAGCCCAGCACAAAGGTCCACTGCTCTCCGGGACCGCAGTCATTTCGGTTTCCTTCGGAGCTCAGGCTTTCTCCTTTCTTACCGGCTGGCTGGCACAGATGATTGGACTGGATAACGCTTTCTGGACCATGCCCGTTGGCGCCTTATGGCTGTGTGCAGCTGTCCTGACCTTCTGCTGGTTACTGGCACGCGCACGTCGTCAGCCCGAACCACTCATTAGCCCGACAGAAACCTGAAGACGTGATAACCACGCTCAAAATATCCAGGGATAAAAAAAGCCGCTCTTAAGAGCGGCTTTTTATTCAACTGCCTATGGCCAGGTGCTTAATTACCGAGGCCGCTACCAACACCCTTTTTCTCGATCAGCTCGATTTTGTAGCCATCGGGATCTTCAACAAAGGCAATCACTGTAGAGCCACCTTTTACAGGACCAGGCTCACGAGTCACTTTGCCACCCTGCTGTTTGATCTGCTCACAGGTGCCGTAAATATCGTCAGCCTCGATCGCAATGTGACCATAGGCGTTGCCAAGATCATAGGAGTCCACACCCCAGTTATAGGTCAACTCAATCACCGCGGTTTCGCTTTCGGGACCATAACCAAGAAAAGCCAGGGTGTATTTGTACTCGGCATTCTCTGACTCACGGATCAGATGCATACCCAGTACATTGGTGTAGAAGTCGATTGAGCGCTGCAGATTACCAACTCGCAGCATCGTATGCAGAATGCGCATCCTTGTTTCCTGTGTTGTCGATAGGGTTAACGATCCAACATAGGTAGGGGCACACCCGAAGAATTACAAGACAGTTTTATTGGGTCTGCGTCGCATCTTCCTCAGGAAACTCGCCATTACTGGAGTTGGCTTCCCGATCAAGACGAATCGTCACACGACGGTTACGGGCACGATGATCTGCAGTTTTATTATCCACGACCGGATAACGTTCGCCGTGGAATCGGGTAATTACCATACTTTCGGGAATCCCCTTCTTGACCAGATAGTCGCTCACGGCCTGAGCACGTTTTTTGGAGAGATCACGGTTCAGTAATCGGCGCCCTTGTGCATCAGCATGACCATCCACGTAAATCGACAGCACCGACTTATCGACGCTGATATAACGAGCAATCATGTCCAGACGATCTTTAGCATCATCCGACATATCCGTACCATCGGAGTTAAACAAAATGGCGGTACGTGCAATCTGACGGAAATTGACAGGGAGCAAACCTGCAATACAGGTTTGGTAGCGATTATAGGCATCCTGGAAATTGACCGAGGATACCTGTACACGCAAACTGTCCTGACTCTGGGAGAAAGAACGGGCATTGAAGGTCGGAAACTTACCCTGATGCAAAGATGCCAACATAATGCTGGCCTCTTTCGAATCTACTTTGACCCGCTTCTTACCTTCATCCAGGTTAACTAGTCCAATGCGGGTATTGCTAAATCCTGGTAGCCAGGCTGGCGACTCGGCCTGCAACACAGCCTGACCACTAAGCAATTCACGCTGGCTGGCCTCCAGATAGAAAAGCACTGACTCACCGGCTTCGCGCTCAAAGGTTGCGGTACCGAACGCAGGAATAGTCTGACTGAGTTTACAGGTAAAGGGAGAGGCTTCTAAATTCCAGGCCGTATTTTCCAGACCTGCAGAGAAAGTAACAGCGTGGCTCTGACTGGCGAAAAACGCCAACCCAAGCAGTAAGCATGAGCGTTTAGCCCACATTGCCGGATTGTTCGTCAGAGTTTTCATGCTTAAAACCACCTCACCTGGGCTTATTCTCATCAGCCAGCGTTGCTGCTGCCATTTAGTTATCGGCGACCTGATAAAAAACTTAACCAACGGTGTCGCTATTTGTTTGACTATCGGGGACTTGCTAGAATGCCTTCGCGCGCAATTGTTTCTAAGAAAAGGTACTAATGTGACCACTCCTGATGCTTTGATGGCAAACCGTTTCCGCGGCTATCTGCCTGTCGTTATTGATGTAGAGACCGCAGGCTTCAACCACAACACGGATGCGTTGCTAGAAATCTCAGCAGTAGTCATCGGCATGGACGAACAAGGCTGGCTCTATCCGATGGAAGCCGTCGAGTGCCACGTTAATCCTTTCGAAGGCGCTAACCTTGAACAAAGCGCCCTGGAGTTTACGGGAATCAACCCGAATGATCCTGATCGTATCGCAATGGCGATCAATGAGGTCGAAGCGCTGGACAGCATTTTTAAGCCCGTACGTAAGTCGATCAAGTCCTATGGCTGCAAAAGAGCTATTCTTGTCGGACATAATGCTTCTTTCGACCTGAATTTCCTGAATGCAGCCGTGGCTCGCTGCGATCACAAGCGTAACCCTTTCCATCCTTTCTCGAGTTTTGATACAGCAACGCTGGCAGGCCTTGCCTATGGTCAGACCGTTCTGGCCAAAGCCTGTGAAGCTGCATCAATTGATTTTGATGGGCGCGCCGCCCACAGTGCCCGCTACGACGCTGAAAAAACTGCCGAGCTTTTCTGCAGCATTGTGAATCAGTGGCGAACACTGGGTGGCTGGAATCTTTAAATAAAGTCTCGCTGAGAACAGAGCCCGCTCAGAACATCCTACAAAAACAAAAAAGCCCGGTATTAACCGGGCTTTTTTCGTCTTACGCCGAGAATTAAAGCTTGTCAGCGTTACCAGACAGGTAGCTTGCCACGCCTTCAGGGCTGGCCTGCATGCCTGCATCACCTTTCTTCCAGTTAGCTGGGCATACTTCGCCATGCTCTTCGTGGAACTGCAGAGCGTCAACCAGACGCAGCAGCTCTTCCATGTTGCGACCCAGAGGCAGGTCGTTAACGATCTGGGAGCGAACAACACCGTCCTTGTCGATCAGGAACGCACCACGGAAAGCAACACCATCAGCAGCTTCAACGTCGTAGGCACGGCAGATTTCGTGCTTGGTGTCAGCAACCAGCGTGTATTTCACCTGGCCAATGCCGCCTTTGTCGACGGGAGTATTACGCCATGCATTATGGGTAAACTGTGAATCGATAGAAACACCGATGACTTCAACACCACGCTCTGCAAACGCATCAGTACGATGGTCCAGTGCGATCAGCTCGGAAGGGCAAACGAAGGTGAAGTCCAGTGGATAGAAAAATACCAGACCATACTTACCTTTGATCGTTTCTTTCAGATTGAAAGTATCAACGATCTGACCATCACCCAGTACCGCTGCTGCAGTAAAGTCAGGGGCTTGTTTTCCAACGAGTACGCTCATGGTTCCGTTTCTCCATTACATGACAATACCCAGCAGTTCCAAACCACTGGGGGCAACAAATCCGGCGCCCTTAAGCACCGGTATCATCAAGCTTCTTTGGTCGCTGCAGCGCCGTCGAGCAGGCCCTGAAGCTCACCGCTCTGGGCCATTTCAGTCACGATATCACAACCACCAACCAGCTCACCTTTCACCCACAGTTGGGGGAAAGTCGGCCAGTTCGCGTATTTTGGCAGTTCAGAGCGAATTTCCGGATGCTCCAGAATATTCACGTAAGCGAATTTATGTCCGCAAGACATAACCGCTTCAACAGTGCGTGATGAGAAGCCGCACTGTGGGAACTGTGGCGTGCCTTTCATATAGAGAAGGATATCGTTCTCAGAAATCTGGTTTTTGATTGCCTCAATAACTTCCATGGTGACTACTCACTGCAAAATTGTGTGGGCGAAGTATAACAAGGCCGCTTTGCCTCGTCAGGCTTCATAAAATCTGTTTGTGGTGACGAATATCGGGGCGGGTAAGCGCTTTTCCAAGCATCCCTCTGCATGAGATCAATCTTAAGACTCATAACCTATTGATTAATCATGGAAGGCATGAGAAAACTACTCTTTCGGTTTTTTCACACCTCAGTGAAAAATGCTGAAACACGGGCAGTTTAACGCTTAAAAAGCTGCTTACAGGTTAAGACATGCCACTCCCGGCATGAATACACATCACTTACCGACATGAAGATACTGCCTTAATACTCAGGCGGACACCTGATTGGCCGTATACGGACTGTAAAGAGATATCATGAACATTCGCCATTTTCTGACCCTCAAGGATCTTTCTCCCCAAGAGCTGAAACAGCTTATCGCCCGTGCACAAGAACTCAAAGCCATGCACCGTCGACGAGAGATCTACGAGCCACTCAAAAATCGCGTTCTGGGCATGATTTTCGAAAAATCCTCCACCCGGACACGCGTTTCCTTTGAGGCAGGCATGATCCAGTTTGGTGGCGGTGCGATTTTTCTTTCACCGCGAGATACTCAACTGGGACGCGGCGAGCCTATCGAAGACACCTCACGTGTACTTTCAGGTATGGTCGATGCGGTCATGATCCGTACCTTTGACCATGCCGCTGTGGAGCGCTTTGCCGAGTACTCCTCTATTCCGGTAATCAATGGCCTGACGGATGATCACCATCCCTGCCAGTTGCTGGCAGATATGCAGACTTACGCTGAACTGCGCGGCGATATTCAGGGCAAGATTGCCTGCTGGGTAGGCGATGGTAACAACATGTGCCATTCCTATATTGAAGCAGCTGAGCTGTTGGACTTTACCCTGCACATTGCCTGTCCTGAAGGTTATGAGCCCAGTGCCGAGTTACTGGCTCAGGCTGGCGATCGCGTCAAAGTCTTTTATGATGCCAAGGCAGCCGTTGCTGGCTCACATCTGGTGAGCACTGACGTCTGGGCCTCCATGGGTCAGGAAGAAGAGGCACGACAACGCAAAGCGGCTTTTGCTGCCTTCCAGGTCACCCCTGCCCTGATGGATCTGGCTGATAAAGACGCTCTGTTCCTTCACTGTCTGCCTGCACATCGTGGTGAAGAAATCAGTGAAGACATGATTGATGACCCACGTGCAGATGTCTTCGTTCAGGCCGCTAATCGTCTGCATGCCCAGAAAGCCTTGCTTGAGTTTCTCCTCACCTGATTAGACCCCCACAGGAGGCATCTATTGGTGCCTCCTTTTCTGCTTAGCCTCCACTTCTCTAATTGCATGCTATGCTTTCACAATGACCGGTCTGATTCTTTTGGCCACCATGTCACAGTGAGAAGCAGAGAGTCTTATGATTGAACTTCGCCATCTTCGTACTCTGGTTGCCTTGCGAGAAACCGGCAGTCTCGTAGAAGCGGCCGAACGAGTCCATCTGACCCAGTCCGCTCTGTCACACCAAATCAAAGATCTGGAAGACCGGCTCAACTGTTCACTTTTTATTCGAAAAACCAAGCCTCTTATCTTCACCAGTGCCGGACAGCGCTTGCTAACGCTCGCTGATGAGATTCTGCCAATGGCACGCAATGCCGAGAGAGATATTGCAAGGCTGGCTGGTGGAGAAACGGGGCGCCTTCATATTGCCATTGAATGTCATAGCTGCTTTCAATGGCTAATGCCCACGATCGACCAGTACCGTGACAACTGGCCGGAAGTTGAACTCGACCTTTCCAGTGGTTTTAACTTTAGCCCCCTTCCCGCTCTTACTCGTGGAGAGCTGGATATGGTGATCACTTCAGATCCTGTCACTACTCCAAATCTGGCCTACATTCCGCTTTTTACTTATGAAGCCATGCTGGTGATGGGCAAGCGTCATCTGCTTGCACGCAAGAGCTATATCGAACCTCAGGACCTGGAAGCGGAAACCTTGATTTGCTATCCGGTAGATAAAGACAGGCTTGATATATTTTCGCGCTTTCTGGACCCGGCAGATATTGAACCGGTCGCTGTGCGTCAGGCCGAACTTACACTGATGATGATTCAGCTTGTGGCGAGTGGCCGCGGTGTATGCTCTCTGCCTAACTGGGCGGTGACAGAATATCTTGAAAGGGATTATGTGATCGCGCGCCCTCTTGGCAACAAGGGCCTATGGGCAACACTGTATGCAGCGGTTCGTGAAGAGCAAAAAGATGCTGAATATATTCAGGACTTTGTGCGATCGGCGCAGGAGTTTTCCTTTAAAAATCTGCAAGGCGTCAGGCCGTCCGAGCATGCCAGATGATAGCTTCGACAATGCTCATCGCCCCACATGCAACAGCGAATTAGCGGACAATAAATGTTTGTACTTGGCTGGTAGAAGTGGGTGTATAGAAAAAGCGGATACCTGATCCCTTAAGCTTCCAAAGATAGCTATATTCGCCGTTGAGTCCCTGACTCGACTCATCATAAGGGCCATACCGCTCCTCAATAAGCTTTAATAGACTCTCCTTGGTCGTCACTCCCGGATTGAAGTTATAGAGAATCTCTACCACACGCTCATCTTCATCAAAGATGACACGACAGTTTTCGACATCCGGATAAATCGACTTGATGTCATAAATATCAGCATCGGTGCGCTTATAAAGACGACGTCCACCGGCACGATAGATTGCCTGATAGATAAGATCACGATCTGCATCTGCCAACCGTAAACCAAACGCACGAGCCTCCTGATATGGCAGCACGTCCTGAGTAGAGAGATTAGAGGAAGGATTTGAGCCTGACGAAGCCGCAACAGAATATTTGGCGGGGATAAAAATCAGCACCAGTAACGAAATACCGAGCCATAAGGCTCGGTATGGGAGAAATCTACAATCAGGCATCTTTAACGAAGAGATAGCCACGACTGCGAACAGTTTTGATACGGCGAGGATGGATCGGATCATCACCGATCTTTGGACGAATACGCGAAATACGTACATCAATGGATCGGTCCTGACCGTCATAAGCAATCCCACGAAGAGCAGTAAAGATCTCTTCGCGCGTCAACACACGTCCTGCATTACTGGCAAGCAGCCAAAGTAAATCGAATTCCGCGCTAGTAAGATCAATACTTTCGCCGCTCAACCAAGCTTCGCGCTTACCGTTATCCAGTACCAGATTACCGAACTCATAATAGTTCTGCTCTGACTCAGGCATGCTCAGACCTGTTGCAGGTTTCTCTGGCACGCTATGCGCCCGACGCAACAAAGCCCGGATACGTGCCAGCAGAACGCGAGGACGAACAGGTTTGGTGACATAGTCATCCGCCCCCATCTCCAAGCCAAGCACCTGATCAAGATCATCGTTTCTTGAGGTCATCATCAGAATGGGACCGGTATAAACCGGACGAACCTGACGACATACACTTAATCCGTCCTCACCCGGCAGCATCAGGTCGAGAACAACCAGATCTGGGGATAAGGACTTAATCAGTTCAATCGCATTGGCACCGTTAGACTCAACGGTCACCATGAGGCCATTACTTTCCAGGTATTCTTTCGTCAGCGCCGCTAGACGCTCATCGTCCTCGACGATCAGGATATGACTGGTATCTTGAGTGTCCATTACTTATCCGTGATGCTATTTAATGAGATCGCTACGGAGGCGATGAAAAATATGGCCAAATCAGTA
Organism: Pokkaliibacter sp. CJK22405; assembly: GCF_046614695.1. Lineage (NCBI taxonomy): Bacteria > Pseudomonadati > Pseudomonadota > Gammaproteobacteria > Oceanospirillales > Balneatrichaceae > Pokkaliibacter > Pokkaliibacter sp. CJK22405. The sequence goes on from NZ_JBKKHQ010000011.1 coordinate 38,493, forward strand.
CTGCTTTTACAGTGAATACAAAAAGCCGTTAAATCTCAGGTAATTATACCCAATACTGGTATAGACACAAAAAGCCACGTTACAACTTCTTTTTACAGTATTAGTGCTGTGTCACAGAAATGGGTGTTTTGGTCACAATCAGGTGCACAGCAACACCTCTTAGTAAACCTACCAACGCCGCTTCAACACTGCGATGCAGGATGATTAAAGCTTGCACTGCCCGGATGAGTCTGGAAGTATGTTGACACCGTGAGCTTACCGCTCACGTCCCTCCTTGAAGACTATAATTACAGGAATACCATCCATGACCTCCTGGACGCCTGAGAGCTGGCGTAATTTCCCCATTCGCCAGGTACCCACCTATCCTAACCCAGACCAGTTGAAGAGCGTAGAACAGCGCCTTGCCAGTTATCCTCCACTGGTATTTGCAGGCGAGGCTCGCGAGCTTCGTCGCCAGTTTCAGCAGGTCACAGAAGGTAAAGCCTTTTTACTCCAGGGAGGCGATTGCGCTGAAAGCTTTGCCGAGTTTAGCGCAAATAGTATCCGCGATACCTTTAAAGTCATGCTGCAGATGGCAGTAGTACTTACCTTTGCTGGTGGCTGCCCGGTCGTCAAGGTTGGTCGCATGGCTGGCCAATTCGCCAAACCCCGTTCAGCGGATACTGAAACCATCGATGGTATTGAGCTGCCAAGCTACCGTGGCGATATCATCAATAATATCGACTTTACCAGCGAGTCCCGCATTCCAGATCCCGAACGCATGGTACAGGCCTACAATCAGTCTGCCGCCACGCTCAACCTTCTGCGCGCCTTTGCTCAGGGCGGTATGGCGGATCTTCATAAAGTCCATCAGTGGAATCTGGACTTTGTTGAAAAAAGCCCACTGGGTGAGCGTTACCAGAATCTGGCAAGCCGTATTGATGAAACACTGGCGTTCATGGAAGCTTGTGGTATCAACAATGACACCACGCCACAGCTGAAAGAGACCACGCTCTACACCTCCCATGAAGCCTTATTGCTACCCTATGAGCAAGCGCTGACTCGTCAAGATAGTCTTACCGGCCAATGGTATGACTGTGCAGCTCACATGCTCTGGATCGGGGATCGAACCCGTCAGCCAGATGGCGCACATGTTGAATTCCTGCGCGGCGTTCATAACCCAATTGGCATCAAGGCTGGTCCAACAACAGATCCTGAAGACCTGCTGCGCCTGATTGATATTCTGAACCCCACGAACGACCCAGGCCGTCTGAATATCATTGTTCGCATGGGCGCAGGTAAAGTTGAAGAGCATATGCCACGCCTACTGCAGGCCATCAAACGTGAAGGCAAGCATGTACTCTGGTCCAGCGACCCGATGCACGGCAATACGATTAAAGCGAGCTCGGGCTATAAGACCCGCTCTGTAGCCTCTGTACTCTCAGAAGTGAAATCCTTCTTCCAGATACATAAGGCTGAAGGTACTTACGCGGGTGGAGTCCACTTCGAGATGACCGGCCGTAATGTCACTGAGTGCATTGGCGGCGCTTATGAGATCACCGAGGACCAACTGGGTGACCGCTACCACACTCACTGTGATCCGCGCCTGAATGCTGATCAGGTATTAGAGCTGGCATTCCTTATCGCTGACAGCCTTAAAGAAGCAAGGCGTTAATAGCACATCAAACAGGACTGGTACTTAACAAAAAGCCCCGAAGTTCGGGGCTTTTTTTTGGTCTTCACTCAGAGCATTCAGTTTTTTTGTCTCGCGGGCTGCTCCGTCAGCCGCCTTGCCAGCGCAGAGCTGACTTGCTTCCACGTGAGTTCGTCAGACGCCTTGACGATCACATGCTCACCACTCATCAGCACAACATCCACTCGTAAACTCTGATGATTATCGTGATTTAACTGACGATAGAGTGGCTCAAAATAGGCAATATCCTGATAGAGAATTTTACGCACATCGGAGGCTGTAATTAAAAACATCATCCGTTTTTCGTCATCCAACCCCAGAGAAGGCGAGGTCAAAAAACGCTCGTTTAAATTCATCCCAGCACTTTCCAGCGAATTCAGCTGCTTTTTCACCATGACGTGATAAGTCAAACCGGCGGCGAAAATTACTACGAAGAAGAGGAGGAAAAACTTCTTATCCATGACAACCCACACCCGCAGACACTACTCCTCAGGGAGGATTATCGACACATCACTCTGTGGAGTGCAGCAGCAACACAGGATTTCATCATCGGCCAATGGCACCAGACTTTCCTGATGCCAATTGACCAGCCCTTTTTCAAGCCTCACCCGACAACAGCCACAATACCCGCCACGACAGCTATGCAGCACAGGCACATCCTGCGCTTCGAGCGCCTCAAGCAAAGAATACTCATGACCTTCAAAGATGAATCCTGAGTCATTATTCACTCTGACTTCAACTGCCGTACCCAGTGCATAGGCTGCTCTACCCATGACTTACAGGTCGAAGTCGTCAAAGTCATCACTGTCGATACTGCTATCAATAGCACCGACAAGATAAGAGCTAATTTCAGATTCCTGTGGGGCAACCTGAACATTGTCACTACTCAACCAACTGTTAATCCAGGGCAAAGGATTGGAAGTCACATTAAAGAGTGGCTCAAGACCTAACGCACGCATGCGCACTGTCGTGATGTACTCCACATACTGGCTAAGAATATTGGCATTGAGACCAATCATGGACCCGTCCTTGAACAGATACTTCGCCCACTCTTTTTCCTGCTCTGCCGCCTGGCGGAAAATCTCAACGACTTCGTCTTTGCACTCACGAGCAATCTCAACCATTTCAGGATCATCACTGCCATTCGCCATCATCACCAGCATTTGCTGAGTGCCTGAAAGGTGTAGTGCTTCATCACGGGCAATGAACTTGATGATTTTCGCATTACCTTCCATCAACGCTCGTTCAGCAAAGGCAAAAGAGCAGGCAAAGCTGACATAGAAACGGATGGCTTCAAGGACGTTAACAGAAGCCAGAGTCAGATAAAGCTTCTTCTTCAGACAACGCAGATTGACCTGCTGCAACTGTCCAGCAACTTCGTATTCTCCCTCACCAGACAACATATAGTGACTGCTGCAGGCAATGAAATCGTCATAGTACTCAGTGACAGAAATCGCACGCTTAGTGATTTCCTCGTTCATCAGAATATCGTCAAATACCTTCCCCGGATCCGTCACAACGTTACGGATGATGTGGGTATAGCTTCGGCTGTGGATAGTCTCAGAGAAAGACCAGGTTTCAAGCCAGGTCTCAAGTTCAGGAAGCGAAACCACTGGCAGGAATGCCATGTTTGGTGAACGCCCCTGCACTGAATCAAGCAATGTCTGGTACTTTAGGTTACTCAAAAAGATGTGCTGTTCATGCGGAGGCAGCGACATAAAGTCCCGGCGATCTGTGGTGAGGTCAACCTCTTCAGGACGCCAGAAAAATGACAGCTGCTTTTCGATCAGGCGCTCAAAAATAGGATGTTTCTGCTGATCATAGCGCGCCACATTAACTGTCTCTCCGAAGAACATGGGCTGCTTAAGATGATCATAGATTTTGCGATTAAACGTTGAGTACGCCATAGAAATTTGCATCCGTTAAACAATCAAGAACACCCAGCATGACTGGGTGTTCTGCAACCTTGAGGGACCGGCGCCCTAAGACGCCGTGTCAGAGATTAAAGCTTGCAGGCACCGCCTTCACAGCCGCCGCTTTCACCCTGGTCATCCTTCGCGCCATCACGAGTATTGTGATAATAGAGAGTTTTGACACCGAACTTATAAGCAGTGAGCAGGTCCTTCAGCAACAGCTTCATAGGTACCTTCTCACCTTCAAAGCGAGAGGGGTCATAATTGGTGTTAGAAGAAATCGCCTGATCGACGAATTTCTGCATGATCCCCACCAACTGCAAATAACCATCGTTATTGGGGATTTTCCAAAGTAGCTCGTAATCGTCTTTCAGACGCTCATACTCAGGAACCACCTGCTTAAGAATCCCATCTTTACTAGCCTTCACGCTGACAAACCCACGAGGAGGCTCAATACCGTTGGTAGAGTTGGTAATCTGTGACGAAGTCTCGCAAGGCATAATCGCTGTAAGCGTAGAGTTACGCAGGCCATGCTCAACAATAGACTTTCTGAGGGCATCCCAATCCAGATGCAGCGGCTCATTACAGTAGCTGTCGACATCTTTCTTATAAGTGTCGATCGGCATCAGTCCCTCAGAATAGAAGGTGTCTTCAAAGCCCGGGCACTTACCCTGCTCAATGGCGAGCTTATTAGAGGCTTTCAGCAAATAGAACTGAATCGCTTCAAAGGTACGGTGAGTCAGGCCATTAGCGGAACCGTCAGAGTAACGCACACCATGCTTCGCAAGATAGTAAGCAAAGTTGGTCACACCTACACCCAGCGTACGACGCTTGAATGAGCCAAGCTCCGCTGCAGGCAATGGATAGTCCTGATAGGTCAACAGGCTGTCCAGTGCACGTACAATCAGATCAGCCAGACCTTCCAACTCATCCAGATTGTCCAACGCACCTAAGTTAAAAGCAGACAAAGTACAAAGAGCAATCTCACCTTCAGGATCGCGCACATCATAAAGCGGGTTTGTCGGCAGAGTGATCTCCATACAAAGATTACTCTGGCGTACAGGCGCCTTTTTAGGATTGAAAGCAGAACGCGTATTACAGTGATCAACGTTTTGCAGATAAATACGCCCAGTCTGAGCACGCTCTTGCGCAAACATGCTGAAAAGGTCGACTGCTTTGATCTGCTTCTTACGAATCGACTCGTCTTTCTCGTAGATATCGTACAGACGTTCAAACTCTTCCTGATCGTCAAAGAACGCCTTATATAATCCTGGAACATCAGAAGGGCTGAAAAGTGTAATGCTTTGACCTTTAATCAGGCGCTGATACATCAGGCGGTTAAACTGGAAGGCATGGTCAACATGACGCGCACGGTTCTCTTCAACCCCACGGTTATTTTTCAATACCAGCAGCGATTCGACTTCCAGGTGCCAAATGGGATAGAACACGGTAGCCGCACCACCACGAACACCGCCCTGCGAACAGGATTTAACCGCTGTCTGCATATGCTTGACGAAGGGAATCATGCCGGTGTGATAAGCCTCACCACCACGAATCGGGCTACCCAACGCACGAATGTTACCCATGTTCACGCCAATACCCGCACGCTGACTAACGTACTTGACGATGGCCCCCGCTGTTGCATTGATGGAGTCCAGAGAGTCAGCGCATTCGATTAATACACAGGAGCTGAACTGACGCGTGGGTGTACGAACACCTGCCATGATAGGAGTTGGCAGCGAGAGCTTGAACGTAGAGCATGCGTCGTAGAAGCGCTTAACATATTCAAGGCGCGTATCACGCGGATATTGTGAGAACAAGCAGGCAGCGACCAGCATATAAAGCTGCTGTGGGCTTTCATAGATAGCGCCTGTAACACGATTCTGGTTCAGGTATTTACCCTCCAGCTGTTTCACTGCCGCGTAGCTGAAGTTCATATCACGCCAGTGATCAAGATAACTATTCAGCTGATCAAACTCTTCAGGCGTGTAATCTTCCAGCAGGTGCTCGTCGTATCGACCTGCATCTACCATCGCAGAAACATGCCCAAACAGATGGGGCGGTTCAAACTGGCCAAACGCTTTCTTACGAAGGTGGAAAATAGCAAGACGGGCGGCGAGATACTGATAGTCTGGAGCATCCTCTGAGATCAGGTCGGCAGCAGACTTGATCAAGGTCTCATGGATAGCGTCAGTCCGGATACCATCAAAAAACTGGATATGAGCACGCAGCTCTACCTGAGAAACAGAAACATTGGATAAGTTCTCTGCAGCCCAAGCAATGACACGGTGAATTTTGTCCAGATCGATAGGTTCCTGGCGTCCATCGCGCTTGGTGACCATGATGCCTTGCATGTTCAAGTTGTCTGTCCTCTCTGTAAGTCATCAACCGACTTGTACAGCATATGTTGCTTAGGCCATCTAGTAGCCTGAAGGCGACATGAGCACAAGATGTAGTAGGAGTATAGGAATAAGTCACACAATATAGGAGGGAGCACCACTCACTTCAAGACTTGATTTTTTACTAAAGTCAGCGGCGCAGAACATCATCTTTGGGTAAAGTCCCAGCTGGTGCGGGGTGGCAAGAATACGCAAATCTGCCAACAAGTTTGTAATTTAATGTAAAAACAAAGCACAGTATTGTTTTTTAGCACTATTGGTAATCTAGACAGCACAGATTGTATTTACTGGCGCTTTAAAAATTAAAAAGCTTCGGAAAAGGTTTACAAACCGCCCAGATATCAATAGTATACGCGGCGTCTCGCTGTGGTGGGGTTCCCGAGCGGCCAAAGGGATCAGACTGTAAATCTGACGCGTAAGCTTCGGTGGTTCGAATCCACCCCCCACCACCACTGAGACAAAATGGCTAAAATACTATATTCCCCAGATGGTGGGGTTCCCGAGCGGCCAAAGGGATCAGACTGTAAATCTGACGCGTAAGCTTCGGTGGTTCGAATCCACCCCCCACCACCATCAAAAATACTCTCTTTATATTTCTTGATTAAGTAACTCCATTCAGAAGTCACTGACCAAAAATCATTCAAATATTTAATAACGCAATAACACTGCCCTCGTCACCAATTCGGATTAACAAGCGCAGTTAGTGTGTGATCCTCCCATCGACCATTAATTTCCAGATACGCTCTCGCTTTCCCTTCAATTTCAAAGCCTAGACTCTCAAGCACAGAAGCACTTCGGTTATTTTCCGGCATATAGTTTGCCATAATGCGGTGCATACGATATTCCTCAAACATAATAGGAATAAGAGCATTTAGAGCTTCTTTCATATAGCCCAGCCCCTGCTTTTCCTCATCTATTGCATAACCCAAATGGCAAGCCTGAAAAGCTCCTCTGACAATATTTGAGAAGTTACAAATACCGACTATGCGCACCGACCCTCCCTCATGAAGCGTCCAAGAAAGGCCTGTCCCAGTTTCAACCCTACGCTTGCGTAGTAAGAGCTCCTGTTTCCAAAACAACTCGGTGTAGTAGAAATCGTCCCTCTTGGGCTCCCAAGAACACAGGTGCCTTCTGTTGCGCCAGTAAAAATCCTGTAGAGCAGCAGCCTCTTGCTCTACAGGCAAGCAAAGGCGCAGGCGTTCAGTTAAAACTGCCACTACCCTCTCCTAATAACTTAACCAGGAAAATTCCCAACTCAAAATGCGCGCAGCCAAAGACTAATTAATCTTCACAAATCAGCTTTAAAAATGAAAAAAGGCCCTGCTGTAAACAGCAGGGCCTTTCTTGTTTATGGAGCTCATGAGCAGACTTGAACTGCCGACCTCACCCTTACCAAGGGTGTGCTCTACCAACTGAGCTACATG
>NZ_JBKKHQ010000012.1:0-387554 GCF_046614695.1 Pokkaliibacter sp. CJK22405
CCACTCCACCAGAGCCACAAAAAAGGGATCCTCAAATGAGGATCCCTTTATGATCAAAAACTATGGGACAGCAGTGGGCCAAGGCCTCCTTTTTTATTCTCATGTTTTCTTTAGCGATTAGTCTTCGCTGGAGAAAACATAGTCCATGTGCTGATGCGGGGGTTGCAGATAGTGGCCCTGAATGTACTTGATGCCCGCCTGCCAAAGTATGCTCAGACAGGCAGCATTCTCGACCATAGGGCCGATGATCGCTTTATGCTCTTTCGCCAGAGGTGAGGTCAGGCGGCTAACACGCGCCAGCGTATCGCTCTGGTTAATATTGCGAATCAGCGGTCCGTGAAGCTTGTAGTAATCGCAATCAAACTGACCTGCCAGTTGCTCACCATGGGTCGTCATACCCAAATGCTTGAGGCAGAGCTTGACGCCATGATCATTCAGCTTTTTGCAGAAGGTCGCTGCATTAAGGCCGGCAGCCCAGACATCCACTTCGGAAATCTGCATTACAATTTCGTGCTGGCTTGGCAGATCTTTCAGCGTGCTTTCCAGCCAATCAAAGAAGGCCGGGTCAGAAATGGCCTGGGCGCTGATGTTCATGAAGACGCGCAGGGGGGATTCCTGAGTCTGTAGCTGTTTGCAAAGGGTTTCGGCAACCCACTGGTCAATAAGCAATGCCTGCCCGGTTTGTTCGGCCTGATTCAGCAATTCAACCGGTGTGACCCACTGGCCCTGATCATCACTCATGCGCAGCAATGCCTCATAGCTGGCATCGCCGGGTGAGAACAGGTTCAGAATAGGCTGGAAGAACAGGGTGAAATGGTTGTGATCCACTGCGCGACGGACAATCTGGCGAACCTGACTGGCTGCCTGTTGACCGCCTGGTGCGGTGCGCTGGGATGAGTAAACCACCAGTGCCTGGCCTTGGCGTTGTGCCTGGGCACAGGCATGAGAGGCCTGATGCAACAGCGTTTCGGCATTCGGCAGCGTACCCTGAATAGTCACAAGGCCCGCGCAGGTCAGAGCGTTGGCATTGTTATTCCCGGGTAATAAAGGGCGTACGCGCTGGAAGAAGGCCTGGCCTTCATTAAGGATGGCCTTGTTTTTCTCGAAGGGCAGCAGGAAACAGAGATGACGGGAATCCGAGCAGCCGACATGCAGCTCGGTAATATCACTCAAGTGCTCTTCGATATAGCTCAGCGCACTTTGGGTTTCCGCTGTAGGCTCATCCAAGTCATCGGTCAGCTGCCAGCCATCCAGACGAACCACCACCAGCGCCCATTGGGTTGACTGATGATCGGCGCGGTATTGAATGTGCTCAACACGATCAAGCAGGGCGCGACGGTCGTAGGAGGCTCGATTGAGAATATCGTCGGCAGCTTCCTCATGGAGCGTCGCCTCACCACTCACCATTCGTACCAGAAAAACATTGTCCGGTGACGGTGAGAGGCATTGCAGCTGAAACTCAAGATTGCCCAGATGCTGATCATCACTGAGCTGCAGAGGAAGAATTTCCCCGGTGCGCCAGTTGGGCAGGTGTTCATGCAGTGTGGTTAAGGCTGAGGGGGAAAACACCTCGGCCAGATCCATATCTTCCAGATGCAGGTCATCGGTGATTTGCCACAGGCGACGATAGCCCTGGTTAGCGTAGGTATGGTGAGGGTAGCGTACCAGCGCCACCGGATTTCTTTCGATATCCAGCATGGCGTGTAGCTGTTCCAGCTCACTTTTACGCTGACGACGCAGACGCATTTGCTGGCGCCAGCTTTGCAACATGTCGGTGAGAAAGCCCAGACTGAGCTGATCATTTGGAGGTAGTAAGTCCTGTAGGCGCAGGCTGCAATCGGTCAGTACATCAGCCGCTTTGGAGGTACTGAGTAGCAATAGGGGCTGGTCTTTCAGCGTGCGACGCTGGCGGCGCAGCCAATCCTCGACTTCGGTCGTGACCTCAGCTGCAGCCAGCAGCAAAATATCGAACTCGCCACAGCTGGGTTCATTCACGAACCCTTCTTCCTGGACAAACAGGCCGAGATTTTCGGCGCGTTGTCTGATGTTATCCAGAACCTGCTGGAATGGCTCATCAAGCGGAGACTGGGTAACTATATGCAAACAATCGCGTTGAAGACTCATGAACTATCCGTTTGTCTTGCCAATAGTTTGATTACGGCATACTAGCATGCCTTCCAGAATGTAACAGCAGGAGATGAGTATCTGCGATACGACCTGTTTACTAGGTGGCAAAAAGCAGGGTTTTGTTCGCACGTTCGGGAATTTCTCTGGCCAGTCTGGGAACCAGATAGCCGGGCAGCCGGGCCTGAAGCGCTGTAAAGAGCGCCACCGCTTCCGTGTCGGGTACATCAAAATGCGCTGCACCCTGTACTGCATCCAGAGTGAAAAGGTAGTACGGCAAAATGCCTGCCTCAAACACTCGTTCCCAAAGGTGTTCCTGAGTTTCCAGACGGTCGTTAATCCCTCGCAACAGAACCGCCTGATTCAGAAGATGAACCCCCGCTTGTCGAAGCTTTTTCATGGCCCCGACAACCTCATCATCAATTTCCTGCGCATGATTGATATGGTTTACCAGAGTTACCGGGCGAGGAAAATCCTCCAAATTCCTAATTAACCTTTCATTGACACGAGAGGGGATCACCAGTGGCAGTCGTGAATGAATGCGCAGTCGGCGCAGATGGGGAATTGCCGCGAGTTCTTCCAGTAACCAGGCAAGGCGCTCATCGGTCATGGTGAGTGGGTCACCGCCACTCAGAATGACTTCCGTAATGCTTGAATCCTGACGGATGTATTCCAGACTTTGCTGCCACTGGGCCTTACCCAGGCGATTGTCCTCATAGGGAAAATGACGCCGGAAACAATAGCGGCAATTAATCGCACAACTGCCATTGGCAATCATCAGGACACGACCATGGTATTTGTGAATGACACCGGGCCGTGGATTGTGTTGCTGCTCCGCAAGCGGATCTGTCGAAAAGCCCGGAACCTGAGCATGTTCAGCGCCAAGAGGTAAAACATGCTTCAACAGCGGGTCGTTAAGATTACCCTTGCGTATACGACGTAAATAGGGCCGGGGGACGCGCAGGGGGAAAAGTGCATGAGCTGACTCCGCTTCTGGAAGCAGGTTTTGAGGCAGCTCAAGTTGCTCTAATAATGTTGCAGGATCGCGGATGATCGCTGCCATTTCCTCCTGCCAGAGCGCTCTGGAGGACGATTGCAGGGATAAATTCTGCACGTTTATTTCGGTTTGAGGTATCATCGGGCCCAATCCCGTCAGGGACGTTGTGAAATTAATAGTGAGACAGCAATGGCGAATTATTCTACCAACGAATTCAAAAACGGTCTTAAAGTCCTGCTCGACGGCGAGCCTTGTGCCTTTCAGGACGTTGAGTTCGTAAAACCCGGTAAAGGCCAGGCCTTCACACGCGTTAAGCTGCGTAACCTGCGAACCGGCCGTATCTGGGAACGTACCTTCAAGAACAACGAGACTATCGAAGCCGCTGATGTTGTCGATACGGATATGGAATATCTGTACGAAGACGGTGAGTTCTGGCACTTCATGAAAACCGATGGTTCATTCGAGCAGTACGCTGCCGACAAGAACGCGGTGGCTGAGGCGGTTAAGTGGATTAAGGCACAGAGCGTTTGTACTGTAACGCTGTTCAATGGTGCTCCGCTGGCGATCATTCCTCCTAACTTTGTTGACCTGCAGGTTGTTGAAACTGACCCAGGCCTGAAAGGTGACACGGCCCAGGGCGGAAGCAAACCTGCCAAACTGGAAACCGGTGCCAGCGTACGCGTTCCTCTCTTCATTAACGAAGGCGAGACTCTGCGTATCGACACCCGCACTGGCGAATACGTCAGCCGCGCTAAAGACTAATTGCCATGTCCTCTTCGGATTGGCAACCCGGCGCTACCATCGCCGGGTTACAACGCCGGGCCGCCCTGTTCAGGGCCGTCCGGCGTTTCTTTGATGAGCGTTCGGTAATGGAGGTCGACACGCCATTGCTGGGCGCTGCGGGTATTACTGATCCTTTCCTGACGCCAATGACGGCCGAGTTTGTGCCGGAAGGGCCAGGCTCTGCCGCGACGCTTTATCTGCAAACCTCTCCGGAATATGCCATGAAGCGTCTGCTGGCGGCAGGCTCCGGGGCTATTTATCAGCTGGGGAAAGTCTTTCGTAATGGTGAAGCGGGACGCAGGCACAATCCTGAGTTCACCATGCTGGAATGGTATCGTCCCGGTTTTAATGATCACCAGCTGATGGATGAGGTTGAAGCCTTGTGGCTGGCCGTGGGGGGGCAGGATCAACCCTCGCGAATCAGCTATCGGGATGCCTTTATAACCCTGGTCGGTATCGATCCGCATCAGGCGAGTATTGATGAACTTCGTGCATTAGCTGCAGCGCATCTTGAGTTTGCTTTTGAGGATGAGCGTCGGGATACCTGGCTTGAGCTGTTAATGAGTCATGTGATTGAGCCTGAGCTTGGCAAGCAAGGGGCTGTTTTTGTCTATGACTTTCCGGCGTCTCAGGCGGCGCTGGCGCAAATTGCAGAAGATGACTTCGGTAACCAGGTTGGGCGACGTTTTGAGCTCTATATTCGCGGTATTGAGCTGTGTAATGGCTATTACGAACTGACTGACGCTGAAGAGCAGCGGCGCCGTTTCGCTGCAGATAATGCGCTTCGTCAGCAGATTGATCGCCCGCAGTTACCCGTTGATGAGAAGCTGCTGGCAGCGATGGCGTCCGGTTTGCCTGCTTGTGCTGGTGTGGCGCTAGGGGTGGATCGACTATTGATGCTGCTGGATGAGCAAACGGATATTGATCAGGTATTGCCGTTCAGTTTTAGACGGCTCTGATGTCAGACTTGGTACTCCAATGAAAAAAAGCCGCTGTCAGAGCGGCTTTTTTATAGTCGTTATATTTATGTACGGCAGCTTATTCGGTCGAGTTGTCTTGGTTGGCGACAGTGCTGGCCTCAGTGCGATCTGCTGGAATTCCCATGGCTTCGCCCATGCGTGTCGCGCGACCGGCATACCAGCCGTCCATCCACTCCACCGCATTTTCTCCAAAGAGCACAATGGCCGTTGACCCCAGCCAGAAGCGACCGAGTTCATCGCCACGATTCAGGGTCACAGGAGCAGGCAGTTCTTTGTAGGAAACGGACTGCGGCCCTTTGGTCACTGGGGCAACCTGGCCTGAGAATACTGTCTCAATACCGGCGACGATCATGGCACCTACCAGAATGACGGCCATTGGGCCGCGCTCGGTATCGAAAAGGCATACCAGGCGTTCATTGCGAGCAAAGAGGTTATCGACGTTGTCAGCGGTGGTCTGGTTCACGGAGAAAAGATCACCGGGAATGTAGACCGTTTCACGCAGCGTGCCGCCCAGAGGCATATGCACGCGATGGTAGTCACGGGGCGACAAGTACACGGTCGCGAAGCTGCCGTTCTTGAACGGTGCGGCTCGCTCCTCACTGCCGCCCAGCAGGGCTGTCAGGCTGTAAGAACGACCCTTGGCCTGCATGATGCGCCCCTGATGAAGTGGGCCCATTTCACTGACTGCGCCATCCGCCGGGCAGAGAATCAGTGACTCATCTTCCGGGAAGGGGCGTGCATCATCACGAAGTGCGCGGGTAAAGAAGGCATTAAAGCTTGGATAAGCGTCCAGGCTGGGCTCGGCAGCTTCATGCATGTTGACCCGATAGTGGCTGGCAAAGCGCTGAATAATAAAGCTTTTCAGCCAGCCAATACGGCTTGCGGCAAACCAGCCAATCAGGCGGGAGAGACCGTGTTGCGGGACAATATGCTGCAAAAAGATAAAGAAAGCGGCCTTCACATTAATCTCCAGAAGCCAGAGGTGCAGATGCATCGGTGGTCCCGTTGTGAGGATGAGGACCTTTAACGACCGGGCTGTCGGGGTGGTTGCCCCATTCGAACCATGAGCCGTCATAGCAATGAATATGGGGATAGCCCAGTGACCGGGCTGCCAGATAGGTCAGGCCTGAGCGGCGGTGAGTCTGGCAGTGGGTAACGATGGTTTTGTCCTGGCTGAGTCCGCGGGACTCCAGCAGCGTTTTCAGTTCTGCCTCTGGCTTGAGACGAGGCAGTTCTTTGCTTTCCAGCAGTTCCGTCCATTCCAGCCAAATAGCGCCGGGAATATGGCCTGCCTGTTTGACGTTCACCGCCTTTTCACCGGTGTATTCTTCAAATGCACGCGCATCCCAGACCGTCAGATGGTCATGCTCTAGCAGCATATCGCGGGTCGTGCGAATCGGTTCATGAAAAGTCGCCGTGAAGAGACTGGACTCACGCCCATTGGGCTTTTGCTCCAGCTCATAACCCGCGGCCTTCCAGGCAGGTAAGTGGCCGTTCAGCACGGAAACCTGTTTATGGCCAAGTAAATGTAGCGTCCACATCAGGCGACCGGCCCACGGGCCCATCTGATCATCATAAGCGACGACCCAAGTATCGGGCGCGAGTCCAAGACTGGAGAGGCGCTCGCTGAGCTGGCTCTCTGTCGGCACGTAGTTGGGCACATCGCCTTCACCGCGTAACAGCCAGGAGGGAGGAAAGTGCACCGCACCAGGAATATGGCCTGCCAGATAGTTGTCTTCACTGGAAAGATCGAGAATCAGCAGCTTGGGCGCATTCAACTGTTGGTGTAGCGCCTCAGCTTCAAGTAGAACGGGTGTGCTCATGGTCATGACCTCGTTTGCTGGCGGGCGCGGTAATAACGGCTCAGTCCACGGCCTGCAGCTTGAATCAACTGACGGTAGGCGTTGTAGTGCAAGGGTCTGACCTCGCCCTGTGCGCCTGCATCGGCGTAGATTACCGCGATGGGTTTCTTGCCGAGAAAAAGAGACATCAGAAAGAACTCTTCTTGGTGGCAAATGCCCTTGAAGTCCAGTGGCAGTAAGGGGTCGACCTTGGCCCGATTACGGCGGGTTACCCACAGGGCACCGGGCTGATCGCACAATTTCTGAAAAATACTGGGGTTGTCCAGTGATACGGCATAGTCATGCCATTCAGCGGGCAGGTCTGAACCGGCACTGAAGCGGGACTGCAGCTGTGAGCCTTGCTGGTTCGCCATCAGAATCAGGCAGCGCGGCAAGCCTACGCCCTTGTGCAGACCATGATTGAGCGTTTGTATGAGTTCGCCGAGCGAGCCGGCATGCTTGTCGGCATTGTTCAGTTGATACAGTTGCTGCTGAAAGTAGGCCTCGTCCAGCAGTTTGCCGGGAAGAATGGCATCGTCTTTCGTGTCGTTGCTGGTGCCATTGCGCGTGACCACCTTGTCTGTGGGCATATGGTAGTCGAGCGGATGATCATCCGGAGCCATCAGTAAGCGTGCCGCAGGGGGAATAATCCCCGGCGTGGAGTATTGCCGGGCTGCGTAGACTGCATTGCGGTGAATGCGGGCGCAGGCCTGGTCCCGGTTAAGTCGAAGAAAGTCGGCGACCAGCAAGGTGATGCGACGAGCTTGCCGGGAGTACCAGCCAAAATGAATGCTGTGAGTGAGCCAGTTGGCGAGTTTGATCGGCATCCAGGGCGCATGCAGCACATGGTTGATTGCCCGTTCCTGATCCAGTGTCAGCTCATCACCCCGGGCTTTTTTGCCCAGCATCACCAGCACGCGTTTATCCGGGTTGATGTCATGGTTCAGGGCGCTGACCACAATTTCAGGTAGCTGCCATTTCACCGCCAGTGCATGGGCCAGTTCTTGTGCCGGGCAACCCAGTACTTCAATTTCTGCCTGAACCTGATCCAGGTGACGGGTATAAATCAGATCATAAATGGCGCTGGCTGCATGGGGCGCGAAACGCCACAGCGACCAGTAAATAAAGCCATAGAGCAGGGCGCCGGCATACAGGTGTCCGACCTGAGCAGGACGGGCCTGCATGACCCAGTCGCGCACCTGAATCGCGGCATGAATGGAGTTGGCAATACTGTAAAGGTACTGGCGATGAGCCACGCTTTTGGTGTTCATCTGCAGCACCGGGACTTCGTCAATCAGCTCGCGAATTTTGACCAGCCCGAGGCTGCTCAGGGCATGATCAAGAGTGCGGATATCCGTATCCTGATTACGATTTAGAAGATTGGCACGACGCAGAATGTGCAGGCTCAGCACCGGATCAGCCTGCAGCGCCGGGGAAAGATCCATCAGCGCTACGTTGGGAATGGACAGGCGCTTACTCAGCATTTGACGGCTGTGGGCCATCACCGGCAAGGGCTTGTCTTGCAAGTAGTCCACCCAGGCATCCAGCCCGAAGGGGGATTCGCTCATTACTCCGTCTCCAGGCGTAGCTGGGCTTCGCTGTCAAGGGATTGCAGAATCTGCTGATAGCTCTGCATGCGCGAAGGGTTAATGTCGCCGTTTTCCAAGGCCTGACGCAAGGCGCAGCCGGGCTCGCGATCATGGCGACAATCGCGAAAGCGACAATGGCCAAGGAAGGGGCGAAACTCGCGGAAACCTTCCAGTAATTCATCCGGGGTCAAATGCCAGAGGGCAAACTCACGAATTCCGGGGGAGTCGATCAGGTCGCCGCCGCTGGGAAAGTGAAACAGTCGCGCGGTCGTTGTGGTGTGAGTCCCCTTGCGCGAGGCCTCAGACAGCGCGCCGACACGCAGATCCACGCCCGGCAGCAGGGCATTGATCAAGGAGGATTTACCAACGCCGGACTGACCTACGAATACGCTGATCTGCTGATCCAGCTCTTGCTGCAGCTCTGCCAGCCCTTCACTGGAGCGGGTGCTGGCTTCGAGCACCTTATAACCAATGCTGGTGTAGCGGTGCTTGAGTCTTTCCAGTGATTCGCTGTTGCTGTCGTTCACCAGGTCTGTCTTGTTAAGCAGGAGGACTGCGCGAATGTTGCTCAGCTCAGCGGCGACCAAATAGCGATCAATAAGGTTGGCGTAGGGGGTGGGCTCAGGTGCAAAGGTAATGACGATCAGGTCAATATTCGCCGCGACGGACTTCAGCTCGCCGTGAGGTGTGGGTCGTTTCAGAACCGAGGCGCGTGGCAGGTTTGCGACGACCACTCCATCGCTATTGCCCGGCCGCCAGATAACCCGGTCTCCTGTGACCAAAGGCTCAAGGTTGGCGCGCAGATAACAGCGAATGATCTTGCCTTTATAGTCACCACTGATGCCTTCAACATCGGTCTGGCGTCCATAATGAGCAACGATGATGCCTTCCTGCTCGTCGCCAAGCTCTCCGGCCGTCAGCTCCGCAGAGAACCGGTCGTCCTTTTTCTGGGCCCGTTCTACGCGCTCTTGCTGAATTTTCTTGATGCGCCAATTTTGGCGGCGGGTAAGATTACGCTTGCTCATCAGGCCTCTGGCCGTTATTCGGTTGAACAGGCATTTTGCCGCAGCCGGTGCACGGTGTCACCTTCAAGGAGCCAACCTTCTGTCCAATACGGCAGTCAAGAAGGTTGCAGGCTGTTACACTAACGCCATTACTTATCAACTGTATGGTAACTGATCAGGAGAAACACCATGTCGCATGAGAAGCGCTGGGTATGGATGGATCTGGAAATGACGGGCTTGAACCCGGAGCAGGACCGTATTCTCGAGCTGGCGGTATTGGTAACCGATCATGATTTGAATGTGATTGCGCAGGGACCGGTCTGGGTGGTTCACCAGTCCGATGATCTGCTCAACACCATGGACGAGTGGTGCACCAAGACTCACGGCGAGTCTGGCCTGACGGACAAGGTTAAAGCCAGTGCGATGGATGAGGCCGGTCTGCAGCGTGCGCTGCTGAACTTCCTGCGTGAGCATGTTGCCGAGGGCACTGCGCCATTGTGCGGTAACTCAATCTGGCAAGATCGCCGTTTCATTGCCCGCTATCTGCCAGAAGTGGATGAGTATCTGCATTACCGTCTGATTGACGTGAGCTCACTGAAGGAGCTGGCACGCGCCTGGCGTCCTGATGTGCTTTCCAGCCTGAAAAAGAAAGGTTCCCACCAGGCCTTGGACGATATTCTTGAGTCCATTGAAGAGCTTCGTCATTACCGTCAGCACTTTCTGAATCTGGATGCTCAAGGCTAGGGCGGATTGCGTGCAGAACCCTCCGATTTCTTCTGATTCCCAGGACTCCGGCTGGTCGTCGAAACTGTTTGAGGCGCAAAGCCTTAAACGACTGGATGAACTGACAGCATCAGAGCGTCACCTCAGCGGTTTTAGTCTGATGCAGGAGGCCGCGACGGCACTGTTGCGGCATGTGCAGCAGCATTGGCCAGGTATGAGCCATCTGAGCATTGTGGCTGGCGCTGGTAATAATGGCGGCGATGGCGTTGCGTTGGCGCGTCTGGCGCTGGAGGCAGGTTTCAGGGTACAGCTTATTCTCAGTGATGAGCCCAATGCCTGGCAGCAAAGTCTCAAAGGCGAAGCGGCTGAAGCCTGGCAATGGTTGCAGTCATCGTCCTTCTCGGCACTGACCATTGGCGGCTTTTCGGAGACGCTGGCAGTGGAAGGCGATCTGCTGATCGATGCATTGCTGGGTATAGGTATTCAGGGAGCGCCGCGAGCGAGTGCTGCCGCCATTATTCGCTGGATGAACTCATCGCAGGTGCCTGTACTGGCTGTTGATGTGCCTTCCGGTGTGAATGCGGATACAGGGCACGTGGTGGGTGAAGCGGTTATTGCTGCACGCACGTTGTCTTTTATTGCCATGAAGCCTGGCCTATTGACCGGAACCGGTGTTGCGCATGCCGGTGTGGTTAGTCTTGCTGATCTTGGCGCTGCGACCATAAACAGTTCGCGCCACGCAGGTGTGAAACCGCAGGGGCGCGTGTTTGCTCCTTTTGCGCCTTATCTTCCCCATCGCTCTGCAGACAGTCATAAAGGCCAGTTTGGTCATGTGCTGGTCGTCGGCGGCAATTTGGGTATGGCGGGTGCCGCATTGCTGAGTGCGCGTGCTGCTCTGAGAAGCGGTGCCGGATTGGTGAGTGTGGTGACGCGTGAAACTCATGTGCCTGCATTTATCACTGCTCAGCCCGAGCTGATGGTCAAAGGTGTCCGCAATGGTTTGGAAGCCATTGATTGGATGACTCGATGTGATGTGATTCTGATTGGTCCTGGGCTTGGGCAGGATGCATGGGCGGAGCAACTTTTACAGCAAGCGCTGGCAGCCAAAAAGCCGCTGGTAATCGATGCTGATGCGCTGACCTTGCTTAAACAGAGAGGCTGGCAGCCTCAGACTCCGTGGGTAATGACGCCTCATCCGGGTGAGGCTGCGCGGCTATTGGATGTTGCCAATCGTGATATTCAGGCGGATCGCCTGTTTCACGCTAAGGCACTGCAGCAGCAGTATCATGCCGTTGTTGTGCTAAAGGGCAAAGGCTCCTGGGTTGTCGATAAGTCCGAATTGCCTCGTCTGGTGACAACCGGCAATCCCGGCATGAGTGCGCCTGGTATGGGGGATGCTCTGGCGGGCGTGATCGCTGCACTGATGGGGCAGGGGTTCTCGGGTTTTGAGGCGGCCTCTTTGGGCGCTTACCTGCACGGTGTCGCAGGCGATGAAGCATCAAAAGGCGGACAGCGCGGAATGGTGACTTCTGATTTGATCGAGCAGTTACGGCCGCTAGTCAACGCCTGACACATCACGTTGTCAGGCAAAAATTGAGTTAACACTTATAAGTCGGATGAGAAGGGTATTCCCTGGCGATGATGTATTTCTGGAATTGTGCTGATGAGCCTAGCATGCTGGCGCTGGCGGCTTCTTTCTCCACGTGTTTGCGTGAGGGTGGCGTTGTCTATCTGCACGGTAATTTGGGGATGGGAAAAACGACCCTGAGCCGTGGCATTATTCAGGCGCTGGGGCATCAGGGAGCCGTTAAGAGCCCAACCTATACGCTGGTAGAGCCTTACGAGCATATTCAGCCGGTCAGTTATCACTTTGATTTGTATCGTCTGGCCGATGCCGAAGAGCTTGAGTTTATGGGGATTCGGGATTATTTCGATGCTCAGCATCTCTGTCTGGTGGAGTGGCCTGAAAAAGGGGCGGGTGTTCTTCCTGCGGCGGATGTGGAAATCTCCCTGACGCGATGGCAGGATGGACGCAACGTGCAAATGGTGGCCAATACGTCACGTGGCCAGCAGATCGTGACCAGTTTGCGCACCCTTAAGCCCGAGTCCGGTGCTGAGTAAGGTGTGAAGTATTTCTTCTTGAGAGGCGGTAGCAGTTTCGCACAGCATGATGACTAGGATTCTACAGCGGCTGATACTTTTGCTGTGTTGTACCTTCTTGAGTGTGAGCGCCTTTGGCGCCACCATCAATGGCGTGCGGCTCTGGCAGGCTCCGGATAATACCCGTCTGGTATTTGATCTGAGTGCGCCTATTCAGTACCAGGCGTTCATGGTTGAAAACCCTGACCGTCTGGTGATCGATGTTGATAACAGTACTTTCAACGCATCTTTGAGCGGCCTCGCCCTGCAAGGCTCTCCTATCAAAGAAATTCGTACCGGTGTGCGTCAGGGCAACAATCTTCGGATTGTGATGGACCTAAGCCAGCGGCTTGGCTTCAAGCACTTTACGTTGGCTCCCAATGCGACCTACGGCAACCGGCTGGTTGTCGACATCCAGACGCCACAAAGTGCCGATAAGGCTATTCCTGTTCCGGCCACCCCTACGCCGGTGAAGTCCTCATCTGATCCTCTGCCCGCAGCACCAACAACACCTGCACCGCAGGCCGTTCAGGCACCGGAGTATCGTAATATCATTATTGCGGTGGATGCAGGTCACGGCGGTGAGGATCCCGGGGCTATCGGCGCAGGTGGTCTGCGAGAGAAAAATGTCGTCTTGGCGATTGCTCGTAAGCTCGAAGCATTACTGGCGCAGGAGCCGGGTTTCACGCCTTATCTGACCCGTCGTGGTGATTACTTTATTGAGCTTCGCAAGCGTACCCTGCTGGCGCGGGATGCCAACGCGGATATGTTTGTCTCCATTCACGCTGATGCCTTTAAAAATACCTCTGCCCGAGGTGCGTCCGTGTGGACGCTGTCCGAGCGTGGAGCGACCAGTGAAATGGGTCGCTGGCTGGCTCAGCAGGAGAACAGTTCTGACCTGATTGGTGGCGTGGGCAATGTCAGTCTTGATGACAAGGATGAGGTGCTGGCGGGCGTTCTGCTGGACCTGTCCATGACCAGCACGCTGAAGATGAGCGACAATCTGGGAAAAGATGTTCTCAAGCATGTGGGCGGTTTTGCCAAATTGCACAAGAATCATGTGGAGCGTGCAGGCTTTGTGGTGCTCAAGTCCCCTGATATTCCTTCGATTCTGGTGGAAACCGGGTTTATCTCCAATCCTACAGAAGCGAATAATCTCAAGAGTTCGCAGTACCAGCAGCGCATGGCTGAGGCGATCTTCCGTGGTATCAAACAGCATTTCTACGAACAGCCCCAGCCAAACACCTGGATTGCCGCCAAAATCAAGAATCCCGGTCTGCCACCGCCCTCTGGCACGGGCACTGGCGCCTCAGCGGGTAATCGCCTGTATCGGGTGATCTCGGGCGATACACTTTCAGCAATCGCTGCAAAAAATGGTATTTCTCTTCGTCGTCTGCTGGATGAAAACCAGCTGACATTGCGTTCGACGATCAAAGTCGGCCAGAAACTGGTAATACCTAACTCCTGATTCCCCGAAATTTGGTACCTCATGTCAGAGTCATTCCGTCGCATTCATAGTCTTAGTCCACGCCTGGCTAACCAGATTGCTGCTGGTGAGGTTGTTGAGCGACCAGCCTCCGTGGTCAAGGAGCTACTGGAAAACAGTCTTGATGCCGGTGCATCCCGTATTGATCTGGATGTAGAGCAGGGTGGCGTCAAAAAGATCCAGATTCGTGATAATGGCGTGGGCATCATGGCAGAGGATCTGCCGCTGGCGCTTAGTCGTCATGCGACGAGCAAGATTCACACGCTGGAGGATCTGGAGGCAGTTGCCAGTCTCGGTTTTCGTGGTGAGGCTCTGGCCTCGGTGAGTTCAGTGTCACGCCTGACTTTAACGTCACGCGCTGAAGGCGCTGAGCATGCCTTTCAGGTTGTCACCGAAGGTCGCGATATGACGCCGGAAGTCTCGCCAGCCGCGCACCCTCAGGGGACGACGGTTGAGATGCGCGATCTTTTCTTTAATACGCCGGCGAGACGCAAATTCCTGCGCACTGAGAAAACCGAGTTTAGTCATCTGGAAGAGGTGGTTCGGCGTCTGGCACTGAGCCGCTTCGATGTCGGCTTTCACCTGCGGCACAATCAAAAGACCGTATTTGCCTTGCCGCCTGCACGAACCGAAATGGAACGGGAGCGGCGTATTGCTCAGTTGCTGGGGAATCAGTTTCTCCAGCAATCGGTGGTGGTGGATATCAACAATAACGCCCTGCGAATTCAAGGGTGGGTCGGTTTGCCGACGTTTTCACGCAGCCAGCAGGATCAGCAGTATTTCTTCGTTAATGGACGCGTGATTCGTGATCGTCTGGTTGCTCACGCGATTCGTCAGGCCTATCAGGATGTGCTTTATAACGGCCGTCATCCGGTGTTTGTGCTCTATCTCTATGTGGATCCGGCCGTGGTTGACGTCAATGTGCACCCGACCAAGCATGAGGTGCGCTTCCGCGATGGGCGTCTGGTGCATGATTTTATCTTCAGCAGTCTCCATCGTGCTCTGGCGGAAGTTCGACCCGATGCTAATGCTGCCACTGATGCGGTTACGCTTGATGCTACCCCTGCGCCGGTGGTGCATGGGCAGGCAGCAGGTGAGTTCGGTGGGCAGGGATACATGCCACTTAATTTGCCTGACTCCCGTCCTACTGGTGCCCAAATCCGTGAGCAGATGGCGGGTTATGCGCGTCTGCATCCTGAACAGGGTGGCGAGGAAGTGTCCGGGGACGCGAGTTATTCGTCAGCCGTTGCGCAAGACTCCTCCTCCGCTTTTGACCCGATTGCTGCCTTCACGGCTTCGTCCTCATCAGGGGGGGTAGCCTTGCCAAAGGTGGATGAGCATCTGCCTCCTTTGGGTTTTGCCATGGCGCAGCTGCACGGTATTTACATCCTTTCGCAAAACCAGCACGGCATGGTGATTGTGGACATGCATGCTGCCCATGAACGTATCGTGTATGAGCGAATGAAAGTGGCCTGGCAAGGTGAGGGGGTGAAATCTCAGCCTTTGCTTGTGCCTGTGTCTCTTGCTGTAAGCGAGCGCGAGGCCGATAGTGCGGAAGAGCAGCAGGAGTTTTTTCAGCGTTTAGGCTTTGGCTTACAGCGAATGGGAACGGAAACACTGGTGGTGCGTGAAGTTCCAGCGCTGCTGCGTCAGGCCGATGTGCCAAAACTGGTTACTGATGTGCTATCTGATCTACTGAATATTGGTCAGAGTAGTCGGGTTGAGGCTCATATTAATGAGTTGCTGGGCACCATGGCCTGTCACGGGTCCGTCCGCGCCAATCGCCAGCTAACGCTGGATGAGATGAATGGTTTGCTACGGGATATGGAGCGAACTGAGCGTAGTGGTCAGTGTAATCATGGTCGCCCGACCTGGACACAGCTTAGTATGAAGGATCTCGATCGCCTCTTTATGCGCGGGCAGTGATACCATAGCCCTTTTGAATCCTGGATCTCCCTTGCATGACTGATTCACGCCTTCCTCCGGCGATATTCCTTATGGGCCCCACTGCCGCGGGGAAAACCGCACTGGCCTTTGAGCTGGCGGAGCGTTTTCCATGTGACATTATCAGTGTCGACTCTGCGCTGATCTATCGTGGCATGGATATCGGCACCGCCAAGCCTACGCCTGAAGAGTTGGCTCGTTTTCCTCATGCCTTAGTGGATATTCTCGATCCGGCGCAAGCCTACTCCGCTGCGGACTTCTGTGCTGATGCGCTGAGATTGATGGCGAAAAGTGTGGCGAATGGACGCGTTCCTCTGCTGGTGGGTGGTACCATGCTTTATTACAACGCCCTTATTAAGGGAATGGCTGACTTGCCAGCGGCGGATGCTGGCTTAAGAGCCCGGATGGAGGCGCAGGCAGAGGCTCAGGGCTGGGAGTCTATTCATCAGCAATTGGCTGAGGTTGACCCGGAGTCTGCAGCACGGATCCGGTCAACGGATCCCCAACGCCTTCAGCGGGCTTTGGAAGTTTATGAACTCACTGGCAAGCCTCTCAGTCAGCATTGGCGAGAGCAGGAGGCTTATTGCTTGCCCTACCAGGTAACTCAAATTGCCATCAGCCCTGCTGAGCGTCATGTGTTGCATGAGCGGATTGCACTTCGCTTTCGGCAGATGCTGGAGATGAACTTTCTGGATGAAGTCCGGGAATTAATGAAGCGGGATGACCTTCACCCCGGCTTACCCTCCATTCGCTGTGTGGGTTATCGTCAGGCCTGGAGTTACTTGCAGGGCGATGGCAGTCACGATGAGTTTGTTGAAAAAGGCATCGCTGCAACACGCCAGTTGGCGAAAAGACAGCTCACCTGGCTGCGCAGTTTCGAGGCTGCAAAGTGGGTTGACAGCTCTGCTGCAACCGCGAAAAGCAATGTCTTGAAATTGCTGGAAGCAGGCCTCACTTAGGTGTATAAGTACTAGTACCCAAAGAGGGTACGCCTTTATTCGTACCCCTTTTTTTTGTTTTTTGGTCAGACTTGGACCACTACTCCACATATTAAGGAGCTCCAGAAATGTCAAAAGGGCAATCTCTACAAGACCCTTTCCTGAACGTCCTGCGCAAAGAGCGTGTACCGGTTTCCATCTTCCTGGTTAACGGTATCAAGCTGCAGGGTCAGATCGAGTCCTTCGATCAGTTTGTAATCCTGTTGAAGAACACTGTAAGTCAGATGGTTTATAAGCATGCCATCTCGACGGTTGTACCGGCTCGTCCGGTGAAATTGCCGGGAGTGGATGACGTTCCTGCCGGTTGATGTGAGGTGATAATTGTTCTTTGAACGCCCCAATACAGGTGAACGTGCCGTTCTCGTTCACCTGGATATGTATGAAGATGCAGAACGGGAAGATCCCGCCGAATTTCAGGAGCTGGTCCGCTCCGCAGGTGCAACCCCTGTTGCGCTGGTGACCGGTTCACGCAGTTCCCCCAATCCCAAGTTCTATGCTGGTTCAGGCAAGGTGGAAGAGATTCGACAGATTGTTGTCGATCAGGAAGCCGAAGTCGTGCTGTTCAACCATGCGCTGAGCCCTGCTCAGGAGCGTAATCTTGAGATTGAACTCAAGTGTCGCGTACTGGATCGCACCGGCCTGATTCTGGATATTTTTGCCCAGCGTGCACGTACCCATGAAGGTAAATTGCAGGTTGAGCTGGCGCAGCTTGAGCACATGTCTACGCGTTTGGTGCGCGGCTGGACTCACCTTGAGCGTCAGAAGGGTGGTATCGGTCTTCGTGGCCCGGGTGAAACGCAGCTTGAGACCGACCGTCGGTTGCTGCGTGAGCGCATCAAGTATATTCACAAGCGACTTGAGAAAGTGCGCAAGCAGCGTGATCAAGGGCGCCGCGCTCGTCGTCGTGCGGATATTCCCACGGTTTCGCTGGTGGGTTATACCAACGCGGGTAAATCGACCCTCTTTAATACCTTGTCAGTTGCTGGCGTCTATGCGGCCGACCAGTTGTTTGCAACGCTTGATCCGACTCTGCGCCGTCTGCAGGTGCCGGATGTTGGAACGACAATTTTTGCCGATACGGTCGGATTTATCCGGCATTTGCCTCACAAGCTCGTTGATGCTTTTCAGGCCACGCTTCAGGAAACCACAGAAGCGACACTGCTGTTGCATGTGGTGGATGCAGCCAATGAGGAGCGTGAGCGTAATCTGCAAGCAGTCAATGAAGTCCTGTTTGAGATCGGTGCGGATGAAGTGCCGAGCCTTATGGTCTATAACAAAGTCGACTTGTTAGAGCAGGTTGAGCCCCATATTGATCGAGATGACCAGGGGCGTCCGCGAGCGGTCTGGATGTCTGCGGCAAAAGATCAGGGAACTGAATTTTTGATGCAGGCCATTTCTGAGTTGCTGGCGGATGATCTGGTCCACAAGACGCTGACATTAACTCCGGCTGAAGGTGCGTTGCGAGCCATGTTGTTCGAGCAAAACGCGGTGCTGGATGAGCAATGGGACGATAAAGGCAGTAACCTTCTGGAGGTCCGTTTGCCTCTGAGCGACTTTTTGCAGATGCTCAGGCGCTGTGATATTGCTGCAGAACGCTTTGGTTTGCGGCAACAGAAGGAAACTTGCGAGGAGTTCTTCTGATTCGTAGACTGCTGCACTTCCTTAGTTTGTGCTAAATGTTTACTGTCATCCGAATAATTTGAAAAAGTAATACGGAGAACCCTATGGCTTGGAATGAGCCCGGCGGGAACGGTAATGATCCTAAAGATCCTTGGGGATCCGGCAACCGTAATGGTGGCAACGGTAACAAGGGCGGCGGCGATCAAGGACCCCCTGACCTCGATGAAGTAATGCGCAAGGTTCAGGACCAGATGCGTCGGATTATGGGAGGCAAGCCCAGCAGTGGCTCGCGTCCCCCTTCCGGTGGTATCAATATGGCCCTGTTTGTACTGGTGCTGGCGGTGGTCGTTATCGGCTGGGTAGCCATGGGCTTTTATACCCTCGACCAACAGGAACGTGGCGTGGTGCTTCGTTTCGGTCGATATCACGAGACAGTTACTCCTGGTCTGCACTGGAACCCGCCGATGGTGGATGACGTGCGTAAGGTGAACGTGACTCGCGTGCGCTCGCTGGATCACAGTGCGCAGATGCTGACTGAAGACGAGAATATCGTTGAAGTGAACATGTCCGTGCAATATGTGGTTTCTGATCCTAATGCCTTTGTGCTTAATGTGCGCGACCCTGAATCCAGTCTGGCTCAGGCAACTGAAAGTGCACTGCGTCATGTGGTGGGTAGTTCTGAGATGCATTCCATCCTGACCGAAGGCCGCGATAATCTGGCACAGGAAGTGAAGGCACGCCTTCAGGAGTACGTGAATGCCTACGGCACGGGGCTGCAGATCAGTCGTGTGAACATTGAAAATGCCATGGCGCCCAAGCAGGTCCAATCGGCATTTGATGATGTCATCAAGGCGCGTGAAGATGAGCAGCGTGTCAAAAACGAGGCAGAATCCTACGCTAATGGCGTCATTCCTGAGGCTCGTGGTGCTGCACAGCGTGTGTTGGAAGAAGCCAATGCCTATCACGATGAGGTTATCGCTCGTTCACAAGGTGATGCAGAACGATTCCTCAAACTGATGACCCAGTATCAGCAGGCTCCGGCAGTAACGCGGGAACGTCTGTACCTTGATGCGATGCAAGAGGTTTACAGCAACAGCGCCAAGGTTGTTGTGGACAGTGATCAAAATGGCGGTAACAGCATGATGTACCTGCCGCTCGACAAACTGACCGAAGCCAGCCAGAGCACTAAATCCGCGCGTCAGGCAGCATCTCAGTCCAGTCAGTTGAGTAACACTGATATCCAGCAGCTTACCGATGCCGTTATTGATCAGCTTCGTAAGCGTCAAGCCACGCAAAGCAGCCGGGAGGGACGTTAATGTCTAATAAATCCTTTCTGTCGATCATTCTGCTGCTGGCCGTGCTGGTTGTGGGTGTTAAGAGTTTGTACGTTATTGACGCTACGGAACGTGCGGTCGTGCTGCGCTTCGGTGAGGTTGTTGATGCGGATGTTGCTCCAGGGTTGCATGCGAAAGTGCCTTTCATCGATAACGTGCGCGTATTCGATGGCCGTGTACTGACGATGGACTCCACGCCTCAGCGTTATCTGACTCTTGAGAAAAAGGCGTTGATTGTAGACTCCTTTGTTAAGTGGAAGATTCAGAACGTTGAGAAGTACTACACCGCTACCTCTGGTGATGAATTCCAGGCGACCAAAATTCTGGCGGCGCGTGTCGATACCGGCCTGCGCAATCAGTTCGGTGAGCGTACCCTGAATCAGGTCGTCTCCGGTGAGCGGGATGAAGTGATGACCTCTTTGACCAAGAAGGTGAATCAGGCTGCGCAGGATGAGCTGGGTATCGAAGTTCTGGATATTCGTATCAAGAAAATCGACCTGCCATCAGAGGTAAGTCAGTCTGTGTATGAGCGTATGCGTACCGAGCGTGAACGTGAAGCACGTGAACTGCGCTCACGCGGTAAGGAGCTGGCGGAAGGTATCCGTGCTGATGCTGATCGTCAGCGTACGATTATCAAGGCCAATGCCTATCGTGACTCTGAGCGTATCCGCGGTGAAGGTGATGCCCAGGCTGCCGAGATTTATTCCAAGGCCTACAAGCAGGATCCGGAGTTTTACTCCTTCTATCGCAGTATCAATGCGTACAAATCCTCGCTGGGTCAGCCAGGTGATGTCATGGTGGTCAAGCCAGATAGCGACTTCTTCCGCTATCTGAAAGACCCGATGGGTAAAGAGCAGTCTTCTGCTCCCGCGCCCTCACTGCCGTAATAGGATTTTCTGGTCAGAAATCGCACTGAGGTGATTCCGGACCAGCCAAATCGTGGTAGTATTAGTCACCGGGCTTTTTAGCCCGGTTTTTTTTGTGCCCAGCGTTTGTAAATCGCCATAATTCGGCGCAGGGCTACATGCGGACACTCAATGAACAACGATTTCTGGCAGTCATTGGCTATCGCCTTTTGCCTGATGTTGGTAATGGAAGGGGTTCTTCCTTTTCTCTCTCCCCGAAGCTGGAAGCAGGTCATGGCGCAGCTGGTGCTGCAGTCTGATGCGCGACTTCGCCTCTGGGGCGGGCTTAGCATGCTGACAGGTGTATGCCTGCTGTACTGGGTTCATTGAGCACACTGGTGTCTGGAGATTTCAATGACGTTTGCTGATCGCTGGTTACTACCCGACGGCGTTAAGGAAGTGCTTCCACCCGAAGCTGAGCGTATCGAGGCTGTTCGTCGACAGTTGCTCGATCTTTACCGTAGCTGGGGCTATGACCTTGTCATGACTCCACTCATTGAGTATCTCGACTCCCTTCTTACTGGTACTGGGCATGATCTGGATCTGCTGACCTTCAAGGTTACGGATCAACTGACAGGTCGTATGATGGGAATCCGCGCGGACATTACTCCGCAGGTTGCCCGCATTGATGCTCATTGCCTGCATCAGCAAGGTGCGGTGCGTCTCTGTTATTCCAGCCATGTGCTGCATACCCGTCCTGCTTTCCTTCAGGCATTCCGTAATCCGTTACAGGTTGGCGCTGAGCTGTATGGCCATGATGGCGCGGCTTCTGACGTTGAAGTGATTCAGCTGATGATCGAAACCCTGGATGCCGTGGGGGTTAAGCGCAGTATCACATTGGATCTGAATCAGGCGGGTATCTATCGCGAACTGGTTAAGGCGGCGGGGCTGGATGAAAACCAGGAACAGCAGCTGACCGAGATTCTGCAGCGCAAGGCCGAAATTGAACTGAAAGCTTTCGTCAAACGTGAGATTTCCGATGCACGCATGGCGGGCTGGTTGCAGGCATTGGTACGCCTGAACGGTGGTCTGCAGGTACTGGATGAGGCGCGTAGTGTGCTGTCTGAAGCGCCTGCCAACGTACTTGCTGCACTTGAGAATCTGGCGGAAATCGCGACGACGATCCGTCAACGCTACACTGGGATTGATATTTACATCGATCTTAGCGAGCTGCGTGGTTACAACTACCACACAGGGATTATCTTTACGGCTTATGTTCCAGGCTATGGCCAGCCTGTGGCAAAAGGCGGACGTTACGATGATATCGGTAAGGTATTTGGCCGCGCGCGTCCCGCGACGGGCTTCTCTGCCGATCTGATGGTGCTGGTCAGCTTGTCTGAACAGCTGGAAAGCGAATTGCCCAGAGGCATTTTTGCGCCTGCCCAGCAGGACGCGGCTTTGCTTGCTGCGGTAAATCAGCTGCGCAAGCAAGGAGAGCGCGTAGTGGCAGGAATGCCCGGAATGGATAACAACCCCCAGGAGCTTCGTTGTGATCGACAGCTCCAATGGGATGGACAACAGTGGCAGGTCGTTGACCTGGCTACTGGTGACGCGAACTGATTGCTGAGAATTGAGAACTATGGGTAAGAATGTTGTTGTGCTGGGCACCCAGTGGGGTGATGAAGGCAAGGGTAAGATCGTTGATCTGCTGACAGAGCGAGTAGCGTCTGTTGTGCGTTTTCAGGGCGGTCACAATGCGGGTCACACACTGGTGATCGACGGCAAGAAA
This sequence comes from Pokkaliibacter sp. CJK22405, assembly GCF_046614695.1. Classification (NCBI taxonomy): domain Bacteria; kingdom Pseudomonadati; phylum Pseudomonadota; class Gammaproteobacteria; order Oceanospirillales; family Balneatrichaceae; genus Pokkaliibacter; species Pokkaliibacter sp. CJK22405. The sequence continues at coordinate 22,197 of NZ_JBKKHQ010000012.1, forward strand.
ACCGTATTGCACCTGATTCCCTCCGGTATCCTGCGTGATAATGTCATGTGCTACATCGCTAACGGTGTCGTGCTGTCTCCCGAAGCACTGTTGAAAGAAATGCGTACTCTGGAAGAGAGCGGTGTGCCTGTTCGTGAGCGTCTGCGTATCAGCCCTGCTTGTCCGCTGATTCTGCCTTATCACGTTGCTCTGGACGTTGCGCGTGAGACTGCGCGTGGCAATAACAAGATCGGTACCACCGGTCGTGGTATCGGGCCCGCGTACGAAGACAAAGTGGCTCGTCGTGGTCTGCGCGTAGCTGACATGCTGGATGCCAACCGCTTCTCTCTGAAACTGAAAGAAGTGCTGGAATATCACAATTTCGTTCTGACCGAATACTACAAGGCTGAAGCGGTTGATTATGACACCGTATTGGCTGACTGCCTGAAAATGGCAGAAGAGATTCGCCCAATGGTGACGGATGTCACCACCGACCTGCATGCATGCCGCCGTGAAGGTCACAACATTATGTTTGAAGGTGCTCAGGGCTCCCTGTTGGATATCGACCACGGCACCTATCCTTTCGTAACTTCCTCCAATACCACGGCGGGTGGTACTGCGACGGGTTCTGGCTTCGGTCCTCTGTATCTGGACTACGTTCTGGGTATCACCAAGGCTTACACCACGCGCGTTGGTTCTGGTCCTTTCCCCACCGAGCTGTTCGATGAAGTGGGTGCGCGTCTGGCTGAGCGTGGTCATGAGTTCGGTGCAACTACTGGCCGCGCGCGTCGTTGTGGCTGGTTTGATGCAGTTGCTCTGCGCCAGTCTGTACAGGTGAACTCCATCAGTGGCATGTGCCTGACCAAGCTGGACGTTCTTGATGGTTTGCAGACCGTCAAAATCTGTACCCATTATCACGATGCCGATGGTAACGAAGTGGTGAATCCGGTTGATAGCGAAGGCTATGCTTCTGTTGTTCCTGTCTTCGAAGAAATGCCAGGCTGGAGTGAGACCACCTTCGGTATTCAGCGTCTTGAAGACCTGCCACAAGCCGCGCGTAACTATATTCGCCGTCTTGAAGAGCTGGTCGGCGTGCCTGTCGATGTGATCTCTACCGGTCCAGACCGTGTAGAAACCATTGTTCTTCGCGATCCTTTCAACGCCTGAGGCTGACAAGGGGGAGTTCAGCTCCCCCTTGTGCTTTCAGCACAGGTGCGATATTCAGCAAGAATAAAGCACCTTCAACCAGGAGATCGTCTGTGACCGATCCTCAACACCCTGCCCACGAAGATCCCTATGCCAAGCGGGAAGCCGAAAAGTATGAAAATCCGGTACCTAGCCGTGAGTTTCTGCTTGAGTTCTTGCAGGACTATCCCGGCCCTGCGACCCATATGGCGTTGTGCGATGCTCTGGGATTAACGGATGAGGATCAGATTGAAGGTCTGCGCCGTCGCCTTAAAGCGATGGAGCGAGACGGTCAGCTGTTGTTTACCCGTAAGGAAGGCTACGGCCTTATCAACAAGATGGACCTGATTGCCGGACGTATCATGGGTCACCGTGATGGCTTCGGCTTTGTGGTTCCCGATGATGGTTCCAGCGATCTATACGTCCACGAACGTCAGATGCGCTCCGTTTTTGACGGTGATCGTGTTCTGGTACGTATTCGTGGCGAAGATTATAAGGGCCGCCGCGAAGCGGATATTGTCGAGGTTACTGAACGCCGTTTTGAGCGTTTGGTTGGCCGTTACTTTGAAGAGTACGGCAATGCCTTTGTTACCCCGGATAACAGCAAAATTTCTCAGGACATCATGATCAAAGCGGACGGCAGCGTCCGTGCCCATCAGGGTCAGGTGGTTCTGGTCGAGATTGATGAATATCCCAGCAAGCGAAGCCATGCGGTGGGCCGTATCATCGAAATTCTCGGTGATCATCTGGCCCCGGGCATTGAAACTCAGGTGGCTATCCACAACTACGGTATTCCTCACCAGTGGCCAGAAGAAGTCACGGCTGAGATGGATAAGCTTTCTGAAGAGGTCAGCGAGGCGGATAAAGAAGGTCGTGTGGATCTTCGTCATCTGCCGTTGGTAACCATTGATGGTGAAGATGCACGTGACTTTGACGATGCTGTTTATGCCGAGCGTAAAAAGAGCGGCGGCTGGCGTCTATTCGTTGCCATTGCCGACGTTTCTCATTACATCCGCCCCGGCACTTCGTTGGATGAAGAGGCCCAGCGTCGTGGTAACTCGACCTATTTTCCCGGTCAGGTCGTGCCCATGTTACCGGAGAAAATCTCCAACGGTTTGTGCTCACTGAATCCGCAGGTCGATCGTTTGGCGATGGTTTGCGAAGCTACCGTCAGTGAGCGCGGAAGTATCAGTGGCTATAAATTCTATGAGGGGGTATTTCAGTCACAGGCACGTCTGACCTATTCCAAGGTCAGTCAGATTCTGGAAAAACCTGACTCTGAAGAAGGGCAGGAGCTACGCCAGCGCTACAAGGCTTTGGTAAAGCCACTGGAGACCTTGTTCGACCTGTATCACGCTTTCCGTCAGGCGCGTGCCGAACGTGGAGCGATTGACTTTGAAACGACCGAAACTCGTATTGTGTTTGGTGAAGGTCGCAAGATTGATCAGGTGGTCCCTGTCATTCGTAATGAAGCGCATAAACTGATCGAAGAATGCATGCTGTGCGCCAACGTCTGTGCAGCACGTTTCCTTGAAAAAGCGAAAGTGCCCGCGCTTTATCGTATTCACGAAGGGCCGAAATCTGAGCGCCTGGAGAAGCTGCGTTCCTTCCTGAGTCCGCTGGGCCTGAATATGGGAGGTGGTGATAAACCACAGCCTGCGGATTATCAGGCGCTGATGGCCAGTATTGAAAACCGTCCTGACTTCAGCGTGATCCAGACCATGATGCTGCGTTCGATGAGTCAGGCGGTTTACAGTCCTGCTAACGAAGGGCACTTCGGTTTGGGCTTTAAGGCCTATACCCACTTTACTTCACCTATCCGTCGTTATCCGGACTTGCTGGTGCACCGAGCGATTCGTGCGCTGCTGCGTCGTGAAAATGACAGCTCGTCACTGAAAGGTTACCCCTATGACCTGAATGCGATGGTGGCCTTTGGAGAGTCCTGCTCCAGCACTGAACGTCGATCCGATGAGGCCTCTCGCGATGTGGTGGCCTGGCTTAAGTGTGAATACATGAGCCACCGTGTTGGTGAAGAATATGATGGCGTGATCACGGCAGTGACCAACTTTGGTGTTTTTGTCGAGCTTGCGGATGTCTACGTTGAAGGTTTGATTCATGTCAGTGGCTTGCCTGGCGACTATTACCACTTTGATGCCGCGTTCCAGCGTCTTAAAGGTGAGCGTACAGGGCAATCTTTCCGCCTGGGCGATTCGGTGCGCGTGCGCGTTAGCCGTGTGGATCTCGATGAGCGGAAGATCGACTTTGAACTGGTGAGTGGCCCCTCGAAAAAACTGGCGCGTTCTATTCGGGATCGTCTGAAAACCGGCGACATTCCTACCGAAACGGGTGCAGTCAAGATTGGCCGGTCACGGAGTTCATCATCGCGCCAAAGTGCAGGTGGCAAAGGTGCCTCCAAAGCGGGGGCTGCAAAGCCTGCCGGTCGCGGTCAAACCTCGGGTGCAGGTGATTCTGCTCAGGGGCCTGCAAGCGAAGGTGGTGGCAATAAAAAAGCACGCAAAGCCAAAATCAAAGCGGCTATTAAGGCAAAGCGTAAAGCCAAAGAGTCCAAACGCAAGAAAAAGAGCGCCGATAATAAGTAGGCGCTGACCTCATAAGCACAGGCTTGTGGGGTTTTGAGGTTTCCTGATTTAACGTTACTGAGTTCAAACTATGTCACAGCAATGGGAATGGGTCTTCGGCCTGCACAGTATTAAAACGCTGCTCAAGCGGGACTCTCGTCGTATCCATGAGTTGTTGATTCAGCAAGGCCGTCAGGATCAGCGTATCGAGAGCATTCTTGAAATTGCCGCTGAAAAATTCGTGAAGGTCCGTCATGTGCCCCGGCAAGAGTTGGATAAAACCATTGATGGTGTTCATCAGGGCGTTGCTGCCAGGGTTGAGCCTCAGCGTGCTCAGAATGAAAACTGGTTTGAGCGCTACATGGATGAACTGCAGGAAACCCCGTTCCTGTTGGTGCTGGATGGTGTCACGGATCCTCATAACCTTGGGGCCTGTTTGCGCACTGCGGATGCCGCGGGAATCCATGCAGTTATTGCGCCCAAGGATAAGTCTGCGCCTCTGAACTCAACTGTGGTGAAGGTGGCATGTGGAGCGGCTGAAGCCGTGCCTTACGTGCAGGTCACTAACCTGGCGCGTACCCTCAAAAATCTTCAAGAACGCGGTGTCTGGTTAATCGGAACAGCAGGCGAAGCTGATTCAACGGTTTATCAGGCATCACTGACGGGGCCAATGGCCCTCATCATGGGCGCAGAAGGAAATGGAATGCGCCGTCTGACTCGTGATCTTTGTGATTCGCTGGTCAGCATCCCCATGGCAGGGGAGGTGAGTAGTCTTAACGTTTCGGTGGCAACAGGCGTCTGTCTGTTTGAGGCCGTTCGTCAACGCCAGTCCTGAGGGGACAGGCTTCCTGAGAAGGGCGGGGCTTTTCCTGTGAGTTATTTAAAGATATAGCTCCAGCAAAATCCGCCCCCTTTCCAACCTGTAGAAGAAACTATAAAACGATGTTGAAAAAAGAGTCTCTCCACGGCATGTGGGGCAGTCGCTGGGTGTTTATTATGGCGGCGACCGGTTCGGCGGTCGGCCTGGGTAATATCTGGAAGTTCCCTTATATCACTGGTGAAAATGGCGGCGGCGCCTTTGTGCTGGTGTACCTGATTTGTATCGCGTTGATCGGTCTGCCGTTGATGATGGCAGAAGTACTGATTGGTCGTCGTGGTCGTCAGAGCCCTGTGAATTCTCTGCGTGATGTCGCTGAAGAGTCAGGTCAGCCCAAAGCCTGGCAGGCGGTTGGCTTACTGGGAGCGCTGGCCGGATTTCTGATCTTTGGCTTCTACTCCGTTGTCGGTGGCTGGGTGTTCTCTTACGTATCCGAGATGGCTCAGGGCAGCTTTAACGGCGCTGGTGCCGATCAGGTGGGTGATGCTTTCAGTGGCATGCTGGCTGATCCTAAGCGGATGCTGATCTGGCACTCCATCTTTGCCTTCGCAAGTATGGTGGTTCTGGTGCGTGGCGTGAACGATGGTCTGGAACGGGCTATCCGCATCCTGATGCCTGCTCTGTTCATTCTGCTGCTGGTCGTTTTTGGCTATGCCTTCAGTACCGGCCATATGGGCGAAGCCTTCCACTTCATGTTTGACTTCTCGCCTGAGAAACTAACGGCGAATGCTGTTCTGGTTGCTCTGGGTCATGCCTTCTTTACCCTGAGTCTGGGGATGGGCACCATGATCGCTTATGGTTCCTACATGACCAAGAAAGCCAGTATTGGCAGCACTGCTCTAACAGTGGTGGTACTGGATACCCTGGTGGCACTGGTGGCCGGTTTGGCGATTTTCCCGATTGTTTTTGCTAACAATATGGATCCAGGCGCTGGTCCTGGCTTGATGTTCGTCACCCTGCCAGTGGCCTTTGGCAATATGCCCATGGGCCAGATTTTTGGCTTCCTGTTCTTTGTCCTGGTGGGTATCGCCGCCTGGACCTCCGCGCTCTCGCTAATGGAACCATCTATCGCGTTCGTGGTGGAACGTTTCAACATCAAGCGTCCTCTGGCGTGTCTGGTTCTGGGGCTGGCGGGCTGGCTGCTGGGGATCGCTGCACTGCTGTCGTTCAATGTATGGAGTGATGTCCACCTGCTGATGGGCAAGGGAATCTTTGATACCCTCGATTACGTTACTGCCAACATCATGTTGCCGCTGGGTGGCCTGTTGATCGCCATCTTCGCAGGTTACGTGATGCTGCGTCGCTTTACGCAGGAAGAACTGTCACTGTCCGAGGGGCAGTATCAGGCCTGGCGTATCACCGTTCGTTATATTGCCCCAGTATTGGTGGTGATTGTTCTGGTGAACCAGCTCTTCTTTTCGTAAGCGTTTTTGCTGAAGACGACGGGTCAGGTTCTGGCCCGTCGCACTTGAGGAGGTTTCATGGCAACGGTTGAGCGCAGTGCGTTAGTGATGCATTCCGCGCAAGAGATGTTTGATATCGTGAATGACGTCAAAGCCTATCCGGAGTTTTTACCCTGGTGCTCTGGTACCACGGTGATTTCTGAGGATAGTCAGGAAATGACGGCGTCCATTGAAGTTGCCAAGGCTGGCTTTCATTATCGCTTTACCACGAAAAATACCCTGCAACCGCCTGAGCGGATTACGCTTTCGCTGGTTGAGGGACCATTTAAAACGTTGGTGGGTGAGTGGTATTTCAAGCCGCTGGCGGAAGATGCCTGCAAGGTCTCACTAACACTGACCTTTGAATTTGCTAACAAGCTGGCTGGTATGGCGATGGGTAAGGTCTTCAACCAGATTGCAACAACGATGGTTGATGCATTTTGTCAGCGTGCGGAGAAAGTCTGTGGCAAGTCATGAATTGATCAACGTTGAAGTTGCTTATGCGCTGGCGGATGACCAGATGATCATCCCTCTTCAGGTGGAGGAAGGCTGCACGCTTTATCAGGCGGTAGTGCAGTCCGGTATCGTGGATTATTACCCTGAAATTGACCCCGAAACACAGCCCATGGGTATCTTTGGTAAAGCTGTCAAAAAGCCCAAGGAGCAAGCACTGCGTGACGGGGAGCGGGTAGAACTCTACCGACCGCTCATTATTGATCCCAAGCAGGCGAGAGCGAACCGGGCCGCCAAGGCTAAGGCCGATAAAGAAGCTCAGTGAGTTGTCAAAGGATATGTCACCGTCAAAAACGGCGATAGTGATAGCGCAGCGAAACCGGCAGTATTGAAACCTGCCGGCTATGCCTCGCCGAATGACACGATATGTCAGGTGATGGCAGCGCGAATCTTATTGAGCACTCGATGAGGCGCTTTCAGCAGCAGCGCCGGGTCGCATGGTGCCCTGTATGTTGGCAAGCTTACCGTTATTAAAGTAAAGACTGACGGTTTTGCTTTCCGTGTCACCGTTAGGTTTTTCCAGACGGTAGAGGTAGTCCCAGCGGTTCTGGTTGAATGAGTCGACCAGAAGAGGGGTGCCCATGACAAAACGGACCTGTTGTTCAGTCATGCCGGGACGAAGCTTGTTCAGCATGTCCTGAGTGACCATGTTCCCCTGCTGTACTTCGATACGATGAAGGCCCGGGAAGAGAGAGCAACCACCAAGGAGCAGGACGCAACTGAGTACGAGAGCTTTTTGCATTGCGTTTTGACTTCCAATATCTTCGTTGGCACGGAATAATACATGATGTTGCCACCGACTGCGAAGAGCACAGAGAATTTGCTTATGCCACTAGAAAATCAAGAGCTGCGCAAAGCAGGCCTCAAAATTACTTTACCTAGAGTCAAAATTTATCAGATTCTGGAGCAGGCCGGAGAGCAGGACCACTGGAGTGCAGAGGATATCTACCGCATCCTTATGGAGCAGGGTGAAGATGTCGGTCTGGCTACTGTTTACCGTGTGCTGACCCAGTTCGAAGCTGCAGGTCTTGTTGTTCGCCACCACTTTGAAGGTGGTCATTCGGTATTTGAACTGTCCGCTGATGACAAGCACGACCACATCGTTTGTGTTAAATCCGGTATCGTTCGTGAGTTCTCTGATCCGATCATCAACAAGCGTCTGCAGGAAATTGCTGAGGAAAACGGCTTTACCCTGACAGATCGGACGATCTACCTCTACGGTATTCATAAAGACGCTGAACATTAATGCTTAGCTCTTTACCGAGTTCAGCTTGCTGATCTCAACAAAAAAGCCCGCTGCATGCGGGCTTTTTTTATGGGGTGTTTCTGTTGGCTGGTATGCCTGATCAGTGCGGAAGCTGATTAAGCATTGCCTCTGCATGAGCTCTTGCATGGTGTGACAGTTCAGACCCGCCAAGCATGCGTGCAATTTCATTGATGCGCTCTTCATCACTAAGGGTATCGACACGGGAATTAGTCATACCGCCGCGCACATCCTTGCTGACAAAGAGATGATGATGGGCCTGGGCCGCGACCTGTGGCTGGTGAGTCACGCAAAGTACCTGGACCCGCTCACCCAGCTGACGCAGTAGCTTGCCAACCACTTCAGCGACTGCGCCGCCAATCCCCACATCGACTTCATCAAATATCAGGGTTGGCATGGTGCTGGCTTTGGCCGCCACAACCTGAATGGCCAGACTGATCCGGGAGAGCTCACCGCCTGAGGCCACTTTCTGAAGTGGGCGTGCTGGCTGTCCGGGATTCGCACTCAACAAAAACTCAACACGATCTATGCCGTTAATGCTGGCGTGCTTTTCACCCAACGTCGTCACAGCCACTTCAAAGTGGCTGTGGGGCATGCTCAGCGCTTTTAGTTGCTCCATCACTTCCTGGGCCAATCGCAGAGCCGACTGTTGCCGCTTCTCGCTGAGGCTCTCTGCTTTAGCCAGATAATTCTGATAGGCGGCCTGAACATCGCCTTCAAGCTGCAGCAAGTCATCTTCATTCACATCCAGCAGTGAAAGCTCATGTTCAAGCTCTTGTTGAAACACGAGTAGTTCGTTGGGGTCTGTGCGGTGCTTTCTGGCCAGCGTGTAGGTTTGGTGTAAGCGTTGATCTACTTCCTGCAGGCGTTCCGGGCTGAGCTCGTAACTGTCCAGTGCGTGGTTGATGCTATTAGCCGCTTCTTCCAATTGAATAGCCGCGCTGTCTAGCATTGCGTCGATTTCGCTGAGACTTTCTTCTTTTAATTGCATCTGACCAAGCAGAGAGCGAGCGCGACGTATCTGGTCGACAAGAGAGTCATCACTGTCACGGGTAAGTTCACAAAGAGACTGCCCCAGGCTCAGGTTATGTTCAGCATTAGCAAGGAGTTTCTGTTCTTCTTCGAGACTTGCAAGTTCGCCTTCTTGCAAACTGAGCTGCTGAAGTTCCTCAACCTGATAACTTAGCAGCTGCACACGAGCCTGATCCTCATCGCTACGCTCACGCAATGTATTCAGGCGTTTACTAAGCTGCTGCCATTGCTGGTAGCTGGATGTCAGCGCCAGACGTTCTTCCTCCAGATGCGCGTAATCATCCAGCAGGAAAAGATGAGAAGTTGCATCAAGCAAGCGCTGATGAGCATGCTGGCCGTGAATTTCTACCAGATAACTGCCGAGGTCACGAAGATCCTGCAGGTTGCTGGGCTGGCCATTAATCCAGGCTCGAGAGCGTCCTTCAGTGGTGACTGTGCGTCTCAGGATGCACAGGTTTTCCTCGTACATGTCACGACTGCGCAGCCACTCCTGAGCTGCAGGGACCTGACTGATATCGAAACCGGCACTGATGTCTGCCTTGTCTGCGCCATGGCGGACGCAGCCTGCATCTGCACGTCCCCCCAATGCGAGAGCCAGCGAGTCCAGCATGATGGACTTGCCCGCACCGGTCTCACCGCTGATGGCTTGCAGACCGTTAGGTAGCTCAAGGTCCAGGTGTTCGACGATAGCGACATTCTTGATGGAAAGTTGACAGAGCATGAGGGCTCCTTACCAAGACTGGATTTATAACCAGTAGTTTAGCCAGTGATTTCCACTTGGCAATAGGCTGATGAAAATTTGCCCAAAGAGGTGTTGAAGCCCGCTGATGTGCCCCCATATTGGTGCCCATCGTGTTGCCTGGGCAACGAAGCGCACGGCTGGCCAGAGGCCGCCAGCGCCTGAGAAATAACGTTTTTGAATTCCCAATTTAACGAGTTAGGAGATATCCATGGCACAGAACGAGACTCCAGCACAGGATCAGAACGCACCTGTGGCCGAAGAGTTGGAAACAGCTCAGGGTGGTGTTGAGCCTGAAGTAATTTCTGAGCCAAGTGCTGAAGATGAAATCGCAGCGCTGCAAGCCGCAGTCGCTGAAGCCAAGGATCAGACGGTTCGTGCGCATGCTGAGATGCAGAATATTCGTCGTCGCGCTGAGCAGGATGTTGAAAAAGCGCATCGTTATGCACTGGAAAAGTTTGCCGGTGAGTTGCTGCCCGTCGTTGATAACCTTGAGCGCGCCATTGCTGCTTACGGTGATGACGAGCACCAGAAAGCTGTGCGTGAAGGCGTCGAGATGACGCTGGATCTGTTTGTTAACACCCTGAAGAAATTCCAGGTGGAGCAGGTCGCCCCTCAGGGAGAAGGCTTTAACCCTGAACTGCATCAGGCGGTCAGCATGGTGCCCCATCCTGAGATCGCGGCAAACAAAGTCGTCGATGTCATGATGAAGGGTTACACCCTGAATGGACGTCTGCTTCGCCCTGCCATGGTGGTCGTGTCTCAGGGTAAAGATTGATTTGCGCAAAAAGTCAAAAAAGTGACTTGAAATTATTTACGGCGCACCAATCTAAGCAATCAAGAGAGAGAGACGGGGCGAGACCCCTTCCTGAATTACGCATTCTGAGGTTTATGAATTATGGGTAAGATTATTGGTATCGACCTGGGAACCACCAACTCCTGTGTTGCCATCATGGAGGGGGAAAAGGTTCGGGTAATCGATAACGCTGAAGGTGCACGTACTACACCTTCGCTGGTAGCTTATACCGATGACAGCGAAGTGCTGGTCGGTCAGCCAGCTAAACGTCAGGCGGTTACCAACCCGCACAATACGCTGTACGCAGTTAAGCGTCTGATCGGTCGTAAGTTCTCCGATGACGTCGTACAGAAAGACATCAAAATGGTGCCTTACAAAATTGTAGGCGCTGACAACGGCGATGCCTGGGTTGAAGTTAAAGGCAAAAAAATGGCACCTCCTCAGGTGTCCGCTGAAGTTCTGAAGAAGATGAAGAAAACCGCTGAGGATTACCTTGGCGAAGAAGTGACTGCTGCGGTTATCACCGTACCTGCCTACTTCAATGACTCTCAGCGTCAGGCTACCAAAGATGCTGGCCGCATCGCAGGTCTGGATGTAAAACGTATCATCAACGAGCCTACCGCTGCTGCACTGGCCTACGGTATGGACAAGCAGGGCGGCGATTCCAAAATTGCTGTCTATGACCTAGGTGGTGGTACCTTCGATATCTCCATCATTGAAATCGCTGATGTTGACGGCGAGAAGCAGTTTGAAGTTCTGTCCACCAACGGTGATACCTTCCTCGGTGGTGAAGACTTCGACATGGTGCTGATCGACTATCTGGCGAGCGAATTCAAGAAAGAAAGCAGCATCGATCTGAAAGGCGACCCTCTGGCCATGCAGCGTCTGAAAGAAGCCGCTGAAAAAGCTAAAATTGAGCTGTCTTCTGCCCAGCAGACCGACGTGAACCTGCCTTACATCACCGCTGACTCCACTGGTCCTAAGCACCTGAACATCAAGGTGACCCGTGCCAAGCTTGAGTCGCTGGTAGAAGATCTGGTGGCGCGTTCTCTGGAGCCTTGCCGCACTGCGCTGGTAGATGCTGGCCTTAAAGCCTCTGAAATTGACGAGATCATCCTGGTCGGTGGTCAGACTCGTATGCCAATGGTGTTCGAGAAAGTTAAAGAGTTCTTCGGCAAGGATCCACGTCGTGACGTGAACCCTGACGAAGCGGTGGCCATGGGTGCTGCTATTCAGGGTGCGGTTCTGTCCGGTGACGTGAAAGACGTTCTGCTGCTGGACGTTACCCCGCTGACACTGGGTATCGAAACCATGGGCGGCGTGATGACCGCGCTGATCGACAAGAACACCACTATTCCGACTCGTAAGTCACAGGTGTTCTCAACGGCTGACGACAACCAGACTGCAGTAACTATCCATGTTCTGCAGGGTGAGCGTAAGCAGGCAGGTCAGAACAAGTCTCTGGGTCGCTTTGACCTTGCGGACATTCCACCTGCTCCACGCGGTGTGCCACAGATCGAAGTCAGCTTCGACATCGATGCGAACGGTATTCTGAACGTGTCAGCCAAAGACAAGGCGACCGGCAAAGAACAGTCTATCGTCATCAAGGCCTCTTCTGGTCTGAGCGATGATGAAATCGAAAAAATGGTTCAGGACGCGGAAGCTAACGCAGCGGAAGACCAGAAGTTCGAGGAGTTGGTGCAGGCACGTAATGGTGCTGACGGCATGGTTCATACCGCTCGCAAAACGCTGAAAGATGCTGGCGACAAAGCCACCGAGGAAGAGAAAACCGCTATCGAGGCAGCGATTGTCGCGGTAGAGGAAGCGCTGAAGGGTGATGATAAAGATGCCATCACCAGCAAAACCGAAGCGTTGACCGAAGCTCTTTCCGGACTTGCTCAGAAAATGTACGCCGAAGCTGCAGCCCAGGGCGAAGCTGCCGGTGGTGAGCAGGCGGCGGATGCCGGTGCCAAGCAGGACGATGCAGTTGATGCTGAGTTCGAAGAAGTGAAAGACGACAAGAAGTAATATTCTTGTTGCGCTCGGACCGGGAGTCTCCCGGTCCGAAGGCTTACCGAACAAGGCGCAAATTCATTTGCGCCTTTTCCATTGGAATCACCGGCGGTGCCGGTTCTGCTAACCAGCGAATGAATCATGTCTAAACGCGATTACTACGAAGTGCTGGGACTGCAGCGCGATGCTTCCGAACAGGACATCAAAAAAGCCTACCGGCGCATGGCGATGAAGTTCCACCCGGATCGCAATCCGGATGACAAAGAAGCCGAGAGTAAATTCAAGGAAGTCAGTGAAGCTTACGAAGTGCTTTCTGATGCCCAGAAAAAACAGGCCTACGACCAGTTTGGTCACGCAGGTGTTGATCAAAACGGCGGCGGCTTCGGCGGTGGCGGTTTTGGTGGCGGTAGCTTCCAGGACATTTTCGGCGATGTCTTTGGCGATATCTTTGGAGGCGGCGGTGGCGGCGGCTTTGGTCGCGGTGGCCGTGGCGGTCCGCAGCGTGGCTCTGACCTGCGCTACAACCTTGAGCTGGACCTCGAAGAGGCGGTAAAAGGTGTCAAGAAAACACTGACGATTCCTACCCTGGCAGAGTGCGAAACCTGTGATGGCTCTGGTGCCAAGAAAGGCACTAAGCCTCAGACTTGTACCACCTGTGGTGGTGCTGGCCAGATTCGCATGCAGCAGGGCTTTTTTGCGGTCCAGCAAACCTGCCCGGCCTGTCATGGAGCAGGTCAGGTGATCAGTGATCCTTGCACTGATTGCCATGGTCGTGGCCGTGTTGAGCACACCAAGAAGCTGGATGTGAAGATTCCTCCCGGCGTCGATACCGGTGATCGCATTCGCCTGACAGGCGAAGGTGAAGCGGGAGCCTTGGGTGGGCCGGCAGGTGATCTCTACGTTCAGGTCTCGGTGCGTGAACATCCGATCTTTGAGCGTGATGGTAAAAATCTGTACTGCGAAGTGCCAGTCAGCATTGTTGATGCTGCTTTGGGTGGTGAACTGGAAGTGCCGACACTGGATGGGCGTGTACGTCTTAAAATCCCCGCAGAGACCCAGACAGGCAAACAGTTCCGTTTGCGTGGCAAAGGGGTGGTTCCAGTGCGCGGTGGTTCAGCCGGTGATCTGATCTGTCGCATTATGGTTGAAACGCCTGTTAATCTGACGGCTCGCCAGAAAGAGCTGCTGGAAGAGTTCCAAGCGACATTGAAGGATCAGGATGAGCGCCATGCGCCCAAGACCAAATCCTTCTTTGATGGCGTCAAGAAGTTCTTCGAAGACATGAAATAATTCGAAGTCTTCACAGGCTCTGTTTTGAGCATGATGGGAAAGGGCGGCGTTAGTCGCCCTTTTCTTTTATACTGCACGGCATTTTTCTTACTCTTTCTATTGGTACAGCAAAGGATTCAAGGCATGACTCGTATCGCCATCATGGGCGCGGCTGGCCGTATGGGCCGTAACCTCATCGACGCTATTGCCCAGACTGAAGGTGCGACACTGGGCGCGGGTATCCTCTCTCCCGGCAGCTCTCTGGTAGGTGCTGACGTTGGTGAAATTGCGGGTGTTGGCAAGCTGAACCTCACTGCCGTCGACTCATTGGCTGCAGCGGTGAATGACTTTGATGTACTAATCGATTTCACCAGTCCCAAGGTTACCGAACAGACTCTGGCTTTCTGTGCAGAGCATGGCAAAGCACTGGTCATTGGTACGACGGGTCTGACAGATGAGCAAAAAGCCCTGATTGATCAGGCTGCGGAAAAAACCGCGATCGTTTTTGCGCCCAACATGAGCGTTGGTGTGAATGTTGTGCTGAAGCTGCTGGCGCTGGCAGCTAAAACCCTGGGCGAAGGCTACGACATCGAAATTATTGAAACCCACCATCGTCATAAAGTGGACTCTCCCTCCGGTACGGCGCTGGCCTTGGGTGAAGCCGTTGCGGATGCGCTGGATCGTGATCTGAAAGAGCACGCCATCTACGGTCGTGAAGGGCAGGTGGGTGCTCGCCCTGCCAAAGAAATTGGCTTTGCTACCGTGCGAGGTGGTGATGTTGTCGGTGATCACACCGTACTTTTTGCCAGTGAGGGCGAGCGCGTTGAAATTACCCATAAAGCGTCCAGTCGTATGACCTTCGCCAAAGGTGCTGTGCGTGCAGCCATCTGGTTGTCACAGCAGCCTAAAGGTCGCTATGACATGCACGATGTGCTCGGTCTTAAAGACTTCAACCAATAAGTTGACTCATTTGAAGAACCTGATCAATCAGTGAACAGCTTGCTTGCAACTCTTGAGTGAGATCACTAGAATATCGCGTTCTTTGAAATACCCTTTACCCCTCCTTGCTTCTCGTCCCAATCGGGCCGGGGGGCTGTTAACCCGTAAGGAGCATACATGCGTCATTACGAAATCGTATTTCTGGTTCATCCTGACCAGAGCGAGCAAGTACCTGCAATGGTCGAGCGTTACACCTCTCTGATCGAAGCAGCAGAAGGTAAAATCCACCGTCTGGAAGACTGGGGCCGTCGTCAACTGGCTTATCCCATCAACAAAATCCATAAAGCGCATTACGTTCTGCTGAACGTTGAAGCGACTCAGGAAGTGATGGACGAGCTGGAAGAGCTGTTCCGCTACAACGACGCTGTCATCCGTAACCTGGTAATTCGCCGTAAAGAAGCGGTCACTGAGGTTTCTCCTATCAAGGCTGCTGAAAGCCGTGAAGAGCGCCGTCCTCGTCGTGACGATTCTGCCCCTAAAGCAGATTCTAACAACGATAACGAAGTTGAAGAGACCGAAGAAGCTGACGCCTAAGTCGCAGCTTATTACCAATTAAGGAGTTATACAGATGGCGCGTTTTTTCCGTCGTAGAAAATTTTGCCGCTTCACCGCTGAAGGCGTGAAGGAAATCGATTACAAAGACATCGAAACCTTGAAGGGTTACATCACTGAGACCGGCAAGATCGTTCCTAGCCGTATCACTGGTACCCGTGCTCGTTATCAGCGTCAGCTGGCGTCCGCTATCAAGCGTGCACGTTTCCTGGCCCTGCTGCCTTACACTGACAGCCATCAGTAAGGCCGGTTCAGCTTAGGCTGAATCGAACTGCTGTCTTTTTGATCGCGTAAGCGGTCGTACGTCCAAGTGACGTATGCAGTAGGAGCTTTCGGGCTCTTGGGCGAAAAGCCCACAGGTAAAACGAAATCGTTTTGCTTGTCAGTTCCTCTACTGGCCTTGAGGGCTGATGGTGACGGTGTCGTTCCCTGGGAGTGACTCCACCGGAACCCTGCAGGCCATGGTGGAATGCCCAGCTACAAAAAGGCAGAAGTGCAGTGACGACAGGGGTGCGATTGAGCGCACCGGTTTAAGGTCCTGTGTTTTACCCTAACTATCTGTCACGTGACTTCGGTGACGGGACAGACGACTCAATCTGACAGCCAAGGCTGCAGATTTTGCAAACAGAGGTTTACGAGATGGAAGTTATTCTGCTCGAGAAAGTCGGCAAGCTGGGTGGCTTGGGCGACAAAGTTAAAGTGAAATCCGGTTTCGGCCGTAACTACCTGATGCCTTACGGCAAAGCGGTAATGGCAACTCCAGCTAACGTTGAAGCTTTCGAAGCTCGTCGTGCTGACCTGGAAAAAGCGGCTGCTGACAAGCTGTCTACTGCTCAGTCTCGTGCTGAACAGCTGGCTGAAATCGAGCTGTCTATCGTTGCTAAAGCTGGTGACGAAGGCAAACTGTTCGGTTCTATCGGTACTCGTGATCTGGCTGACGCCATCACTGCTGCTGGTATCGCTGTAGACAAGTCTGAAGTTCGTCTGCCAAACGGCGCTCTGCGTCACACTGGCGAGTTCGAAGTCAGCCTGCAGCTGCACCCAGAAGTTTCTGCAACTGTGACTATCATCGTTGTTGCTGAATAAGATTATCTTCGGATGGTCAACCAGACACCCGCTTCGGCGGGTGTTTGTGTTTTTGCCCTGCGGAATCTTGGCGCAGGAGCTGAAAACCTTTTACCATGATGAGCTTGTTACTGCCTGGCAGTGGTTCATCATGTCTGTAATGAGTCTTTTCCATGGAAAGTTCGGTTGACCAGCAAACGGAAGCCCTGAAGCTGCCGCCTCACTCCATAGAAGCGGAGCAGTCCGTGCTGGGTGGTGTCCTTCTGGATAACCAGGCCTGGGACATCGTCGCGGAAAATCTGGTGGAGGATGACTTCTACCGGAAAAGTCATCGCATGATCTACCGTGCGTTAGCGCACCTGGTCGCTGAGTCTCATCCGCTGGATGTCATCACGCTGTCTGAAGAGCTGGAGTCCCGCGGTGAGCTGGAAAGCGCTGGTGGCCTTGTCTATCTGGGAGACCTGCTGCAGAACACGCCCAGTACTTCGAATATTCGTTCCTATTCTGAAATTGTCCGCGACCGCTCCTTGCTGCGCCAGCTGATCGGTATCAGTGGTGAAGTCATGGATCTGGCCTATCACCCGGAGGGGCGAAGTGGTCAGGAGGTACTGAACGATGCCGAAGCGAAAATCTTCAAAATTGCTGAGACTCGGACTCAGGCTGCTGGCCCGGTGGATGCCAATCGGGTTCTGGCAAATACCATTGAGCGTATTGACCTGCTGAATCAGCAGGGCGGCCAGATGACCGGTACGACCACGGGGTTCTCGGATCTGGATGGCATGACCTCTGGCATGCAGCCTTCAGACATGATCATCATCGCTGCGCGTCCGTCGATGGGTAAAACCACCTTCGCCATGAACATTGTTGAAAACGTGGTCGTGCAAGGCGACAAGCCGGTACTGGTGTTCAGTCTTGAGATGCCTGCTGAGCAGCTGATGATGCGTATGCTCGCATCTCTTGGCAAAATTCCTTTGACTAACGTGCGTACTGGTCAGATGGACCCGGAAGAGTGGAATCGTCTTACCGGCGCGGTGCACATGTTGCGCAACAAACCGCTGTATATCGATGACCAGCCCGGCCTGACGCCAAGCGAGATGCGTGCTCGTGCTCGGCGTATCTACCGTGAACATGGCTCTATGGGTCTGATCATGGTCGATTACCTGCAGTTAATGCGCTTGGGCGGTAATGTTGAGAGCCGTACCCAAGAGGTCGCGGAAATTTCCCGCTCTCTCAAGGCGCTGGCAAAAGAGCTGAACTGTCCGGTGATTGCGCTCTCGCAGTTGAACCGAAGTCTGGAAAACCGGCCTAACAAACGGCCTATTAACTCTGACCTGAGGGAATCGGGCTCTATCGAGCAGGATGCCGACGTCATCATGTTCATATACCGTGATGAGGTCTACAACGAGGACTCTCCCGAGAAAGGCATCGCTGAGATTATCATCGGTAAGCAGCGTAACGGCCCTATCGGAACCTGCCGTTTGGCATTTATCGGTAAGTACACGCGCTTCGAGGATCTGGCGCGCGATGTTTACGATTCCTACAAGGATGAATACTAAGTCCTTCATCCTGTGTGGATTCATTGATCAATAAAATTACTGGTTATCAGTAATTTTATTTTCTTTCCTGTGTTGTGATCCCCAAGAACAATAGCGCCTCTTTTGTTCTTGGGTGAGCTGCACCGCTAATGACTGTCACCACTTCACTTTCCACGCTATCGCCTTTTGATCAGGTCGCGGATGACTTATGTCAGAACGGCTTTGGGATCTATGAAGCGAATGAGGGACTGGCTGCTTTTCTGAATGAAGACCTGATGCAGTCGCTGTATGACGATTTACAGCAGCGCTATCAGGATTCGGATATGTACAAGGCGCGAGTGGGTGAGCAAAAGCAGACCCGTGGCGATATTCGTGGCGATGATATTTGCTGGCTGCGCGGTGAGAGCGAAGCTCAGCGGCATTTCCTGACATTGGCCACTGACTGGCGGCAGGCGTTCAGCCGTCGGTTATTTCTGGCTCTGACCGAATTTGAATTTCACTATGCCCGGTATCCTCAGGGCAAAGGCTATGCGCGGCACTACGATAATTTTCAGGGCAAAAGCCCGCGCCGCCTGACCTTTATTCTGTACCTTAACCCTGACTGGCAACCTGGCGATGGCGGTGAACTGGTTATCTATGATGCCAATAATCAGCCTATCACTCAGGTGGCTCCGCGCTGGGGAACGGTCGTGTTTTTCGCCAGCGATGAGTTCCCGCATGAAGTTTTGCCAGCGGTTAAGCCGCGTTGCAGTCTGACCGGCTGGTTTCGTTCCGGTTCAGTGTTTCCCTTAACCTGACCAGCGAGCCGATAAAACGCTCGGCGCAGCTCCCCCAGCTGTGCTGACTGGCGGCTTGGCGGCATTGTTGTGAATCCAGTGTTAAACACTTCAGCGCTGCCGCCTGCAGATCCTCACTCAATATGCCGCTGCTGTTGGCCTCAATGATATCGCGTGGTCCGGTGACCGGATAAGCCGCGACCGGTGTTCCGCAGGCCAACGCCTCAAGCATGACCAGCCCGAAAGTATCCGTTCTGGAGGGGAATACCAGTGCGTTAGCGCGGGCATATTCCTGACGCAGCGCTTCGCCTCGCTTTACCCCCAGCCACTCTGCTTTGGGGTAGCGCCGTTGTAGCTCAGCACGAGCTGGCCCATCGCCCACAACACGTTTTCGCCCCGGCAGGTTAAGCTTCAGAAAAGCTTCAATATTCTTCTCCACCGCAATGCGTCCGACATACAGCCAAGTGGGCTCAGTCAGGTTCTTTTCCTCCGGCAGATAGTAGAACGTCTCCAGATCGACACCTCGGCCCCAGGGGGTCAGCTGCGAGGGATTCATCCCAGCCTGAACCAGTTCGTGTCGGTGCTGGGGGGTCGTCACCAATACCTGACGGCTTTCTCGGTGAAACCAGTTCAGAAATCGGTAGCCTGCAGCAAGGCTGATCCAGGGCCAGCGCGTGTTCACATATTCCGGAAACTTGGTATGGAGCGAAGTGGTGTAGGGCAGCTGATGGCGGTTGAGGTAGTGGCGAGCCGTAATGCCGAGTGGGCCTTCGGTGGCAATATGTACTGCATCCGGCTGCCACTGGTGCAGGACGTTGCCGATATGATGAGGCAGACAGCAGGCGAGCCTGACTTCCGGGTAGCTCGGGCAGGGCACTGTTCTAAACAGGCCGGGATGCACAATTGTCACTTGCATGCCGGTGCGCTGAAGCTCTTTCTCTAATGCGCGAAGGGTGGTTACAACGCCATTCGTTTGCGGCGTCCAGGCATCGGTGATGATGAGAATGTGCTGGATCATGATGCCAGCGCCAGAGGTTGCTGCTGATCCGGCTGTTGCCTGAGCCGTTCCTCACGCCAGTGAATCAGCCGTAAAGTACCATCAAGCTCCTCGACCATTGCCGTACATGACTCTACCCAATCGCCACAGTTGAGGTAGCGCACCTCGCCAATCTTACGCATTTCTGCGTGGTGAATATGACCGCAAATAACACCATGAAAGCCTCTGCGTCGACATTCATGGGCAAGCGCCTCTTCATAGTCGCTAATAAAGCTGACGGCTTTTTTGACTCGGTGCTTGAGATACGCGGACAGCGACCAGTAACCCCAGCCTAAGCGGCGTCGCAGAGCGTTAAACCAGCGGTTGAGGACGAGTGAGGTTTCGTAGGCGCTGTCGCCCAGGAAGGCAATCCAGCGATGATAGCGGGTAATGACATCGAAAAGATCTCCATGGGTAATCAGCCAGCGCTCTCCGGTCGCGGAGGTGTACTGCGCCTCATCGGCGAGTTCGATGTTGCCAAAGAGAAGGGGAGAGTAGCGCCGCAGGAATTCATCATGGTTGCCGGTAATGTAGACAACGCGGGTGCCGCGCTTGGCAAGTGTCAGTAGTCGTCGCAGGACATTGGAGTGGCTTTGTGGCCAGTAAAGATGCTTGCGCATGCGCCAGCCATCGATGATATCGCCCACCAGATAGAGTTGCTGGCACTCATAGGATTTAAGAAATTCCGCCAAAAGCTCAGCCTGACAGCCTTTGCTGCCAAGATGCGTGTCGGAAATCCAGAGGGTGCGTACCTGCTTTTTGGGCGGCATGGTGGGTCTCCTTCGTAAGGGGGCCAAGCCTCATCCTACGAAGGAGAAATGACGGAGTTATTGCAGTGCTCAGGGCTGGCGTGTCTCGGAGAGGTAATCCAGTAAAACCCGACAGGTGGTCTGCGTTAGCGTCGCCAGCTCATCATTGGTGATAACAAAGGGCGGCATCATGTAGACCAGCTTGCCGAAGGGGCGAAGCCAAATGCCCTGCTCTACCAGTGCCGGTTGCAGTCGACTCATTTCCACAGGTGTCTCCAGCTCTATGACACCAATGGCACCAAGGCAGCGGACATCCGCGACGCCGCTCAGGGTGCGTGCGGGCGCAAGACCTTCATTCAGACCCTGTTCAATGCGCTGAACCTGCGCCCGCCAGTCCATGTCCAATAGTTGCTGGATGCTGGCGTTGGCCACGCTGCAGGCCAATGGATTACCCATAAAGGTCGGGCCGTGCATAAAGCAGCCTGCGCCACCTTCAGAAATCGTGTTAGCCACATGAGTGGTGGTCAGCGTCGCAGCCATGGTCATGTATCCGCCGGTCAGCGCCTTGCCAAGACAGAGAATGTCCGGGCTGATATCCGCATGTTCGCAGGCGAAGAGCTTGCCGGTGCGGCCAAAGCCTATGGCAATTTCATCCGCTATCAGCAAAACATTGTATTCATCACAGAGGCGGCGTGCCGTTGCCAGATACTCCGGATGATAAAACCGCATGCCGCCTGCGCCCTGAACGATCGGCTCCAGAATAAGCGCGGCCAGCTGTTCGTGATGCTCCGCCAGCGTGGCTTCAAGCGCCTGCGTATCCGCAGGGTTCCAGCTTTCACCAAACCGACACTTGGGTTCGGGGACAAAGAACTGCTCGAGCAGGCTGCCGCTGAAGAGTTCATGCATGCCGGTGGTTGGGTCACACAGGGACATGGCGCCTGTCGTGTCACCATGATAGCCGCGGCGCAGACTGACCAGTTTGTGCTTGCCGGGCTTGTCCCGCGCCTGCCAGTACTGAATCGCCATCTTCATCGCCACTTCCACGGCGACGGAGCCTGAGTCGGCCAGGAAAACCTTATCCAGCCCCTCCGGGGTCAGCGCGACCAAGTGCCTTGCCAGGGTAATGGCAGGCTGATGGGTAATACCGCCGAACATGACGTGACTTAAGGTGTCTACCTGCGCTTTGAGCGCCGCATCCAGTGCGGGATGGCGATAACCGTGTACCGCTGACCACCAGGAGGCCATGCCATCGATTACCGTGCGGCCATCGTTCAATGTGAGGTGCACCCCCTTGCCATCGCGGACGCCGAAGACCGGGCCAGGGCGGGTCATGGAGGTATAGGGGTGCCAAATATGCTGACGATCAAACTCAAGATCATCCTGACTTATGAACATAACAACTACTCGCAGGCGTAAGAGTCAGAGCAGGGTAGTGTACCCCTGCGGAAGGAATACGAAAAAAAATTGTAGAAAAAGTGAACCAATGCCCAAGGGGTGGGTCTATAACTTCTACTGACTGGGAATAATCAGTTGGTAGTGACACAGGGCCCGTGTTCGACACAACCAATGTAAGTGAAACAGCTATATCTCAAGATCGTTGTCGCAAAAACAAGATCATAAATAACGAAAGAGAACTATGAGAGGTAACACCATGAAATCATCCAAATTGATCGCCGCTGGTGCAGTTTCAGGTTTGTTGGCGTTGAGCGCGTTGTCTGCTCCTGCTCAGGCAGCAGACAAAGAGAAATGCTACGGCGTTGCCATGGCGGGTCAGAATGATTGCGCTTCCAATGGCCATGCCTGTGCAGGTCAGGCGACCAAGGATAAAGATCCTGGTGATTGGAAATACGTTGCCAAAGGCAGCTGCGAAGACATGGGCGGCATGCTGAAGTAATTCAGACCGGCAGCGGAGTCGGGTCTCTTCCTAAAGTGGCCCGGTCTCTGCCCTGACTCTGCTGTTTCCAGTCTCTGCCAATGACGGTGGATTGATGCCATGTCCTTGACAACGCTACCGACCGCAGTCGGCATCGGGCTTAGAAGCCCCTACTATTCGGCCTTTCTCGCAGGCCAACCCAGCATCGACTGGGTGGAAGTACACAGCGAGAACTTCTTTGGTGGCGGCGCGCCACTTCATACTCTTAAACGAATTCGTGAGCATTACCCGCTAAGCCTGCACGGGGTGGGTCTGGGTATTGCTTCGCCTGATCCGCTGGACGGCGATCACGTTCAGGCGCTGGCGAGTCTGATCCGCTCAGTGGAGCCGTCCGCTGTTTCAGAGCATTTGTGTTGGAACCGGGTCGATGGCCAGGTGATTAATGATCTGCTGCCATTCCCTTACAGTCGACCGGCACTGGCATTGGTGACAGAGCGTGTCCTGATGCTGCAGGAGCGGCTGAAACGTCCGATTCTGCTGGAGAATCTTTCGAGCTATCTGCAGTTTGATGATTCGGTGATGAGTGAGTCCGAGTTTCTGCACCAGCTGGTGCAGGCGACGGACTGCGGCATCCTGCTCGATATCAACAATCTCTACGTTAACCAGTGCAACCTTGGACAGGATGCGCGGGCGTTTATGGATGCGTTGCCCAGAAACGCTATTGGTGAGTATCACCTGGCGGGCTTTACCGCTACGGATACCGGTTTGATTGATAGTCATAGTCAGCCAGTTTCGGACGAGGTCTGGGACTTGTATCAGTACGCGCTGACAACGCTAGGACCACGCCCGACCCTGATTGAGTGGGATCTTGATTTGCCGCCGCTGGAAGTGTTGTTAGGTGAGGCGGACAAGGCCAGACGGCTGATGACGAAAGTGCAGGAGAGCGCCTGATGCTGATTTATCGGGAAACCCTGCAGGCGCTTCGCGATGCGATTCTTAAGGAAGAAGCACCGAGGCAAGCGAACATTAAGCCGATGCCCGGGCATGGTCTTGAGGTGTACAGCAATAACCGGCGTGTGGTGCTGAAAAGCAGTCTTGCTGCGGCCTATCCGGTGGTGAAGCGAATTGTGGGCGATGAGGCCTTTGGCTTGCTTTGTCATCACTATCTGGCGGATGTCGCCTCGATCAGTGGCAACCTGCATCTCTTTGGCGTGTCGCTGCCGGACTTTATCGCCACCACGCCACTGGCTGAACAGCTCCCTTACCTGATTGATGTGGCTTCCCTCGAATGGGCGCGCCATTACTGCTATTACGCCCCGGACAGCCGGGACTTTGATTTAAGCCGTCTCGAAGCGGTCGACCCTGAGCAATTGGGTTTGCTGGTGCTGCGTTTTGCTCCTGCCATTCGTTTGATCCAGTCGGCCTATCCGATTATGTCGATCTGGCAGTTTAACCAGCCGGAATTCTCGGGTGCCTTTACTGATCTTGATCAGGGGGCTCAGGCCGTGGCGGTAACCCGGCCCTATGGTCAGGTGGACATGCGTACATTGTCCTCCGATGAGGCGCAGGTGCTGGCCGCGTTACAAAGAGGGCATACCCTGAGTGATGCTCTTGAGCATCGTTCCGGTGATGATCTGGACTTTCAGGCACTGCTTGGCTGGCTAATTCAGCAGCGTGCGATTATGCAAATGGCATTGGGCGAGGCTGGCTGATGCCAGCGTTCATGACAGTGAAGTGAGGATGTCGTCATGCAAACATTCCATACCCCCCTGACGGGAATTTACCGACAGGTTGACCGGCTCACGGTCTGGCTCTGGCCGCTGTTGCTGCTGGCTATGCGGCTATTTGTCGCCAAGGTGTTTCTGCTTTCGGGGTTAACCAAGATCCAGAACTGGGATGTCACCCTGTTTCTGTTTCAGGAAGAGTATCACGTGCCGGTACTGGCCCCCTGGCTGGCGGCGATTATGGGCACAGCGGGTGAGCTTGGGTTTTCGGTGTTACTGATTCTTGGTGTGTTCGGGCGCTTCTCAGCCTTTGGGATGCTGCTGGTGAACATCATGGCAGTGCTGTCGTATCAGGTGGTAAG
This sequence comes from Pokkaliibacter sp. CJK22405, assembly GCF_046614695.1. Classification (NCBI taxonomy): domain Bacteria; kingdom Pseudomonadati; phylum Pseudomonadota; class Gammaproteobacteria; order Oceanospirillales; family Balneatrichaceae; genus Pokkaliibacter; species Pokkaliibacter sp. CJK22405. Next base: position 46,556 of record NZ_JBKKHQ010000012.1, read on the forward strand.
GGATGATCCGGCGTTGCTGGGGATGCACATTCACTGGGGCTTCATGCTGGCGGTACTGGCGCTGACGGGAGCGGGCAAGCTTTCCGTGGATGGATTGCTGCTATCACGCTGGCTGCCTTCAGGCGGTGTGGCGGTGCGGCGTTAGTCTTTGGCGCAGAGTGGGGAAGGTTTCCCCACGCCTGACTTATTCAGCTTCTCACTCGTCTTAGCAGACGCCACCCTAAGGTCACGGTGTCGCCTTTGCGCATTCAATAATCTCAAACCCCTCTGCCGTGGCGACAAAGCGAATATTGATATCGTACAGCCGGATGCCGTACTCCCGCCCCGTTTGCTTCTGGTAAGCGGGGCGAGGGTCTTGCGCCAGCACCTGCTCAATCAGTGGTTGCAGTGTGGGATAGTCATTTTCCAGTGCGGCCATTTGCTGGCGCGCTGCGGCAGACCAGCTCACTGCTTGTGCCGGCGGTGGCGTTTCGGCAAAACCTCCCACCGCATCGGCGATGCTGTCCACAAAGGGGATATAGGGTTTGATATCGACCACCGGCGTGCCATCGAGCAGATCGGCCGCACCCAGAATCAGACAGACCTGACCCTGATGTTCCTCAATGCCCAGTAAGGGGACGACGGACAGTCCGAGCGGATTGGGGCGAAACGGGCTGCGTGTCGCCAGAACTCCCAGCTTTTGGTTGCCGCCAAGACGCGGAGGCCGGACCCGTGGCTGCCAGCCGCGCTCCAGATGCTCATGGAAAATAAAATGTATCCACAGGTGTGAGAAGCCAGAGAGCCCTTCTACGGCGGCCATGCCCAAATCCGGGCTGAGCCAAAGCTCAAGGCGTGCCGCTGACGCCAGTCCAGGCTGGCGGGGGATGCCAAATTTTTCGGTATAGGGCGACCGGATGGTGCCAATAGAGCGGAAGCTGAATGGGGTGTCAGTCACTCAGAAAACTCACTTCAGATAACTCATCGGATTCACAGCGCGGCCATGAATGCGTAACTCAAAATGTACATGGTTGCCGGAGGAGTTGCCGGTGCTGCCAATACGGGCCACCGTTTGTCCGCGGACAACGGTTTCTCCTTTGTGGACCAGATTCGCACTGTTGTGAGCATAAACGGTCTGCACGTCGTTGGCGTGATCAATGATAACGAGGCGGCCATAACCGCGCATGGAGCCGCTGAAGCTGACTCGTCCGTCTGCTGCCGCCAGAATCGGTGCACCGCTGGGGCTTCTGAAATCCACACCTTTATGCATCCTGCCGTTGCGCTCTCCGAAAGGCGAAGAGACTTCGACGTGGCGTACCGGGAAGGAAAAGTTACCTATCACTTCTTCGCCGGGGACGACCAGGCGCTGGCCCACCTCTATGCGCGATGGCGTTACCGAGGGGTTAAGCCGGCTCAGTATTTTCACAGTGGTGCCGTAACGCCGGGCGATGCTGTAGAAGGTATCGCCGGAGACGACATAGTAGTAACCGGTATTGGTCGGCAACGGCGGATTGCTGCCACAGGCTGCGAGAAACAGTGGCAGGCACAAAATCAACAGACGAAGTGGACGAAGATACCGCTGGTGTAACCGCATCAGGACTCCGGGTCAGTTCACTGTCGGCTTTTCAGGCGCGGAGCCTGTAGCTGCTGTGAGGGATAATGGCGGGCTTTGAGTCGTTCCAGAATGCCATCAGGGCCAGGCAGATGCAGGGCGCCCACTACCACAAAGTAGGTACCCTTGGTTTTCAGCAAACGCTCCAGCTGATCGGTCATGGCGATATTGCGCCTGGCATTGAGAATGTCCATGTACTCTTTGAGTGTCTTGGACTCCACCGTCTCTTTCTGCATCAGCTGATAAAGCCCAGGACCGTCACCGGTTGCCCAGTAGCTGTAGAGGTCAGGCAGGAAGTCCGGCTCATTGTCGAGCTGATCCAGCGTTGATGACAAATTCTCGATCTGCATGTCCATTCCCGGCGATGAGATCGCCTTTAACTGACTTTCCAGAGTCTCCAGCGCCAGAATCTTGCGGCTGCCCGCACGCTTCATGAAGTAGTGATCAATGCCGGACTCCGTGTCAAAACCCTGATCCTTGGCGCTGGAGAGCACGATTTGTGTGCCCGCACGCCAGGGTTGCCAGTCTTCCATCAGGGCGCAGCGCAGGCGCAGTTGCGCACAGGCACTTTGCAAATGCAGCCAGACCGCATTGGGCAATACGGATTTAAGAGTCTGGCCCTGGGGTAAAAGCCCGTAGTGATCAATCAGCTTTTGCTGTTCAGGAATGCTCATATCCGTCGGGTTGATCTCGACCACCAGATAATCTGAGAGATCAAAGGCCGCCTCAATCGGCGCGGGAAGCGGATAACTATTGGGCGGAAAGGCATGCAGCGAGCCCAGAAGATAGAGCGTGGCGGTCGATGAGCGCACCTGCCAGGCATAGACAGGCTGAGCCTGAACGCTGGTGCTGATCAGGCACAGAACAAAGAGCAGCAGGCTCCAAAGCCGAACGGCAGGAGAGAGCAAGCGATGGTGTCTGACGGTACGGTCCTGGCTCGCGGCAGCTGGCTTCACTGACTCATCCTGTGTAATCGAAAGGGGTCTGGCTAGCTTAAGCAATGACAATGCCATTGCAAACCCTAGTGCTCTGAAGGTAAGGGCGTTCTGGCCAGAGTCCAAAGATCAATTTGTTGCACGCCGGCACGGCGCAGAATCCGGATCAGGCTTTCCGCTGTCGCGCCGGTCGTCATGACATCATCAATAATGGCTATATGAGCGACATCCGGTGTGCGGGTGAGCCGGAAAGCATGACGAAGATTGGCGCGTCGAGCCTTGGCGGATTGACCCTGCTGAGGCAATGTCACCCGGCTGCGCTCTATCAACTGCGTGGCGACAGGAATGCCGGTGGCTTTGCTGATCCGGCGGGCAAGCCACTGGCTTTGGTTAAAGCCGCGCTCACGTAGACGGGTCGGGTGCAAGGGGACGGGGATTAACAGCTCCGGCATCGGCCAGGCTTCTAGCGCCAGCGCCTGTAAGAACAGTCGGCTGAGGATACGGCCCTGTCCACGGTTGGCGCGGTATTTCCAGTCACTGATCAGCGCCGGGAAAGGTAGCTCGTAAAGAAAGGGGCTCCAAGCCCGGTCGGCACTGGATTGGCCTGAGAGGCATTGACCGCACAGTTCCAGCTCACTTTGTGCCTTCAAAGGCAGAGCGCAGCGTCGGCAGGCGTTCAGATTACGGGGCAGGGCTTGCTGGCAGACCTCGCAGAGATCCACAAAGGGTAGTTGCGGTATTGCAGGCAGGGTCTGATCGCATAACGTGCAATTCTGTTTAAATAACGATCTTCTGTAAACCTTATTTATTTTCATGAGTTGACTCGTTCCTTGAGCTCACTATGATTGCCCCTTTATTCCGTAGGGACTTCTCGACCCGGCATCTGTGCTGCACGAGTGATCAGGAAAGCATCATGAACCAAACCAGCCCCCTTCGTCACGACTGGACTGAGGCCGATGTTCAGGCCCTGTTTGAGTTGCCCTTTAACGATCTGATGTTTCAGGCGCAAAGCACCCATCGTCAGAACTTCGACCCAAATCAGGTGCAGGTCAGTACGCTCCTGAGTATCAAGACCGGTTCCTGCCCGGAAGACTGTAAATACTGTCCTCAGAGTGCCCATTACGATACGGGCCTTGAAAAGCAGAAACTGATGGAAGTGAAGAAGGTGCTGGAAGAGGCGGAACAGGCGAAGTCCGCAGGCGCCACACGCTTTTGCATGGGCGCCGCCTGGAAGAATCCTCACGCGCGCGACATACCTTATGTGCTGGAGATGGTGAAAGGTGTTAAGGCCATGGGGCTGGAAACCTGTATGACCCTTGGTACCCTGAGCCCTGATCAGGCCCATGAGCTGGCGGGAGCGGGTCTGGATTACTACAACCACAACCTCGACACCTCACCTGAGTTCTACGACAGCATCATTACGACGCGTTCCTATCAGGAGCGTCTGGATACCCTGAAGCACGTTCGCAGCGCCGGTATGAAGGTCTGCTGTGGCGGCATCATGGGGCTGGGCGAGAGCCTGCGTGACCGCATCGGTCTGCTGCGTCAGTTGGCGAATATGCCGGACCATCCTGAAAGTGTGCCCATTAATATGCTGGTCAAGGTTGAAGGTACGCCGCTGGCGGATGCGCCGGATCTCGATCCTTTCGACTTCATTCGTACCATCGCGGTCGCACGCATCCTGATGCCGAAGTCTCATGTGCGCCTCTCTGCAGGCCGCGAGAAGATGAATGAGCAAATTCAGGCGCTGTGTTTTATGGCGGGAGCTAACTCCATTTTCTATGGCGAGAAGCTGCTGACAACCTCTAATCCTGAAGCGCACGCTGACCGCCAACTGTTCCGCAAACTGGGCATTCAGCCTGAAGAGCGCGAGGGTCTGTCTGATGAAGCCCATGAAGGTGCGCTGATGAATCAGGTGCGTCTCCAGCAACAGGCATCACTCTTCCATGATGCGGCAAGCTGATCCTTTTGATCTGCAGGAGCGCCTGTTAAAGCAGCAGGCGCAGCACCGCTATCGTCAACGTCAGACCCTTGAGAGCCCACAGCAAGCGCATGTGCAATTGCAGGGCAAAACGCTGCTGAACTTTTGCAGTAATGATTATCTTGGATTGGCCAATCATCCGAAGCTCATCGAAAGTGCCGGTGCCGCGCTTCGTCGATTCGGCACGGGGAGCGGCGCTTCTCATCTTGTCTGTGGGCATTCTTCTGCGCATCACGCATTGGAAGAGGCGCTGGCTGAATTTACCGGACGCGAGCGAGCGCTGCTCTTTTCTACGGGGTACATGGCCAATACGGGTGTGCTCGGAGCTTTACTTTCCAATGAGTCTCAGGTGCTGGAAGACCGACTGAATCACGCTTCACTGCTGGATGGCGGTCTACACTCCGGTGCCCGGTTCAAGCGCTACCGCCACAATGATGTGGATGATCTCGCCCGACTTCTTGGTAAACAGCCTGAGTTGCCCTCGCTGGTCGTGACGGATGGCGTGTTCAGCATGGATGGTGACTGTGCCCCCTTGGCCGAGCTTGCCAGTGTTTGTGCGGATTATCCCGCCTGGTTAATGGTGGATGATGCTCATGGCTTTGGTGTGCTGGGTAAAACCGGCGCAGGTCTGATTGAAGCGCAGAACCTTTCACCGGCTCAGGTGCCGGTAATGATGGCAACACTGGGTAAGGCGTTGGGTTGTGCGGGGGCTTTTGTCGCCGGCAGTGAGACGCTGATTGAAGCTCTGATCCAGTTTGCCCGTCCGTACATTTATACCACCGCCATGCCACCGGCGATGGCAGCGGCGGCGCTAACTGCACTGTCCTTGTTGAGTGAAGAGTCATGGCGACGCGATCAGGTGCTGAGTAATGTGCGCTACTTCCGTCAGCTTGCGCAGGAGGCAGGGTTGCCGCTGATGCTGTCTGAGACGCCGATTCAGCCCTTGCTGATTGGTGATGAAGCCTTAGCCATGCAAATGGCGACTAACCTGCGTGAAGCCGGGTTCTGGATTACGGCGATTCGCCCACCAACGGTACCTGCGGGGACCTCCCGCTTGCGTGTCACGCTGACGGCAGAGCACCAATCTCACGAGATCGAGAGACTGGTCAGCCAGCTCTCCATTGAATGGCAGCGCCTGGCGCAGGAGGCCACTCTGTGAGTAAGCGCACTTGGGTGTTGATCAATGGCTGGAGTATGCCTGACTGCCTTTGGCAGCCCATTCAGGAGGCGAACCCCAATCCGGTCATTTCGCTGACGTTACCCGATGTGGCCTCTTTCGAGGAGTGTGTTGATCTGCTGCTGGCGCAGGCCCCTGCTGACTCTTTGTGGCTGGGCTGGAGTCTGGGTGGTCGATTGGCGATGGCTGCTGCTGCTCGGGAGGCGAGCCAGGTGGATGCTCACAAGGTGAGCGAGCGTAAAGTAGCGGGTGTACTGACAATGGCGGCAACCCCGACCTTTGTTGCGAATCAGTCAACGCTGGGTTTGTCAGCGGAGACCTTGCAGCACTTTATTCACGGTATGTCTGCGCAGCCGGAGCTGACGCTCAGACAATTTCAACGTCTCGTCGTCAAAGGGGCGGATGACCGTGCCACAACCTTGAAGGCGATTGCTGGCGAACCTTTGCCTTATTCCTTTGATCTGCTTTCCCAACAGTTGCACTGGTTGGCACCAGATCATGAAGCCCTTTGGCAGCAAGCGGCAGCCTATTGTCCGTGCCTGCATCTGGCGGGCGGTAAAGATGCATTAGTGCCTGTCAGCCGCTATCAGCAGGAGTTTGTCGGCATGGGGCAGGTGGCGATTCATGAAGCTGCCGGGCATGTGCTGCACTGGCCGGATGCTGCAGTGTTGCTGGCGGGCTGTCAGCTGCTTGAGGCGTCTGTGGAATGATCGCTGTTGATAAAGTGAGACTTGCTCAGGATTTTGGGCAGGCGGCCAACAGTTATGATCAGGCGGCCAGCTTTCAGAAAAAAATTGCTGCTGAGCTTCTGGTGCACAGTCATAAGTTCATGGGAGTGGGGTTAGATCTTGGCTGTGGTACCGGCCAGCTCTCTGCAGCAATGAGCCAGCGCGGGCTGCCTGTTGTTGCTTTGGACATTGCTACTGGCATGTTGCAGAACGCTCGGAGTCGGCAGGTCGCTTCACATTATCTGCAAGCGGATGCCGAAGCCTTGCCGCTGGCGAGTGCGCAGTTCGATTGGGTGATCTCCAGTCTGGCTATTCAGTGGTGTCATGAACCTGCTCGGGTCTTTGCCGAAGTGCAGCGCGTGCTTAAGCCCGGCGGTACCTTTTTGTTCTCCACGCTGGGGCCGGACACGCTGCATGAATTGCGTCAGGCAATGGTTACGGTGGACGGTCATCACAGCCTCTATGAGTTTGCAGGGCTAAATGAGTGGCGCGACGCCATCCATAGAGAAAGCAGCGAATGGGCGCAAGCCGGACTCTGGCAGCAACCCTGTGAGTGCGAGTTTGAAAACGTGGGTGCTGTAATGCGCGCGCTCAAGCAGATAGGTGCCAGACATAAGGCGCCAGTACAGAAAAATCTGCGTGGTCGTGGCTGGCTGAATGCGCTGGCGCTGGCCTATCCCACTCAGGCGCGAGCGTCCGGTCGACTCATCGCCAGCTATGATGTGATCTACGGCCACCTGCAAAAGCCCCTCTGACGTTATTTCCCTTCCGAACGATTTTTTACAGGAGGTGCTCCGGATGGCGACCTTTTTTGTTACAGGTACCGATACGGATGCCGGCAAGACACTGATCGGGCAAACGCTGCTCTTCATGGCTCGTCAGCAAGGACTAAGTACCCTGGGCATCAAACCGATTGCCTCTGGCTCTGTGGAAACAGAGTCAGGGCTGCGTAATAGCGATGCGCTGGCATTGCAGCGGCAGAGCGATCCTGTCCTTGCCTATGAGCTTCACAACCCCGTGTGCTTTAAGCCTGCGATTGCCCCGCACATTGCGGCGGTTGAAGCGGGTCTGACATTAAGTCTTGCGGGCGTTAGCGAGGCATTATCATCGTCGCTGATCCATGAGGCTGACTTTCGACTGATCGAGGGGGCTGGTGGCTGGTTTCTGCCCCTGAATGATCAGGGCGAGTCTCTTTCTCAATGGGTTATCAGTAAAAAGTGGCCTGTGATTCTGGTCATTGGAGTCAAGCTCGGTTGTCTTAACCATGCGCGCCTTACGCGGGAGGCACTACTCTCGGCGGGAGTCACGATTGCCGGTTGGGTGGCGAACACGGTCGATAAAGAGATGCCTTATCAGCAGGAGAATCTTCGTACGTTGCATACGCTGCTGCCAGAGCCTTGTCTTGGAGAAGTACCATTTCTGGCTTCAGCTGATCCGGAAACGGCATCGGCCTACCTCTCACTGGCGCCTTTACTTTCTTCCTTTGTTGGATAAAAATTAACCAATGGAGGTGGCTTATGCAGATAGGTAGTTCATTTGATTCCGGCATGGTCGGAATGCAACGTGGGTTTTCCCAGCTGGATCAGTCCGCTCAGTCGATCGCATCTGCATCCACGACTCCCGAGGGTGATGTCCAGGATGGGCTGCTCGGCTTGCCACAAGGAAAGATCCAGGTGCAGGCCAGCGCGAGAGTCATGGATGTTGCAGACAGTATGTTGGGAACGTTGCTCGACATACGGGTGTGATACTCCTGGAGGCATGGGGTGTTAATCACTAACGGGCTGAGCTATCAGCCCTACACGACCCAGACAGCGGCAACACCGGCTGCCGCGAGTTTGACTGACGTCTCTGTCAGTCAGCAGGTTCGTGCGACCAACGAAAACGAAAATCCTGCCAATAATGGCCGGCAGGATACCTCCGGTAATTCCTCAGCGTTTATGCGTGACCAGGAAGGTCAGATTCGATCCTCCGAGCGTAATCAGGCGCGTAACTCTTCTTCATCATCCTCTTCCGCCAGTCAGGCATCAGCAGACTCTGACGCAGAATCCAAACTGGTGAGCTCTGGCGAAGAGCAATCCGTTGAAGATCTCAAGAAGCGTGATCAGGAAGTTCGTGCCCACGAGCAGGCTCACGCGAGCGCTGCCGGAAAATATGGCGGCTCTCCACAGTTTGAATATACCCGCGGCCCCGATGGCCGGCTTTATGCCACAAGCGGGGAGGTTTCCGTGGATACCTCGCCCATTCCCAATGATCCACAGGAAACGATTGAGAAAGCGCAGGCAATTCTGAAGGCTGCACGGGCTCCTTCGGAGCCTTCTTCGCAGGATAACAAGGTGGCGATGGAAGCTCAGCGCATGATGGCTGAAGCGCAGGCAGAGCTTGCCCGGGATCAGTCCAAAACAACCCGTGAAAGTGATGCCAGCAGCAAGGCTGCTATGTCTGATGAAGTGCGCTCGCTGGAGCAGACTCAGGAGCGACTTGTCGCCAGTAATGCGGGTGATAACTCATCGCCTGTGGACACTCAGGGCTCGGTCATTTCAGCTGCGACTTCTGCGTCGGCAAAGGCCTATAGTGCTACTGCCGCTGCAGGCTCTTCGGTTTCTGCTAATCCGAGCCCGCGTACTGAAGCGTTTTCTATCACGACAGCGAGTTTGGCCAGTACAGAGTCCTCAGCTTCTGACTCCGGCGCGATTCGCTCGCCTTCGGATTATCAGCGTGAGCAGGTTGAGTCTCAGCTGCGTGAGGCCAATCGTAAAATGGTTGAGATGGGGATTTACACCCGTCTCTATCCACCTGGTGGCTTCGTCAATGTTTCCGCTTGAGGGCAGCTGATCACGGTCTCTGTTCGGTCATTTCTGCTCGCTTGTCATCGCAAGAAATCTCTCTACTACACTCAGAAACAGCTCTGGCTTTTCAGCATGGGGCCAGTGTCCGGTATCCTGAATAATCTTATAGCTTGCATCAGGGAAGCGGCGGGTAACTGCCGAGGCGTACTCTTGCTTCAGGTAATGTGAGTTGGCTCCCTTAATGAATAGCGCCGGGCCTGCATAGTTCTCACCTTCAGGTGCTTTGCTGATGAAGCGGTAATCACTCTCAAGCTGTTGAAGGTTGAAACGCCAGGCGAACTTGCCCTCATCGTTTTTATAGAGGCTGCGAAGCAGGAACTGGCGCACACTCATGTCGTCAATGAAGGGAGTAAGTGCTTTATCAGCCGCGCTCCTGCTCTTAAGTTCAGAGAGATTGAGACTGTTCAGGCCGGAGAATACATCGTCGTGATGACGTGGGTAATCCACAGGCGCGATGTCGACCACAATCAGGCGCGCAATGCGTTCGGAATGCTGCATGGCAAGCTGCATCGCTGCCTTGCCGCCCATGCTATGGCCCATGAGAAGAATGGATTCCAGCTGCAAGGCATCCAGTAAAGCCAGAACATCGCTGCTCATGCTGGAATAGTCATGAGGCTCTGCATGAAATGAGCGACCGTGATTGCGAAGATCGACGCTGATCACATCATAGTGTTCAGCCAGCTGACGGGTAATGCTGTTCCAGTTGTCGAGCGAGCCAAAGAGACCATGCAGAATGACCAATGGTTGACCATGACCCTGGCGTTGATAATGCAATAAAGAAGACATGACATACCTAATTCCGTGATAGCTGCACCATCATAGCAGCCGGGGAAACGACTATTAAATCAGGATTATGTGAAAGGAGCATGGAATGGAGCAGCAGCGGCAGCGCATTACCGTTTGGGACTGGGGAGTCAGGTTATTTCACTGGCTATTGGTGCTGGACTTCGCAGGTCTTTGGTATACCGCCGAGCAGGGAATGATGCTCTGGCATGAGCGCTGTGGTTATTTAATGTTTGGTCTGCTGTTGTTTCGCTGGGGTTGGGGAATTTGGGGGAGTTCAACGGCCAAGCTCAGTGTATTGATCACATCTCCCTCTAAAGTGGTGAACTTTCTCAAGTCACTGGTACAACGTAAGACTCATGCGGAACAAACGGTGGGGCATAATCCAGCAGGTGGCTGGATGGTACTGGTCTTACTGCTTGTGCTGAGTCTGCAGGTAATGACAGGCATGATGGGTAACGATGATGTGTTCTTTACCGGTCCATTGGCGGGTTGGGTTGATAAGGATACCAGCGATCTTCTCACCCGAATCCACCATATTGCCTTTAATGGACTGCTCTGGCTGGCGGGAATACATATTGCTGCGGTGCTTTGGCATCAGTTCACCGGTGAGCGCCTGATTGAAGCCATGATAAGCGGAAAAAAGCGTTTGGCTCATGTGGCTGCGCCTTCGTTGAGAAAATCGCCAGCCATTATTGTCACCGTGATCATTGCGGTGGTGCTTGCCTACTGCATCATTCATTTTGCGCCAACGGCAGATTATTGAACTGTGTCCGCGTAATAGTACGCGAGTACATTTCGCGTTATACTATGCCGCTTTGTTTTGGCGTAGATCCAAGGAGTTGACATGAACACGCCTGTAAAGGCTGCACCGGCGAAGATGGGTCGTATCCGCATCAAGCGCCGTGCCGCGATACTTGCAGCGGCGGAACAGGAATTCGCCTGCAATGGTTTTAAAGGAACCAGTACCAGTGCCATCGCAGACCGAGCGGGTCTAGCCAAGGCGCAGGTTCATTATTATTTCGGAAGTAAGGAAGAGCTGTATCAAGAGGTTCTGGGAACCATCATGAATCAGTGGAACCTGACCCTTGAAGATATTACTGCCGAAGATGAACCCAAAGAGGTGCTGGTACGCTATATTCGCGCCAAAATGCAGTTTTCGCGTGAAAAGCCTGAGCTGTCCAAAATCTTTGCTTCTGAAGTGCTGCGTGGCGCGCCTATTCTTAAGGCTTATCTCGGTCAGCAGCAGTTTGAATGGGTGCAGTCGCGGGCGCGTGTTATTCACTCATGGGTTGAACAGGGCAAGATTCGCCCCGTGGATCCTGTACAGTTGATTATCTATCTGTGGGCACTAACCCAGCATTATGCTGATTTTAATACTCAGGTCAGCGCGATCATGGGGGCCGAAGAGCTTGATGACACCAGCTATGAGACCCTGACAGAACAGCTGATTGAGTTTATTTTACGTGGTGTTGGCATCACAAACTGAAGTTAAACAGTGACTTAGAAAAACCGGAGCCTTTGCTCCGGTTTTTGTTATCAGAAGAGCTGCAAAAACTTTGGATATTATTTGACCACGGCCGAAGTTATCTGGATAATTGCGGCCCTGTATTCTTGGGCTGTCAGTATTGGCGGCCTTGTTTTTGTTCGTTTCCTTAAAAATTCGGCTCCAGGTTGTGATGAGCTCGGCGTCTATGCATGCCGGGCTGTTCTCGTCTTGCGTATGCTGTGGGTGTGGCGTATAATCGCGTACCCTTTTTTTGAAGGGATTCGGCAATGCCGTTCGACTTGGAGCTGTGATCAACATGCAAAACCAGAAAATTCGCATTCGGTTGAAAGCGTTTGATCATCGCCTGATTGACTCTTCCGCTCAGGAGATCGTTGAGACTGCTAAGCGGACCGGTGCTCAGGTGCGTGGTCCTATTCCGCTTCCTACCCGTAAAGAGCGTTTCACTGTGCTGATTTCTCCGCACGTGAACAAAGACGCTCGCGATCAGTACGAAATTCGTACTTTCAAACGTGTCCTCGACATCGTTGACCCAACTGAAAAAACAGTTGATGCACTGATGAAGCTGGACCTGGCTGCAGGTGTGGACGTACAGATCAGCCTGGGTTAATCCAGACTGCTTTGCTACGGACGCGCTGCGCCGTGGAATGCTCGACAGAGCAGCCATAGAGGGTGAAGAGCCCCGTACACATTAGAGGTATTACTGAAATGACAATTGGTGTTATCGGAAGAAAAGCGGGTATGACCCGTATTTTCACCGAAGATGGTGCTTCCGTACCTGTCACTGTTATCGAAGTGGAACCCAACCGTATTACCCAGCTGAAAACCGTTGATGTAGACGGCTACTCAGCTATCCAGGTAACTACTGGTTCACGTCGTGCTTCACTGGTCAGCAAGCCGCTGGCTGGTCACTTTGCGAAGGCAGGTGTTGAAGCGGGTCGTGGTCTGTGGGAATTCCGTCTTCCTGAAGGTCAGACTTTCAACGTAGGTGATCAACTTACCGTTGAGCAGTTCGAAGCTGGTCAGAAGATTGATGTCGTTGGTCAGTCAAAAGGTAAAGGATTTCAAGGTGGTATTAAGCGCCACAACTTCCTGAGCCAAGACGCTACCCACGGTAACTCTGTCTCTCACCGTGCACCTGGTTCTATCGGTCAGTGCCAGACCCCAGGCCGCGTTTTCAAAGGTAAGAAAATGGCCGGTCATATGGGTGCTGAGCGTGTAACTGTTCAGTCTCTGGAAATCGTTCGTATTGACGCTGAGCGCAATCTGCTTCTCGTCAAAGGTGCGGTTCCTGGTGCCACTGGCGGTGACCTGATCATTCAACCAGCTGTTAAAGCACGCGCCTAAAGGGGGCTAACGCAATGAATCTGACTATTGCCGGAGCTCAAGGTACGGTTGAAGTATCCGAACTGACTTTCGGAAAAGATTTCAACGAAGCATTGGTACACCAGGTAGTAACAGCCTTTTTGGCTGGTGCGCGCCAAGGTAGCAAAGCTAGCCTTTCTCGCTCTGAAGTAAGTGGCGGTGGCATTAAGCCATGGCGCCAGAAGGGTACTGGTCGTGCCCGTTCAGGTACCTCCAACTCTCCAATTTGGCGTAGTGGTGGTGTCACTTTTGCTCACAGTCCTCGTAACTATGAGCAGAAAGTAAACAAAAAAATGTACCGCGCTGCTATTCGCTGCATCCTGTCTGAACTTGTTCGTCAGGAGCGTCTGGTAGTGGTAGAAGACCTGAAAGTTGAAACCCCTAAAACCAAGGCATTCGTAGCGCAGCTCGAAAACCTGGGTCTCAACGACGTACTGGTCGTGTCTGATAACGTAGAGCAGAACCTGTACTTGGCCGCTCGTAACCTGCCTCACGTTGATGTACGTGATGTTGCTGGTATCGATCCTGTGTCACTGGTAGGTCACCAGAAAGTTCTGGTTACTGTTGCTGCTCTGAAAAAGTTTGAGGAGTTGCTGGGATGAACCAAGAGCGCATGTACAAAGTCCTGCTCGGTCCACACATCTCCGAGAAGGCAACGATCGTAGCAGAAGGCGCGCAGCAAGTAGTTTTCCGCGTTGCTCCTGATGCTAACCGTGTAGAGATCAAGGAAGCTGTTGAAGAACTTTTCAAGGTTAAAGTTGAAAAGGTCAACGTGCTGAATGCTAAAGGCAAGACCAAGCGCACCGCGCGTGGTCTGGGTCGTCGCGCCAACATCCGCAAGGCTTACGTGCGTCTGGCCGAAGGCAATGATATTGACTTCGTTGGCGCCGAGTAAGGGGGATTCTGGTCATGGCAATCGTAAAATGTAAACCGACTTCCGCTGGCCGTCGCCATGTTGTGAAAGTGGTTAACGCTGATCTGCACAAAGGTGCTCCTTATGCACCTCTGGTTGAGCAGCTGAGCCGCTCCGGTGGTCGTAACAACACCGGTCGTATCACAACTCGTCACGTTGGTGGTGGTCACAAGCGTCATTACCGTCTGGTTGACTTTAAGCGCAACAAAGACGGTATCCCAGCAGTAGTTGAGCGTCTTGAGTATGATCCTAACCGTTCTGCTCACCTGGCTCTGCTGAAATATGCTGATGGTGAGCGTCGTTACATCATCGCTCCTAAAGGCGTAAAAGCGGGTGACAAAGTGCAGTCTGGTGTTGATGCGCCTATTAAGGCTGGTAACACTCTGCAGCTGCGTAACATCCCTGTTGGTAGCACAGTTCACTGCATCGAGCTGAAGCCTGGTAAAGGTGCTCAGCTGGGCCGTTCTGCTGGTGCTGCTGCACAGCTGGTTGCTCGTGAAGGCCAATACGCGACTATTCGTCTGCGTTCTGGCGAAATGCGTAAAGTGCACGTCGACTGCCGCGCAACTCTGGGTGAAGTAGGCAACTCTGAACACAGCCTGCGTGACCTGGGTAAAGCCGGTGCTGCTCGTTGGCGCGGTGTTCGTCCCACCGTTCGTGGTGTGGCGATGAACCCTGTTGATCACCCCCACGGTGGTGGTGAAGGTCGTACCTCTGGTGGACGTCACCCTGTGACTCCTTGGGGTGTGCCAACCAAGGGTTACAAGACTCGCAAGAACAAGCGCACTAACAAGATGATCGTGCGCCGTCGCACTGCCAAGTAATTTAAGAGGAAACAGCTGTGCCGCGTTCACTGAAGAAAGGTCCTTTTATCGACCTTCATTTGTTGAAGAAGGTAGAGGCTGCAGTAGAAAAGGGCGAAAAGCGTCCGATCAAAACCTGGTCACGCCGCTCTACCATCTTCCCTCAATTCGTAGGGTTGACTATTGCAGTCCATAATGGTCGCCAGCACGTTCCGGTGTTCGTCACCGAAGACATGGTGGGTCATAAACTGGGTGAGTTTGCTGTGACTCGTACCTTTAAAGGTCACGCAGCAGACAAGAAAGCTAAACGTTAAGAAAGGAGATAACCATGGAAGCTGTTGCTAAGCTGACTGGCGCTCGCCTTTCTGCACAGAAAGCGCGCCTGGTTGCTGATTTGATCCGTGGCAAGAGCATTGATGAAGCACTGAACATTCTGGCGTTCAGCACCAAAAAAGGTGCTCATATCGTCAAGAAAGTGCTTGAATCTGCTGTTGCTAATGCTGAGCACAATGAAGGTGCTGATGTTGATGAGCTGAAAGTAGCGACCATCATGGTTGATGAGGGTCCTACCATGAAGCGCATTATGCCACGTGCTAAAGGCCGTGCTGATCGCATCATGAAGCGTACCTGTCACATCACCATCAAGGTAGCTGAGCTTTAAGGAGACACCATCATGGGTCAGAAAGTACATCCTACAGGCTACCGACTGGGTGTCACCAAAGATCACACTTCTGTGTGGTATGCCGGTCGTGGCGAGTATGCCAAGAAGTTGCTGAACGATCTTCAGGTTCGTAAGTTCCTGGAAGAGAAGCTGAAAGCAGCCTCTGTTAGCCGTATTGAAATTGAGCGTCCTGCTAACAACGCTCGTATCACCATTTACACTGCCCGTCCCGGTATCGTGATTGGTAAGAAAGGTGAAGATGTTGAAAAACTGCGCCAGGAAATTTCTGGCATGATGGGCGTTCCTGTCCATATCAACATCGAAGAAATTCGCAAGCCTGAGCTTGATGCCAAGCTGACTGCGCAGTCAGTTGCTCAGCAGCTCGAGCGTCGTGTTATGTTCCGTCGCGCTATGAAGCGCGCCGTGCAGAACGCAATGCGTCTGGGTGCTAAGGGTATCAAAATTCAGGTATCTGGTCGTTTGGGTGGTGCTGAGATCGCGCGTACTGAATGGTATCGCGAAGGTCGTGTACCTCTGCACACTTTGCGTGCCGACATCGACTACAACACTGCCGAAGCACACACCACTTATGGTGTTATCGGTGTGAAAGTGTGGATCTTCAAGGGTGAAGTTCTGGGTGGTATCGCCGAAGTGCGTGCCGAAAAGAACGCGCCTAAGAAGAAAGGCAAGTAAGGTAGAGGATACGTCCCATGCTGCAACCTAAGCGTACAAAATTCCGCAAAATGCACAAAGGCCGTAACCGCGGTTTGGCGCTGCGCGGAAACAAAGTCAGCTTCGGCGACTTTGGTTTGAAGACGACAGAGCGCGGCCGTATCACTGCTCGTCAGATTGAAGCGGCACGTCGTGCAATGACCCGTCACGTAAAACGTGGTGGTAAAATTTGGATCCGCGTATTCCCCGATAAGCCCATTACCGAGAAGCCTCTTGAGGTTCGTATGGGTAGTGGTAAAGGTAACGTGGAATATTGGGTGGCTGAAGTTCAGCCTGGTAAGGTTCTGTTCGAGATGGAAGGTGTAGCTGAGACTCTGGCTCAGGAAGCTTTCAATCTGGCAGCAGCCAAGCTTCCAGTTGAAACCACCTTTGTTAAGCGGACGGTAATGTAATGAAAACTGCAGAACTGCGTGATCAATCCGTAGCTGAGCTGCAGCAGGTTCTGCTGGGTCTTCTGAAAGACCAGTTCAACCTACGTATGCAGAAAGCTTCTGGGCAACTTGCTCAGACTCACTTGCTCGGCAATGTCCGTCGTGACATCGCTCGCGTAAAGACGGTGCTGAACGAGAAGGCTGGTAACTAAGATGGAAAAACTGAACCTCGCTGAGACCGGTCGGGTGATCAGTGACAAGATGGATAAAACCATCACTGTCCTGATTGAGCGTCGCGTTAAGCATCCGCTTTACGGTAAGTACGTAAAACGCTCCACCAAGCTGAAAGCTCATGATGAAAATAATGAGTGCCAGATTGGTGATCTGGTCACCATCCAGGAAACTCGTCCTTATTCAAAGACGAAAACTTGGAAGCTAGTGAAGATTGAAGAGCGCGCCGTTAAGGTGTAAACTCTCGGCTCTTTTGCTCCTCTGTACTTATCCCGGCAAGGTGGCTTGCCGGGATAAGTGCTGTTTTGTCTATGTGGAGTAGACCATGATTCAGACAGAAAGTATGCTGGACGTCGCTGATAACAGCGGTGCAAAGCGTGTGCAATGTATCAAAGTGCTTGGTGGCTCTCATCGCCGTTATGCCAGCATCGGCGATATTGTAAAAGTAACCGTCAAGGAAGCAATTCCGCGCGGTAAGGTGAAGAAGGGTCAGGTAATGAACGCTGTTGTTGTTCGTACCAAGAAAGGCATCCGTCGTCCGGATGGCTCCCTGATTCGTTTCGATGTGAATTCCGCTGTGCTGTTGAATAACAAGCTGGAGCCTATTGGTACCCGTATTTTTGGGCCAGTAACTCGTGAGCTGCGTGGCGACAAATTCATGAAAATCATTTCCCTGGCTCCTGAAGTGCTCTAAGGCACGAGAAGGTAGTAGGAAAGGATACTAGAACTATGCGTAAAATCAGACGTGACGATGAAGTAATCGTTATTGCGGGCAAAGATAAGGGCAAGCGCGGTAAAGTGCAGGCTGTCCTGAAGGATGACCGCCTCATCGTTTCTGGCATTAATATGGCCAAGAAGCACCAAAAGCCAAACCCCATGCTGAATCAGCCTGGTGGTATCGTTGAGAAGGAAATGCCTATCGCAGCTTCCAACGTGGCGATTTTTAATCCTCAGAGTGGTAAAGGCGATCGCGTTGGCTTCAAGGTTCTTGAAGACGGCAGTAAAGTGCGCATCTTCAAGTCCACTCAAGAAATTATTGGTGCTTAAGGAGTTTGGCCATGTCCCGCTTGAAAAAGCTGTACAAAGATGAAGTGGTCGCCAAACTGACTGAGCAGTTTGGTTACGACAACCCAATGCAGGTTCCTCGCATCTCCAAAATCACCCTGAACATGGGTGTTGGTGAAGCAGTAGGTGACAAAAAGCAGATTGAGAATGCCGTTGCGGACATGACTGCTATCAGCGGTCAGAAGCCAATCGTAACGCTGGCTCGTAAGTCAGTTGCAGGCTTCAAAATCCGTGAAGGCTGGCCAATCGGCTGTAAAGTTACCCTGCGTGGCGAGCGCATGTGGGAGTTTCTGGATCGTCTGATCGACATCGCAGTTCCCCGTATCCGTGACTTCCGTGGTCTAAACGGCAAGTCTTTCGACGGTCGTGGCAACTATAGCATGGGCGTCAAAGAGCAGATTATTTTCCCTGAGATTGAATACGATAAAGTAGACAAACTCCGTGGTATGGATATCACCATTACTACCACCGCCGGGAACAATGACGAAGGCCGTGCCCTTCTCGCTGCTCTGAACTTCCCGTTCCGTAAATAAGGAGACGAGAACCATGGCTAAAGTAAGCATGAAAAATCGCGAAGCCAAGCGCGCCGCGACCGTTGCTAAGTACGCTGCCAAGCGTGCTGAGCTGAAAGCAATTATTGCTAGCCCAAACTCTTCTGATGAAGCGCGTTGGGAAGCCCAGGTGGCTCTGCAGAAGCTGCCTCGTGACGCTAGCCCGATCCGTCAGCAGAATCGTTGTCAGCTGACTGGCCGCCCACACGCGGTTTATCGCAAGTTTGGCCTGTCACGTATTATGCTGCGCGAAGCGGCAATGCGTGGTGATGTGCCTGGCTTGAAGAAAGCTAGTTGGTAAGCGGTTTGCGAACCAAACCCTGCTGCACAATAGTTTTCAGGAGTTAATACTAAATGAGTATGCAAGATACCTTAGCGGATATGGTTACCCGTATTCGCAATGCTCACATGGCTAACCATGCCAATGTGACAATGCCTTCTTCCAAACTGAAAGTCGCCGTTGCTAAAGTCCTTAAAGATGAAGGCTACATCGTTGACTTCAGCGTTGCAGAAGGTGTTAAGCCCAGCCTGACCATCGACCTGAAATATTACGAAGGCAAGCCCGTTATTGAGAGCATCAAGCGTGTAAGCCGTCCAGGTCTTCGTCAGTACAAGAGCCGCAGCGACCTGCCAAAGGTTGAAGGCGGTTTGGGTATTGCCATCGTTTCCACCTCCAAAGGTGTGATGACCGATCGTGCAGCTCGCGCCGCAGGCGTGGGTGGCGAAGTCATCTGCACAGTATTCTAAGGAGGATGTGAAGATGTCTCGTGTTGCTAAGAAGCCCGTTGTCATTCCTGCCGGTGTAGAAGTTAAGCTGGCTGGTCAGGAACTGACAGTTAAAGGTAAAAATGGGCAGCTAAGTCTGACCGTTCACGCTGCTGTTGAAGTTCAACAGGCCGATGGCCAGCTGCAAGTTGTGGCTCGCGATGGTGGTGTTCAGTCTAAAGCTTTGTCTGGTACTACTCGTGCACTGCTCAACAACATGGTTGTTGGTGTGTCCGAAGGTTTTGAGCGTAAGCTCGAGCTGGTAGGTGTTGGTTACCGTGCAGCGGCAAAAGGTGATGTTGTTAGCCTGACGCTGGGTTTCTCCCATCCTATCGAATACAAACTCCCTGCCGGTGTAACTGCTGAATGTCCTTCTCAGACGACTGTCGTACTGAAAGGTGTGGATAAACAGCAGATTGGCCAAGTAGCCGCTGAGATCCGCGCTTTCCGTGCGCCGGAACCCTACAAAGGCAAGGGTGTCCGTTATGCTGACGAAGTTGTTCGTCGCAAAGAGGCTAAGAAGAAGTAAGGCAGGATTCTATGAACGAGAAAAAAGTTTCCCGTTTGCGTCGCGCCGCTCGCGGTCGTTACAAAATGCGCGAACTGGGTCAGAGTCGCCTGACTGTATTCCGTACCCCACGTCACATCTACGCACAAGTATTTTCTGCTTGTGGTGGGCGTGTGCTGGCACAAGCTTCCACTCTGGATACAGAGCTGCGTAGTGGCCAGACCGGTAACGCTGATGCAGCAAGCAAGGTAGGTACTTTGCTGGCTAAGCGTGCCCTGGAAGCAGGTGTCACCAAGGTTGCTTTCGATCGTGCAGGTTTTAAATACCACGGTCGTGTTAAAGCTCTGGCTGATGCTGCTCGTGAAGGTGGACTGGAATTCTAAGGTGCAATGATGGCAAACGTTGAACAACAGAAAGACGGTGATCTCCAGGAAAAGCTGGTTCAGGTCAACCGCGTTGCCAAGGTGGTGAAAGGTGGTCGTATCTTCGCTTTCACCGCTTTGACTGTAGTAGGCGACGGTAATGGTCGTGTTGGTTTTGGCCGTGGTAAAGCACGTGAAGTGCCAGCTGCTATCGCCAAAGCCATGGAAGCTGCGCGTCGTAATATGATCAAGGTTGAACTTAATGGCGGTACTATCCAGTATCCTGTTAAAGCCAACCACGGTGCTTCCAAGGTTTACATGCAGCCTGCATCCGAAGGTACTGGTGTAATCGCTGGTGGTGCTATGCGTTCTGTCCTCGAAATGGCAGGTGTTCACAACGTTCTGGCTAAGTGCTACGGCTCTACCAATCCAGTTAACGTTGTACGTGCTACTTTCAAAGGCTTGCAGATGACTAAATCTCCTGAAGAGATTGCTGCAAAGCGTGGCAAAACCGTTGAAGAAATTCTGGGGTAATTGACCATGTCTAAAACATTGAAAGTAACTCTGGTTCGCAGTCCGTTCGGTAAGCAACCAAAGCATCGCGCCACCGTAGTTGGTCTGGGTCTTCGTCGCATCGGTCATACCGTTGAGCTGCAAGATACCCCTTCCATTCGCGGCATGATCAACAAAGTGAACTATCTGGTTCGCGTTGAGGCCGAGTGAGGAGAAGATTATGTTCCTGAACAACCTGAGTCCAGGTGAAGGTGCCAAGAAAACCGCTAAGCGTGTTGGTCGTGGTATCGGTAGCGGTCTGGGTAAAACAGCAGGTCGTGGTCACAAAGGTGCCAAGTCACGTAGTGGCGGCGGCATTCGCGTAGGCTTTGAAGGCGGTCAGATGCCAATTCAGCGTCGTCTGCCAAAATTCGGCTTTGTTTCGCTTCAGGCTATCTCTACTGCTGAAGTTCGTCTGTCTGAGCTGGCAGCGGTAGAGGGTGATGTTGTTGATTTGGCTTCACTGCGTGCAGCCAATATCATCAATGGCGCCATCAAGCGTGCGAAAATCATTCTGTCTGGCGAAGTAACGAAAGCAGTTACCGTCCGTGGCCTGCGTGTCACTGCTGGTGCTAAAGCTGCAATCGAAGCTGCTGGCGGTAAAGTCGAGGAATAATGTTCAATGGCTAAGCAAGGAACTTTACCGGCAGGAGTACAAAGCGGTCTCGGAGAACTCTGGGCACGTTTACGCTTTGTATTGATGGCGATTGTTGTGTACCGAATTGGTGCTCACATCCCAGTGCCGGGGATCAACCCCGATCGCCTTGCAGCCATGTTCGAACAGCAGCAGGGCACCATTCTGAGCTTGTTTAACATGTTCTCAGGTGGTGCTCTGGAGCGAATGAGTATCTTTGCTCTGGGTATTATGCCCTATATTTCAGCATCGATTATCATGCAGCTCCTGACCGTGGTAGTTCCGCAATTGGAGCAGCTCAAGAAAGAAGGTGAGGGTGGTCGTCGCAAAATCACCCAATATACGCGTTACGGTACTGTTGTGCTGGCTGCTTTCCAGGCTTTGGGTCTGGCAGTGGGTTTAGCTAAACAGCAGATCGCCTTCAGCGATGGTGTTGGTTTCTATATTGTTGCGGTTTCTACCTTGGTCGCCGGCTCTGTCTTCATGATGTGGCTTGGCGAACAAGTGACAGAGAAAGGCATTGGTAACGGTATCTCCATCCTGATTTTTGCCGGTATAGTAGCAGGATTGCCTCGCGCAATCGGACAGACTTTCGAGTCTGCCCGTCAAGGCGATCTGAGCATTCTGGTACTTTTGGCAATTGCAGTTTTGGCGGTGGCAACGATTGCTTTCGTTGTGTTTGTTGAGCGTGGTCAACGTCGTATCACAATCAACTATGCAAAGCGTCAGCAAGGTCGTCGTATGTATGCGGCGCAAACCAGTCACCTTCCATTGAAGGTCAATATGGCTGGTGTTATTCCACCAATCTTTGCATCCAGTATTCTGCTTTTCCCCGCTTCGATCAGCCAATGGTTTGGTCAAGGTGGAACCGGTGGCAGTTTTCAGTGGCTGAATAGCATTTCTCTTGCCCTTTCACCAGGTCAGCCGTTGTATCTTCTGGTGTTTGCGATTAGTATACTGTTCTTCTGTTTCTTCTATACTGCGCTCGTGTTTAATCCTCGGGATGTCGCTGATAACCTGAAGAAATCTGGCGCATTGATACCTGGTATTCGTCCAGGCGATCAGTCTGCACGTTATATTGACAATGTTCTGACCCGCTTGACCTTAGCTGGTGGTTTATACATCACGGCTGTGTCCCTGTTGCCTCAGTTCCTTGTAGTTGCGTGGAATGTTCCCTTCTATTTTGGTGGAACATCGCTACTGATCGTCGTGGTTGTGGTTATGGACTTTATGGCTCAGGTTCAATCTCATCTGATGTCTCATCAGTATGAGTCCCTGATGAAAAAGTCCAACTTACGTGGCTTTGGTGGTCTTTGATCGCCAAACCCTCTGGAACTCTATGGAGTGAAGCATGAAAGTTCGTGCCTCTGTAAAGAAAATCTGTCGTAACTGCAAGATCGTTCGCCGTAACGGTTCCGTTCGCGTGATCTGCAAAGTTGAACCCCGTCACAAGCAGCGTCAGGGTTAATCTCTGATCGGCTCTTCTGAGGCTTGCAGATTGCACTAACCCTCGTTAGTGGCTAATATATCGCGCCTCAGATTGACGGATCGTACTGTATTGTCTGTAGTCTGCCACGAAGCAGACTCAATATATCGGAGTAAATTGAATGGCCCGTATAGCTGGCGTCAATATTCCTGACAATAAGCATGCGGTGATCTCTCTGACTTACATCTATGGGATCGGCCGCACTACCGCTAAACAGTTGTGTGATGCTGTTGGCATTGCTCAGACTACTAAAATCGCTGAACTGAGTGACGAGACTCTCGACATTCTGCGTGGCGAAGTAGCCAAGCATACTGTTGAGGGTGACCTCCGTCGTGAGATCTCTATGAGCATCAAGCGACTGATGGACCTGGGTTGTTTCCGTGGTCTGCGTCATCGTCGTAATTTGCCGGTTCGTGGTCAACGTACCAAGACCAACGCGCGCACTCGTAAGGGTCCGCGTAAGCCGATCCGCAAGTAAGCGTTAGCGAAGGAATTCTCGTATGGCCAAGCCTAGTGCTCGTACCCGTAAAAAGGTCAAGAAGCAGGTCGTTGACGGCGTAGCGCACATCCACGCTTCGTTTAACAACACCATTGTGACCATTACTGATCGTCAAGGTAACACCCTGTCTTGGGCTACCGCAGGTGGTTCCGGTTTCCGTGGTTCTCGTAAGAGCACCCCGTTCGCAGCTCAGGTTGCTGCTGAACGTGCCGGCCAGGTAGCGTTGGAATATGGTCTGAAAAACCTGGACGTCCTTGTTAAAGGACCTGGTCCCGGTCGTGAATCTGCAGTTCGTGCTCTGAACGCTGTAGGTTACAAGATCACCAACATCACAGACGTCACGCCTATTCCTCATAATGGCTGTCGTCCGCCCAAGAAGCGTCGTGTATAACTAGGAGACGGTAAATGGCTCGTTATATCGGACCCAAGTGCAAGCTGTCTCGTCGTGAGGGAACTGATCTGTTCCTGAAGAGCGGCGTTCGTGCTCTTGATTCTAAATGTAAAGCAGACACTCAGCCTGGTGTTCACGGTGCTCGTCGTGGACGTCTGTCTGACTATGGTCTGCAGCTGCGTGAAAAGCAGAAAGTTCGTCGTATCTATGGTGTTCTGGAGCGTCAGTTCCGTAACTACTATAAAGATGCTGCACGTCTGAAAGGTGCAACTGGTGAAAACCTGCTGAAGTTGCTTGAAGGCCGTCTGGATAACGTTGTTTATCGTATGGGCTTCGGTTCAACTCGTGCAGAAGCACGCCAGATTGTTTCTCACAAAGCGATCCAGGTTAACGGTCGTACCGTTAACGTAGCATCTTTCCAGGTTTCTCCTGGTGATGTAGTCGCAGTACGTGAGAAAGCAAAAAACCAGCTGCGTATTAAAGGCGCACTGGAAATTGCAGCTCAGCGTGCTCCGGTTCAGTGGATCGAGGTTGACGCTAACAAACTGGAAGGTGTTTTCAAAGCACAGCCAGAGCGTAGCGAACTGCCCTCTGATATCAACGAAAACCTGATTGTTGAGCTGTACTCTAAGTAATTAGCCAGCAGTTCAACTTCAACACTAGGTGGAACTATGCAGCGTTCAGTCAGCGAATTTCTAACCCCACGTCACATTGACGTGCAGGAAATCAGCAAGACTCATGCAAAAGTGACCCTGGAGCCCCTGGAAAGGGGCTTCGGCCACACCTTGGGTAATGCCCTGCGTCGCATCCTGCTATCCTCAATGCCGGGATGTGCTATTAGTGAAGTGCAGTTTGATGGCGTACTTCATGAGTACAGCGCTATCGAAGGCGTTCAGGAAGATGTGATTGAGATTCTGCTGAACCTCAAAGGTGTAGCTGTTGCTATGCATAGCGGGGAAGAAGCGACGCTGAAGCTGAACAAGAAAGGCCCCGGTGTCGTCACTGCAGCAGATCTTGAGCTGCCTCATGACGTAGAAATCATTAACCCTGACCACGTTATCGCGCATCTTAACGAAGCCGGTACTCTTTCTGCTCAGCTGAAAGTAAATCGTGGTCGTGGTTATGTACCTGCAGACAACCGTCTTGCAGCGGACGAAGAAAATCGTGTAATCGGTCGCTTGCAGCTGGATGCCAGCTATAGCCCGGTTCGCCGTGTTGCTTATGTTGTAGAAAGTGCTCGTGTTGAGCAGCGCACCGACTTGGACAAGCTCGTCATTGATCTGGAAACCAATGGTACCATTGATCCTGAAGAAGCTATCCGTCGTGCTGCGACCATTCTGCAGCAGCAGCTTGCGGTGTTTGTCGATCTGGAAGCTGATAAAGAGCCAGAGCCTGTCAAAGAAGAAGAGGAATTTGATCCTATCCTTCTGCGTCCGGTAGATGAACTCGAACTGACCGTTCGTTCTGCTAACTGTTTGAAAGCAGAAAACATTTATTACATTGGCGATCTTATCCAGCGTACTGAAGTGGAGCTCCTCAAGACTCCCAACCTGGGCAAGAAGTCTTTGACTGAAATTAAAGATGTGTTGGCCTCCCGTGGTCTGTCGCTTGGCATGCGTTTGGAGAATTGGCCCCCGGCCTCCCTGCGCAATGACGATAAAGCTGCATCCTGACCACTTAGCTACCAACACTAAAGTTTGGTAAGGAATTAGAGACATGCGTCATCGTAAAAGCGGTCGCCACTTTAACCGTACCAGCGCACACCGTAAGGCCATGTTTAAAAACATGGCGGTTTCGCTGTTCGAGAACGAAGTGATCAAGACCACTCTGCCGAAGGCCAAAGAACTGCGTCGCTTTGCAGAGCCGCTGATTACTCTGGCTAAGGTTGACTCCGTTGCTAACCGTCGTCTGGCTTTCTCTCGCACTCGTAGCAAAGAAGCTGTCGGCAAACTGTTCAACGAACTGGGTCCACGTTATGAAGCTCGCCCAGGCGGTTATATCCGTATCCTGAAGTGTGGCTTCCGTGCTGGTGACAGCGCGCCTATGGCATACGTTGAGCTGGTTGACCGTCCTGGATTCTCCGGCGACGAAGCTGGCGAATAAGTTCAGGTCTAAAGCTGAATAATAAAACCCACAGTTAACTGTGGGTTTTTTTTCGCCTGTACTTTATGAAGAAATATCTGCTCTAGCCGGAATAGTTCCGAGGATTTCTTTGGTGGTGGACCATAAAAAAGCCCTGCATTTGCAGGGCTTTTTGCTTGCTAAACATTACGTTTAAGCCGTTTTTTGAACGCTTCTGGCTAGTAGTGGTTTTAAGAATACGCCGGTGTGTGATGATTTCTTCGCTGCTACCTGCTCCGGTGTACCTTTGGCAATAATCTGGCCGCCCTTGCTGCCTCCCTCCGGCCCAAGATCAACCAGCCAGTCAGCTGTTTTAATAACATCAAGGTTATGCTCAATAACCACAACCGTATTGCCATGATCCCTTAGTCTGTGAAGAACATTTAATAATTGCTGAATGTCATAGAAATGCAGGCCGGTTGTTGGTTCATCAAGAATATATAAGGTTTTGCCTGTATCGCGTTTTGACAGCTCTTTCGCCAGTTTGACACGCTGAGCTTCACCACCAGATAGCGTGGTGGCACTTTGTCCTAAGCGAATATACGAAAGGCCGACATCCATCAGTGTTTGAAGTTTGCGAGCAATCATTGGCACTGCCGAGAAGAATGCAAGAGCATCTTCGACTGTCAGATCCAGTACTTCGTGGATATTCTTACCTTTGTAGGTGATTTCCAGGGTCTCGCGGTTATAGCGTTTTCCTTTACACACATCACATGGCACGTAGATATCAGGCAGGAAGTGCATTTCTACCTTGATGACGCCATCACCCTGACAAGCCTCGCAGCGTCCACCTTTAACGTTGAAGCTGAACCGGCCAGGCTTATAGCCCCGAGAGCGGGCTTCCTGTGTTCCTGAGAAGAGTTCACGAATCGGGGTAAAAATGCCGGTATAGGTTGCAGGGTTTGATCGGGGAGTGCGGCCGATAGGGCTCTGGTCGATATCAACGCATTTATCGAACTGATCAAGGCCGGTAATTTTCTTATGGGGTGAAGCCTGAAGTGTAGTATTGCCGTTGAGTGCTCGTGCAGCGAGTGGGTGCAACGTAGTATTGATGAGTGTCGATTTACCTGAGCCAGAAACACCGGTCACACAAGTGAAGAGTCCAACAGGAATCTCCAAATCAACATTTTGCAGGTTATTACCGCTGGCACCGTCAAGTTTCAGCACTTTTTCGGGATCAAAGGGAGTTCTTTGTTTGGGAACGGCGATTTCCCGGGCTCCGCTCAGGTACTGTCCTGTCAGTGAGTCAGGATTGCTCATGACTTCTTCAGGCGTGCCTTGTGCTGTTATGGTTCCCCCATGAACTCCAGCGCCTGGCCCGATATCGAGGACGTGGTCTGCCAGACGAATCGCATCTTCATCATGCTCCACGACAATAACGGTATTGCCCAGATCCCGAAGCTGAGTGAGGGTTTTCAGCAGCCGATCATTGTCACGTTGGTGCAGACCAATAGAAGGCTCATCGAGGATATACATCACACCGACGAGACCGGCCCCAATCTGGCTGGCGAGACGGATACGCTGGGCTTCTCCACCTGAGAGTGTGTCTGCGCTGCGTTCCATGGTCAGGTATTCAAGTCCCACGTTTACGAGAAAGCCGAGGCGTGCGCAGATTTCTTTGAGAATTTTTCCGGCGATTTCACCGCGCTTACCGCTAAGGGTCAGACTGTTGAAGTAGTCAAAACACTCGCCAATCGGTTTGCGTACGACTTCCGGCAGATTCTTTTCATTAATAAAAACATGACGAGCCTCTTTGCGAAGACGCGTTCCTTCACAGCTGGGGCATTTGGTCATAGTCAGATATTGCGCCAGATCATCCCGGGTCGAAGATGAATCCGTATCGTGATAGCGGCGTTCCATGTTAGGCAGAATGCCTTCAAAAGGATGAGCGCGGGCAATGCGCGTCCCACGATCAGACGCGTAGGAAAAGTTCACACTCTCCTTGCCGGTGCCGTAAAGTACCGCGTCTTTCTGAGGTGGGGACAAGTCGATGAAAGGCGTGTCGAGTGAAAAACCGTAGTGCTCAGCCACCGCATGGAGCAGCTGAAAGTAGTAGTGGCTGCGTTTATCCCAGCCTTTTATCGCGCCTTCGGCCAGACTTTTGCTTTCATCCTGAACGACACGCGAAGGATCAAAATACTGCTTTACGCCAAGCCCATCACAGCTAGGGCAAGCTCCATGGGGATTGTTGAAGGAGAACAGGCGTGGCTCAAGTTCACTGATGCTGTAACCGCATTCAGGACAAGCAAAACGGGATGAGAAGACTAATTCCGCCTTGTCTTCATTCATCCAGGTAATTTTGGCGATGCCATCGCTAAGATTCAGCGCCGTTTCAAAGCTTTCTGCCAATCGCAGCTGCAGATCATCCCGCACTTTAAAGCGATCAACCACGACCTCGATGGTGTGCTTGCGCTTTTTATCCAGTGCAGGCGCTTCATCAAGCTCATACAGCTCGCCATCAATTCGCGCACGGACAAAGCCCTGGGCACGAAGGTTTTGCAGAATATTGGCATGCTCGCCCTTACGACCCTGAATCACCGGGGCAAGAAGCATCAGTCGTGCACCCTCCTCAAGCGCCAGCACCTGATCCACCATCTGACTGACAGTTTGGGCTTCCAGAGGCAGGTGATGGTCAGGGCACATTGGCTGACCGACTCGTGCGTAAAGAAGACGCAGGTAGTCATAGATTTCGGTGATAGTGCCGACGGTAGAGCGGGGGTTATGGGAGGTGGATTTCTGCTCAATGGAAATGGCTGGAGACAGGCCCTCGATGTGGTCAACATCAGGCTTTTCCATCATCGATAAGAACTGGCGTGCATAGGTCGAAAGCGATTCGACATAACGCCGCTGGCCTTCGGCATAGAGGGTGTCAAAGGCCAGTGAGGATTTACCTGAGCCGGACAAGCCGGTGATCACAATCAGCTTGTCGCGAGGTAAATCGACATCGATATTCTTGAGGTTGTGGGTACGGGCACCACGAACCAGGATCGTTTCCATCCAGGTCTCCCATCAGTTTTCGGCGGAATCTCCCATTATAGGGTCTGCAAGATTCGGTCTAAAGGGAGAACTCAAGGACATTCTGTTACTGTTTTTATATCCAGTGCTCTAGTGACGCCTGTTTTCGCCATCGATCCAAGTCTGACGTACCTGCCAGTTCTCATCCAGATTCACCAGAGAGGCGCGATAACCAGGCTTAAGATAGCCGAGTTGGTTGTCCAGTCGAAGAAAGTGAGCAGGGTTACGGCTTGCCATTTGTAGTACGGCTGTATTGTCACCCATACCAAAAGCGAGGGCATTACGCACGGCACTGGCCATATCCAGATTGGAGCCAGCCAGTGTGCCATCCGCGGTAGTGACCAGCCCGTTTTGAATGCTGATGGTTTTACCTAGAAAATCCAGCTTGTTTTCAGCCATTCCGACACTGTGAATAGCATCAGTCACCAGCATGAGCTTTTCCGTACCTTTGGCCTTGGCCGCGATGCGCAGGGTTGCCGGATGAATATGATGGCCATCGACGATAATCCCGCACCAGGGTTCCCAGGCATCCATGGCTGCGCCTGCCATACCAGGCTCACGGGTTGTCAGTGGGCTCATGGCATTAAAAAGATGGGTCACGCCACGAATACCTTTGGCAAAACCGGTCATGGCTTGCGCATAGGTCGCCGCTGTGTGACCTGCGCAAATGAGGACGCCTGCTTGTTCCAGTGTTTCGATAAAGTCTTCCGGGGCGAGCTCCGGTGCCAGTGTCACCATCACGCGGCCTGACGCGGGAATATTCAGTAGTGGCTGCAGGAAAGGGAGATCAGCCTGACGAATCTTTTCTTCGTCATGAACCCCTTTGCGTAGCCTGTTCAGGTATGGACCTTCATAGTGAACACCCACCACGCCAGGGACGGGCTGATCACTCAGTGCTTGGGTAATCGCACGATGCGCTGCAGTCATGACAGTGTTGTCATCGGTGATCAGGGTGGGCATCAGCGCGACTGTTCCAAAGGCTCGATGAGCATCAACGATAGTCCTTAAGCCTTCGGTATCCGGTTGATGGTTGAACAGGACGCCGCCCCCACCATTGACCTGTACATCAATAAAGCCGGGAGCAAGCATGCCTTCCAGCTCCTCTTTGGCCAGATGCCCATGCTCGCGAGCGTTATAAGTTTCACACTGACTGACTTTGCCTGCAGAAAGGGTGACAACCTGCTGTTCATGCCACTGTTCGCCGTCGAAGAGCAATGGTGCGAAGTACGTCTGGGTCATGCTGTAAATCCTGTGCCGTGACGAGCCATGTAAAGTGCACCGTCCATCGCGTCACCCTGAGGAGGCTGAAGGTACGGGTGTAACTCGTTCGGAAGATGGGGAAGGACGACCTGTGCCAGTCCTCCCATTAATGCGGTGTGCGATGCGCCGAGTGTGCGAAGGCGCACTACAAAGCGACTGATCCATTCTGCCTGCTCGTTGAGGATGCGGGCGGCGAGAGGATCAGCAGGGGTTTCATAAACCCAGGGAGCAAACCCGGCATAATCCCGTGGCTGGGCGGTATTCTGCCAACTGACAAAACGGGCGCGACTGTGGTCAAAGTGGGACGCAATACGCTCACTCAGTGGAGAAGCGGGAGCCAGCCCATCCAGCACTGTCAGGGTATGGCTCAACAGCTGCAGACCCATCCAGGCGCCACTGGCCTGATCGGACAGCGGGAATCCCCAGCCCCCCACCACATGAAACTCACCACCCACATGGGCGAGTGCGCAGCTCCCTGTGCCAAGAATAAGAATAGCGCCATCTCCGCCAGAGAAAGCACCGAGGCAGGCCGCGTGGGCATCGGTGAAGAGGTTCACGCGAGCAAAACGGTGGGGCATCGACAGAATTTGTCGCTGTTCTTCGAGCTGATTCGTCCCCGCAAGGCCGAGGCCAACAGCGGTGTTTGCGTAGGCAGACGATGGCAGGCCAGCCTGAGTAAAACACTCGGCAATACTGGCGGTGATGTTATGCCATGCTTGTTCCAGACCAGCGCGCGGGTTAGCGGTGCCGGTCTTGGCTTCCCCGAGGATGTTGCCTTCAATATCCGTCAGTCGTGCGCGACAGCTGGTGCCGCCGCCATCGATACCAACAAGGTAATGCCTGTCCATTTAATGTCCTGATGGGTGACCCAGTCGCTGGCGTTGTTCCTCACACCAGCGGTAATACTCGGAATGCTCAAGGCCTGATGCAGCATCGGCATCGACAAGCACCGTGGCATGTTGATGCAATTGCAAGCTGGACGCCGGGCAGGCCGCGCTCAGGGGGCCTTCGACGCAGCGGCGAATCGCTTCGGCCTTGGCTTTACCTGTGGCGAGCAATAATACCTGACGGCAATCGAGAATAGTGCCAATTCCCATGGTAATGGCGAGATGGGGCTGAAACTCGTCATCGGCAAAGAAGCGCCGGTTTGCCTCCAGCGTGCTCGGCGTCAGGGTTTTGACGCGCGTCCGGGACGACAGGCTAGAGCCCGGTTCGTTAAAGCCGATGTGACCATTCTGACCAATACCCAGAATTTGCAGATCAATGCCGCCTGCGTCACTGATCGCCTGTTCATAGGCACTGGCGCTTTGTTCTGTATCGCTCATGCCGTCAGGAACATGGGTCTTGCCGGGATCGATATCCGTATGGCGAAAGAGCTGCTCCTCCATGAAATGTCGGTAGCTCTGGGGATGAGAGGGCGGTAAACCTACATATTCATCCAGATTGAAACTGGTGGTCTGCGAAAGGCTCAGCTGATTCGACCGATAGCGTTGTATTAGCGCCTGATACAACGCCACCGGTGTGCTGCCGGTGGCCAGGCCCAGTACCGAGTCAGGATGCTGTCTGAGTTGCTGGCAGACCAGATCTGCCGCGCACTGTGCCACAGCTTGCGGAGACTCAACGATGATGACACGCATGGCAGAGGAGGCCTTTGCTCGTTAATCGATAGCCAGCGGCTGGATACCAATAAAGATGAATTAGATACCAATAAGAGTCCAGTTATTAGGCGTTAATTATAAATATTCTGTCAATACGGCATTTTATGAAAAAAATTTAGCCGTTGGTCTTGCAAGTGGATTAGTAGTGGTATTAGTTTGGTATTTTTGAAGCGTGAACTGAGACCGTCTGAAAATAATAACCACACCCTACCACCTGATTAATTGTGAGAGAGCGGATATGTCGGAAGTTACTACCCCTCGGCGCTGGCTGGGCCTGACAGCACTGGCCGCAGGCCTTACCCTGAGTTCTGCGGCTATGGCAGCCGAGCAAATCAGCATCGAAAGCTGGCGCAGCGATGATGCCAACATCTGGAATGACACCATCATTCCTGCCTTCGAGAAAAAGCATCCGGATATCGACGTCAAGTTCACGCCGACCCCTCCGACAGAATACAACTCGGCTCTGCAAGCCCGACTGTCTGCAGGCTCTGCCGGTGATCTCATCGCCTGTCGCCCCTTTGACGCCTCGCTGGAACTCTACAAAAAAGGCTACCTGAGCAAACTGAATGGTTTGCCGGGCCTGGATGAGTATTCCGATGTCGCCAAGACTGCCTGGCAAACGGATGATGGCAGCGAACAGTTCTGTCTGCCGCTGGCTTCAGTGATTCATGGCTTTATCTACAACAAGGAAATCTTCAAGGAGCTTGGCCTGAACGTGCCCAAGACCGAGAGTGAGTTCTTTGATGTGCTGAAGAAAATCAAAGATGACGGCCAGTACACGCCACTGGTGATGGGCACTGCCGATCAGTGGGAAGCCGCGACCATGGGCTTTCAGAATATCGGCCCGAATTACTGGAAGGGCGAAGAAGGACGTAAGGCGCTGATTGATGGCTCTGCCAAATTCACCGATGAGCCTTATGTGAAAACCTTTGATGAGCTGGCCAAGTGGGCACCTTACATGAAGCGCGGTTATCAATCGCTTAAATACGCTGATGCTCAGAACCTGTTCTCTCTGGGACGCGGTGCGATTTACCCTGCCGGCTCCTGGGATATTCAGACCTTTAATCAACAGGCTGATTTTGAATTCGGCGCCTTCAAACCACCGGTTCCGGACGGTCAGGACAGCTGCTACATCAGTGACCATACGGATATCGGTATGGGGATTAATGCCAGTAGCAAGCATCAGGAAGCCGCAAAAAACTTCCTGAACTGGATGGCCAGCGAAGAGTTTGCTCAGCTGTTTGCCAATGCTTCACCTGGCTTCTTCCCGCTGTCGAAATCACCGGTGCAGATCAAGGATCCGGTCGCACAGGAATTTGTCAGCTGGCGCCAGGAGTGCAAGACCACCATCCGCAACTCCTACCAGATTCTCTCTCGCGGTACGCCTAACCTAGAGAATGAACTCTGGAACGTCAGTGCTCAGGTGATCAACGGTACATTGACGCCGAAGCAGGCAACCGAGCAGCTCGAAGACGGGCTCTCCAAGTGGTATGCCCCGCATCAGAAATAATCACGCGTAAAAGGGTGTGAGTCACCGGTGGCGTTGCTGCCGGTGATACCCTGATGCACCTGCCGAGGTAGAGTTCCCATGAAGGCACCGAGTCGCCGCGCCTTTCCCTGGCATATCCTGGTTTTTCTGGTTCCGGGATTGGCCATTTACCTGACCTTCAGCGTTTACCCGCTGATTGATACCCTGATTCTGAGCCTCTTTGGCGATGGCCAGAATGGACATTCCTCAGGCTTTGTCGGCCTGCAGAACTTCGTCACGCTGCTGACGGATGATGCCTGGTCTGATGCGTTCTGGAATGCCCTGTGGAATAACTTCAAATTCTTCTTTATCCACATGCTGCTGCAAAACCCGATTGGATTATTGCTGGCGGTACTGCTCAGTTCGCCCAAGCTGCGCCTGCGAAATACCTATCGCACCCTGATTTTTATGCCGACCATGCTGTCGGTGGTGATTATCGGCTTTGTCTGGCAGTTGCTGCTAAGCCCGATTTGGGGCATTGCCGAAAACTTTATGTACGCCATCGGCCTTGGCAATTACTTTGATGCCTGGTTGGGCAAGCAAAGTACCGCGCTGATTACCCTTGGCTTTATTTCCGTATGGCAGTTTGTTGGTATCCCGATGATGCTGATCTATGCGGCACTGCTGAATATTCCTGATGAGATTGTCGATGCCGGTGTGGTCGATGGTGCTAATCCGTTGCAGGTGTTCTGGAACATCAAACTGCCGCTGATTCTGCCGACGATTGCCATGGTGTCGATTCTGACCTTCGTGGCCAACTTCAATGCCTTCGAGCTGATTTACGCCGTTAAAGGGGCGCTTGCCGGGCCGAATTTCTCGACGGATATCATGGGCTCGTTTTTCTATCGCACCTTCTTTGGCTTCCAGCTACAGCAGGGCAGCCCCTCCATGGGCGCGGCCGTCGCCACCCTGATGTTCCTGATCATTCTGGTGGGCGTCATGATCTTCCTGCTGTTTATTCAGCGCCGTATTAATCGCTTCCAGCTCTGAGAGCCGACGCCAAAAAGGAGAAACCATGTCCTGGTTAGCAAAGACGCGGCGGCACTCGAAAGCCTTGAGCGTGCATGCCGTGCTGATTATTTACACCCTGATCGCGCTGTTCCCGATTCTGGTGATCATTGTGAATGCCTTTAAAAGCCGCAAAGCCATTTTTCGGGACCCGATGGCACTGCCCACTGCCGAGACGCTGCATTTGGGAGGTTTCGAGCAGGTGCTGACCCGCTCGGATTTTGGCCTCTATGCCTATAACTCGCTGATTGTCACCGTGGTGGCTGTGGGTTTGGTACTGCTGCTTGGCGCCATGGCGGCCTGGGCGCTGACGGAGTATCGCTTTCGCGGCAACTGGGTGCTGGCGGCGCTGTTTGCCATGGGCATCATGATTCCGATTCGTCTGGGCACGGTGAGTATTCTTGATCTCATGGTGAAGCTGGATCTGGTCAACACCCTGACAGCACTGGTGCTGGTTTATATCGCCCAGGGATTGCCGTTGGCGGTGTATATCCTCTCGGAGTTTGTGCGCACTATTCCCAATGAACTTAAAGAAGCGGCGCGCTGTGATGGCGTGAGTGAGTACAAGATTTTCTTCAGTGTCATTCTGCCGCTCTTGCGTCCGGCGATGGCGACCGTTGCGGTGTTCACCATGATCCCGATCTGGAATGACCTCTGGTTCCCGCTGATTCTGGCGCCCGGTGAGGAAAGCCGCACGATCACTCTGGGAGTGCAGCAATTCGTCGGCCAGTACGTGACGGACTGGAATGCCGTGCTCTCTTCCCTGACCTTGGCCATCGTGCCTGTACTGATTCTCTATCTGATCTTCTCGCGCCAGCTGATCCGCGGCCTGACCGCAGGAGCAGTGAAGTAATGGCATGCCTGCTGATAGAGAAACTTATTGCGAGACTGACTGATGGCTAACGTACAACTGAAAAATCTGAAAAAACGCTTCAAGGATGTCGGCGTGTTGCACGGCATTGACCTGGACATCAAGGACGGTGAGTTCGTGGTGCTGGTCGGTGAATCCGGCTGTGGGAAATCCACGTTATTGCGTCTGCTGGCGGGCCTTGAGGACATCTCCGAAGGCTCCTTGCTGATTGATGGCGAAGAGGTCAACCACCAGAGCCCGGCCGAGCGCGGCATTGCCATGGTGTTTCAGTCCTATGCGCTATACCCGCACATGAGTGTCTACAAGAACATGGCCTTCGGCCTCAAGATTGCCGGAGCCAGCAAGGACGCTATCCGCGAGAAAGTCGTCGAAGCAGCGCGCAAACTGAAGATTGATCATCTGCTGGAGCGCTTGCCGCGCGAGTTATCCGGCGGCCAGCGTCAGCGTGTTGCCATTGGTCGCGCCATCGTGCGTGACCCAAAAGTCTTTCTCTTTGATGAGCCGCTATCGAACCTGGATGCTTCCCTTCGCGTGCAAACCCGCGTTGAGCTGGGCAAGCTGCATCAGGAGCTGAGTGCCACTATTATTTATGTCACCCACGATCAGGTGGAAGCCATGACGCTGGGGGACAAAATTGTAGTGATGAATGAAGGCCGCATCGAACAGTGCGGACAGCCGCTGGAGCTGTATCACCATCCGCGAACTCGCTTCGTTGCTGAGTTTATTGGCTCGCCACGCATGAACATGCTGCCCGCAAAAGTCGAAAGTGCCACGACGGAGCAGGTTCAGGTGGTGTTGGCGGACGGCACGCTGGCCACAGTTGCCGTCAAGGGCGATAGCCTTAAAGCCGGTCAGAGTGTCAGTTTGGGAATTCGCCCGGAACATCTGCGTCTGAGTGAAACGGCGACAACGCATTTCTCCTGTGCAGTCACCTTGCTCGAAGAGCTGGGCGAGCTGAGTTATGTCTATCTGGAAGCCGCAGAGGGCATGGAGCTGATTGCCAAAATTGACGGACACATTCCCCTCAGTGTCGGCAGTAAACTGATGCTGGGCTTTGAACCAGCGCAGGCGCACCTGTTTACCGAGGATGGTCTGGCCTTGCCACGGATAGTCTAAGCGGATGCAATGAAAGCGTTGTTCAACTTGGCGAGGGGCGGGGTGAGGGATACCATGCAGCCCACTGCCTGAAACGGACGGCAACGGGGGAACATCAAGGAATCCATGAAAGCGGCATTTGTTAACCAGCTACTTGGCCCGGCCGAGCAACTTAAAGCCTCGGCGACGCCGCTCTATCTGCAGCTGTACGGTCTGATTCGCAGTACGATTCGTGAAGGTCGTCTCAAATCCGGCGAAGCCCTGCCTTCAGAGCGGGATCTCGCTGCCCAGATGAATGTCTCCCGCGTGACGGTGCGCCGGGCGCTGGATCGGCTGGTGGAAGAGGGCATCTGTATACAGCGCCAGGGCGCAGGCACCTTTGTCAGCGAACGTGTCGAGCAACCGCTGAACCGCCTGAAAAGCTTCACCGAAGTGATGCAGGAGCGCGGCATGGTGACTTTTTCCCGCTGGCTGGATCGCTCTCTTGGCGTTGCCCATGACGATGAACGTCGTGCGCTGCAGCTGGAGGAAGGCGAGGAAGTGGTACGTTTCTATCGCCTGCGATTTGCCAATCATCAGCCGATGGCCATTGAGTGGGCGGCGGTGCCAACACGTATCATCGCCAATCCCTTTACTGTCGAGGATTCACTCTACCGTTTGATGGATGAGCAGGGCGTCCGCCCCGTGCGGGCCTTGCAGCGACTGCGTGCTGTTTCCATTGATGCCACCCGGGCGGAACTCCTGCAGATTCCGGCGGAAAGTGCAGTGCTTTATATCGAGCGTATCGGTATCGGCGCTGACGAGCAGCGCGTTGAATTTACCCGCTCCTGGTTCCCCGGTGACAGCTATGACTTCGTTGCGGAAATCCGTGATAACGCCATCGACTCGGTGCCGCAAGGGCTGGAGAGCAGTCACGACTGCCCGTCCTGAATGGCTTGTTGATAGAAGCCCTAAATCTCGCCATACTCTTGTGCCAAACCCTCTGAGGCTTATTGAAGGCTGGACAAATATCCAGTCTTTTTCTAGAGTAAACCTCACTTCATTCGACATTCCAGCGGCCGGTGCGACCGGCGGCTGTCTCAACATCGCGGGAGAAAGACATGGCACGTGGTGTCAACAAGGTCATCCTCATTGGTAACCTGGGAACCGACCCGGAAGTTCGCTACATGCCTAATGGAAACGCGGTAGCCAACATCAACCTGGCGACCAGTGAAAGCTGGAAAGACAAAAACACCGGGCAGATGAACGAGCGTACTGAATGGCACCGTGTCGTGTTCTTCGGTCGTCTGGCGGAAGTGGTTGGCCAGTACGCACGTAAAGGCTCCAAGCTGTATATCGAAGGCAAACTGCAAACCCGTAAATGGCAGGACCAGAGCGGTCAGGACCGTTACACCACCGAAGTTGTGGTCGATATGACAGGTTCCATGCAGTTGCTGGATGGCCGTGGTGATAACAGCGGCGGCGGTAACTACGACAACATGAACCAGGGTGGTGGTTACGATCAGGGAGGTTACCAGCAGTCTGCTCCTCAGCAGTCTCGCCAGCCTCAGGGCGGCGGCGGTTATCAGCAGAACAATAACGCCCCTCAGGGCGGTGGCAACTACGGCCAGCAGAGCGCGCCACAACAACGTGCGCCTCAGCAGCCACCTGCCGCGCCTCAGAACAATTTCGACGATTTCGACGACGATATTCCCTTCTAGAGGCGACCTGAGATAACAGTGTAAAGTTTATATCTGAACCCCCTCATTCATAGGGGGTTATTTTTTTAGAGTGTAAAATTATCTGTTGATGATTTTTAGGTGGTTTGTAACCATGCAAAATGTAAATTTTTATGTGGTCATGAGTATTATTTAGATACATCAGCCCTGTACATAAGGCTCTTTTTTAAGGTCTGCAGGGTGCTACTCATAAACTGATTTATTAGTATATTGAAAAGCTAATGATCGATTTTCAAAGGTGGGGCGAAAATCTTGTGGAAAAATAAGAATGGAGATGGTGATTGTTTCGGCATTATGTAAGGATAAATCGAAACGCCTATTTAGTTGACGTATGGATTTTTACGCAATTTTTAAGTCTTAAAAAATATATGTCAATAGCCTTTTATATATTGATAATAATATTCCTCATTTATCAGAATCTAGTTAATAAAGCATCTTATAAATCTCAGTCAGGATGGCAACAATCATCGACACCTTAGAGTTGAGCTTGCGATAATCTTCAATTGGATTTTTCTATCGATGCAGTAAGCATGAGTTGCTGCTAGTAGCGCAAGAAGAAAACGACATAAAAAATGGTGATTCAGATGATAGGATGGTGAAGAATTGCCTGCTGCTTATATAGAGGTGCGCTTTATCACCAAAATCAAAGAAGTATCATCACGTGATATTCGCCATTAATCGTGGGAGATGAACTCTCGAATTTGGACGTCATAGTGATGAGTATTCATTTTAGCCATTACTACCGCTTCCCCGAGCTGTATTAACACTGTAGTGGCGTTCATATTACGCGCTGCAAAGCTTGCGCAGCTCCTACCATCTTCATGGTTGATTGTATCTCAATTATCATTCATTAGTGAAAAATGACATTGCCCACTTTCTTACCATAGGTCAATTTTGGGTTAAACGTCGCATTGATAGTGTGCTATACAGGATACAAGGGGATATATAATAGCAGGCACACTGGGGAGTGTCTGCTCGAGGATATCTGAGTTTTTGGGTGGAACTGGACGGTGGGCTGTCACAAGATTTAGCTCAGTCGGTTATTTTAATAATGAATGGCAAGTTGCCTTCATCCGCCTCGAATTCAATACTGTGGGTATATCAGCGTAGCTTTATGCTCACTGCTGCCAAGGAGGGAAATGGTGTGGGTCGATAACGAAACAGATAAAGACTTCCTCAATTTTTCTGGGGTCGCCGACACCGTTGCAGAGATTGTCTATCAGGCTAATGGGCGTCCCATTTCTATCGGCGTTTCTGGTGCCTGGGGTGCCGGCAAGTCGTCGATGATCAAGCTGATCCAAGCGTCGTTGCGCAATCCTCGAGAGTCAGGTAAGAAACCAGAGAAAGACTTTGTCTTCGTCGAGTTCAATGCTTGGCTGTACCAAGGGTACGATGATGCTCGTGCTGCGCTGATGGATGTCATCGCGTCCCGCCTGCAGGAAGAGGCGGAGGCGCGGCAGACCGCACTCGACAAAGTTTACGAGTTGGGTGAGCGGGTGAATTGGCTACGGGTAGCCAAGATCATGGG
The DNA here is from genome assembly GCF_046614695.1 of Pokkaliibacter sp. CJK22405. Lineage (NCBI taxonomy): Bacteria > Pseudomonadati > Pseudomonadota > Gammaproteobacteria > Oceanospirillales > Balneatrichaceae > Pokkaliibacter > Pokkaliibacter sp. CJK22405. The sequence goes on from NZ_JBKKHQ010000012.1 coordinate 85,792, forward strand.
CGGTGCCGCTGTTTCGGTTGCTGCTGGTATGCCGATGCCCGGCCTGGTCGGCGATGTGTGGAGCGTGGCCAAGCATTGGTGGTCTGGGGACATCAATCAGGAGACAGTTAGCGCAACGCATGAGCAGGCTGGTAAGGCTGTCGATGAAGCTAAGCAACTCATCAAGGCTAAGCCCAAGAAGCCTTCGCCGCCCAAGGAGATTCAGGCGCTTCGGGACAACTTCGAGGCTGTCTTGGATGAGTTGGGTGTCACACTTGTGGTGTTGATCGACGATCTGGATCGCTGCCTGCCCGAAACCACCATTTCGACGCTTGAGGCCATCCGGCTGTTCTTGTTCCTGCGTAACACCGCCTTCGTTATTGCTGCTGACAACGAGATGATCAAGCATGCGGTGCGCCGGCATTTCAGCGGCGTCCCAGATGATGTGCTGGTCACCAGCTACTTCGACAAACTGATCCAGGTTCCCATTCGGGTGCCGCCGCTAGGCACGCAGGAAGTCCGGGCATACATGATGATGCTGTTCACTGAGAACAGTGGATTGCCCAAGGACGAGATCGAGATTATTCGCGTCAAAGTTCGCGATCAGCTTCGGACAACATGGCAAGGTGGTCGGGTTGACCGCGCTTTCATGCAATCCCTGTCCACGAGCTACGAACCCGAGCTCATCGGGAAATTCGACACTGCCGAGCGTCTTGCTGCGGTGATGACTTCGGCGTCCGGTATCCACGGCAACCCTCGGCTCATAAAGCGTTTTTTGAATGCCTTGGCGATCCGGATGAGCATTTCACGTGCTCACGGTGTGGGTGTCGATGAGGCGGCGCTGGTCAAGCTGATGTTGTTTGAGCGTAGTGGCAATCCGAAAGCCTTCGAGGAACTGATGAAGGCAGTCGCGACAGATAAGCACGGCAAGCCCGTGATGCTGGCCGACTGGGAAACGGATGCGAAGCAAGGCAAGGAGTTGTCCTTGGGTCAACCATGGGATCACCCCTTTGTGAAAGAGTGGCTAGCCCTGCCACCTGCACTGGCGGATAAGGACTTGCGCGGTGCCATCTACGTCAGCCGCGAACATGCACCTATCATCACCGACGAAGACCGTATCTCCTCGAAGGCTGCCGAGCTTCTGACCGCATTGCTCGATTCGCCCGATATGGCGCCTCAGCTCAAGGCGGCTCTTGGGCAGATTGTCCCTGCCGAAGTCAACGTCATCATGGATCGACTGCTTGACAAGGCTGGTGATGAGCAGGAATGGGGTGTGCCACCTATTCTGGATGCGATGCTGGTCATAGCTGGCATCGATGGTTTGCAGGGGCCGCGCCTTGCCGCTTTTTTGAAAGAACGCCCACCTGCACAGATTCAGGCTGGGATCGTGCCCAAGCTCAAAGATGAGAGCTGGGCGAAGTCTGTATTCGATCACTGGCAAAGCCTTGATGTCAGTCCCCCCGTAAAGGCCGCGATAAGGAAGTTGAATGGGAACGTCCCAAAATAGTGATGGGCCAGGCAAGGGGGTGCCAATGGTGCCCCCATGGACGCCGCCAATGCCCCCGGTACCGCCACCTTCTGTCCCTCCTCAACCTCCAGGACCCCCGGCACCTGAGCCACCAGATCCTGGAGATGATCAGTCTGATCCGGATGGGCAGCCCGACGGATTTCCTGAGGGTGATGACGACCCCAAGACGGCACCACAGTCGCCACCACCCTTGGCGCCGCCAGGCCGCTTTGGCGGCGCGCGCAAAGGCTTGGGCGACTATGCCAGGAATGGTGACCGCAGTGGCCTTCAACGCAGCCTGAGACACTACGTCAAACATGGCTATGGTGGTGCCAAGACCACCACGGCTCGATTTGGCGGTACGGCTGCAGTTGCCGCGATACTGGGTGGCACCCTTCAGTCCGTGGCTGAAGGAACCAGCCAGACTAATGCGAACCCTATCGATCCCGTATTGCTGAACGGTCGATCTGCCTCGGAAGTCATGGATGCGTTAGTCGAGGCTATCCGGCCAGTCGATGGAACTCAGGATGCGGAAGCAGAGCGAGCCTCGATCAGGGGGTCGTTGTCCGATGTGCTCGTGAAGCACCCCAAAGCCGATCTGCTCAATCTGGCGCCGGAGGAACGGGCCTACGCGATCGAGCGTTTCACTGCAATGGATGTGTTCCATCGGTACGAGCTTGATCTGGGGAAAACCGTCCAAGAAAAAGCGTCATCGGCTCTGGTCGCTGTGCGCCGTTTGAAAGAGATCAAGGAATACATCAAAGAGTGCGTCTCGGCCTCCTTTCGCACCATTGCTGCCACTGGAGCGCGGTTGACAACTGGACGTATCTCCCAGGTCGTAACCCAGGCGTTACAGGAGACTTTTGAGGTCTTCGAGGGGTATGTTGAATGAAGTTTGTTTGTGGCCCTGCAGGATTTCAGGTGCGAGCTGTCGAGCAAGCAATGTCAGTAGTGATTTATGGCCAAGCAGAGAAGGGTCAAGTTAGTGTTGGAGGGTATACCCGCCATTTGCTTGAGAAGTCGCACCTGGAAATCTCAGCTCAAGCATGGGATTTTCTGAGCATTGCGCTTTCTGTCGTCGCTGCCGATTTCACCGACCTGCGTGCGAAAAGCGCAGATGGCTGGACACGTACGCTCGAACTTCATATTGCTGTTCAGGATCCCGTACTTTGGAATGGCCAGGCACGAGCGCTGGAAGCTGCATTGGGCTTTCTGACAACCGATGTTTGGACGTTCGTGTTCCATCCGGGAGGGTATGGGCCACCGGCTCAGATGCAAGCAATACATCCCCAAGAAGAGTCAGTGGCTTTGCTGTCTGGCGGGATGGATAGCTTGATTGGCGCCATCGACCTGGTCACTCAGGGGGGGAGGCCATACGCCGTCAGCCAGATCGTGCGAGGTGATGGCCAGAAGCAGCATGACTTTGCTCGCAGTCTTGGGTTGTCCAGGATCGGCCTTAATCACGTTGCCAAATCTCCGGGGCCTCAGGAACCTTCACAGCGGGCGCGCTCTATCGTGTTCCTGGCCTTTGGATTAGCTGTCGCGACGTCGCTTGATCGATACCATCAAGGTGGTCGTGTGCCTCTCTACATTTGCGAGAATGGCTTTATCGCGATCAATCCGCCGCTGACAGTGACCCGGCTCGGCAGCTTGAGTACTCGTACTGCCCATCCCGAATACCTCGGTCGGTTGCAGCAGGTATTTGATGCTGCCGGCATCAATGTTCAGATTCGCAACCCATACGCCCTAAAGACTAAGGGCGAGATGATGGAGGGATGCTTGAACCAGGACTTGCTCAAACAGCACGCTGTTACCTCGACCAGTTGTGGACGTTTTCAGCGCTTTGGGTACAAGCATTGCGGGCGATGTGTTCCATGCCAAGTCAGAAGAGCCTCATTCTTGTATTGGGGGAGAATACAAGACAGTACGCAATACATATATGAAGACTTGGGCATTGATAGCCCCAAGTATGGTCGATTCGAAGACGTTCGCTCCGTGGGCATGGCGGTGGCGAGCGTTTTCCTAGACGGGTTCGATCAGTGGTTAGGGCACAGTCTCTTTTCACCATTTATCACGGACAGGCATGGATACAAGCGAATGCTCGTACAAGGCCTTGATGAACTAGCCACATTGCATGCGTCGTATGGACTTAGTCTGCCGAGCAGATGAACCAGTTCGGTAAGATACAAAATGACTTATCGCAAGTTATTTAATCTTATCGTATTCCGACAAATAGGCAGTGAAATGCTTGTAGAAAAAGACCCACCTTAAACTTTTTCTAAAGCCTAAAAATTTTTGGTAAAACATAGCGAATGGCTGATTCTTCACCCCTATCTCTGCACGACACCAAGTATGTCAATGACGATGTTTGCCGCATTCTTGCGCTTGATGGCGGTGGTGCAAAAGGCTTTTACACGCTAGGAGTTCTCAAAGAAATTGAGGCGATGCTTGGATGTCCGTTGCACAAGAGGTTCGATCTTGTATTCGGTACGAGCACTGGGGCGATCATTGCCGCGCTCATCGCCCTGGGATACGAAGTGGATCAAATACACTCCCTTTACCTTGCGCACGTACCGCGGATTATGTCCAGTCGCTCAGCCGCAGCAAGAACAGCCGCACTCCAAGATTTGGCAAAGGAAGTATTCAAAGACAAAACCTTTGAGGATGTACTGACGGGAGTCGGGATTGTTGCCACGCGTTGGGTGACCGAGCGCCCCATGATCTTCAAAGGTAGCGTTGCGCAGGCTCATGGTCGCAAGGCTACCTTTAAACCCGGTTTTGGGGTGAGTATCGCCGACGCCGTGCAGGCATCTTGCTCTGCATATCCGTTTTTTGAAAGGAAAGTGGTCGTCACCGCAACTGGTGACAAGATCGAGCTGATTGATGGCGGCTATTGCGCAAACAATCCCACACTCTTTGCAATCGCCGACGCGACTGTTGCCTTGAAAAAGGATCACAAGGACATTCGGGTCGTAAACGTTGGTGTTGGCATCTATCCGGAGCCAAAACCAGGACTACTGCTGCGTATCGCCAAAAAATGGCTCGCCGTTCAGTTGCTTCAGAAGACTCTTGAGATTAACACGCAATCGATGGATCAGTTGCGCGATATCCTGTTCAAGGACATTCCTACTATTCGTATCAGCGATACCTTCGAACGACCGGAAATGGCGACAGACTTGCTTGAGTACAACCTTGATAAGTTGAATCTCCTTCGACAACGCGGTAGTGAGTCGTTCGCATCACGCGAGGCACAGCTAAGAGAATTCTTGATGTGATGGAGACAGAACATGGGAATACCTGAGTCGCAGCTCGAAGTCTGGTCCCACCAAGGGTCTATCAAGCAATCCGCCGCAACCTACCACGCCATCAAGGACGCACTGGAGGCCGCGAGTGCTGCGTACCACGGCAAGAACTATCAAGTCTTCCTGCAAGGCTCCTATGGGAACGACACAAACATCTACTCGGAAAGCGATGTGGATGTGGTCATACGACTTGATGATGTCTACTACGACGACCTGACATCGCTGTCGCCTGAAGATAAAGCTGCATACGACCATGCACGCGTTCCGGCCACCTACGCGTATGACCAGTACAAGAAGGATGTGATTAAGGCTCTTACCGATCGTTTTGGTTCTGACGTCAACGAGGGGGACAAGGCCATTGCTGTGGCTGCGAATGGCGGCAGGCGGAAAGCCGATGTCATCGCGGCGATGCAGTTCCGGCGTTATTGGAAGTTCAAGAGTATCCACGACGCGCAGTACACTGAGGGCATTTGTTTCTTCAACGGGGCAGGAGAACTCATCGCCAACTATCCGAAGCAGCATTCAGAGAACCTGACCACGAAGCATCAAGGCAGCAACCAGTGGCTAAAACCTATGGTTCGCATCCTGAAGAATATTCGAAGCAAGCTCGTTGATAACGGCACATTGCAGCCCGGCATCGCCCCATCGTACTACCTTGAAGGTTTGCTCTATAACGTGCCGAACGAAAAGTTCGGTTCCAGCTATGCGGATTCCTTCGTCAACGCAATAAATTGGATTCAGAACGAAGCGGACAAAAGCAAATTAGTGTGCGCCAATGAGCAGTACTACCTGCTTCGCAGTGGAACGCCAACCTGTTGGGAAGTCACTGACGCGGAGGCATTTATCAACGCCAGTATCGATCTCTGGAATGCTTGGTGAGGCAGTCTAAAAAGCAATCATTCGTCGCAAGAACAATGCGGCCTGCAAAAAGGTGAAGTTAGGAATGGGCGGTCGCGTCATCAACCTTTTCATGTGGGGATACCAAGACACCTACAGAATTCGGATTCAGTTGCTCGCCCGTGATGTCCTTAGGGAGTTGGGGGCACCAGCAGAGGCAGAGGTGCTTCTTGTTGGAGCGCGCAGCCCCGACAGTGGGAATCGGAATCCGGTGTGCGTAGAGCCGGAAGATGGAAAATGGCCTCTGTCGCTATTTGATGGCTTGCTCGATTCAGTCGAATCGGCTTACCGCAATCACGATATGCAGAATATGTTTTTTGGTGACGAGCCAAGTATGCGTGACAAGCCTGAGTGGATGCGCCGCGATGCGGTGCGCACTTCGGTTGGGCAGGCTCTCAAGGTCTCCGAAGTCGAACACGACGTGACTTCGTTCTGTGGTGAAGTCAGGCGCATCGGTGACTTCTATGTCGCCCCGGTTGTACAGATTCCCAATACCATTTTCTTGCAATTTCCACCATTGCATTCCAAGCCGATCAAACAGGGACAGTTTGGAAATGGATATCGCAGCCTAATCCATGCGGCAATGGCGGCAGTTCTGCATGAGGCTACCGAGGAGCTACACAATCCAGATCCGGGGCGCTTTACACATCGCAGCATGAGAAGTGCAGAAGAAATCGTGCGTATTGCGGCCAAGCACTTTATGCATACTCCAGGGCTGTCGATTGAGCAACGGTACGTCCATACCGATCTTTTCGATACGTTGAACCTTGTCTCTTCCCTTATGTACGAAGGCACAAAAGGCGTCGGGCATCTCATCTTCGTCGATCCTAACAACGACGCAGTCGAGTTCATGGTTAAGTTTGCTGAGCCAGTGACTTTTCGTGAGCCGAGGTGGGTTAGGAAGGTACTGCAGATGGCGACGACAGGTGTTGGAATTATTGCAGATAGCCAGCGTATCTACGGACTTGGACAACTGAAGGATTCGCATGATTCCAGCGCTCAGGACGCGTTCGCAGCAGCCTTTATCGATCACTATCACTGGGAGCTGCGTTGCGGCGATCACGTGCTACTTCGCAGTCATTACGCAGTGCCAAAACTTCCGCAAGAAGCCTTCGACAAGGCTGCCTTCATTGCAAATTATGCTCGACTGTTTCCAAAGTCGTTGCAAGAAAATGGATTGCTCCTGTGGAACCTGCTTCTGGCCCAGATTCGCCAAGAACACGGCAGCATGATCGTAGTCGCAGAAGATGCGGCCAGCGAAGCGCGCCGTCTCAGTAAGCAAGGTACCAGTATCGAACCGACCCAGCTTTCCGAAGCATTGCTCAGGAGTGTCAGTGGTATCGACGGAACTATACTGCTCGATCCCTCTGGCTTCTGCCACGCTATCGGGATCATTCTCGACGGAGAGGCGACCGATCAGTGCACGCCTTCAAGGGGATCTCGATATAACTCTGGCGTACGCTACGTGCAGGCGGGTAATCATCGACGACTTGCCATTATCGTTTCAGATGACCGTACGGTCGACATAATTCCTCGTCTCAGAGAATTGGTCAGCCGCGCTCTGATTGAGCAACATGTTGCTCGATTGGAAGAGGCAACACTCGACAATTATCACGACTCTAGAAGCTGGCTGGACGAGCATCGTTTCTACGTTAATACCGAGCAATGTTCCAGGATTAACCGAGCGATTGAGAGACTGGATGCTCTTCCGAAAGAAGTGGGGTTGATCTACCTAAGAACAAGAAGATTTGAAGTTCATCCTGAAATGGATGAAAGCTATCTCATTGACTAACGGAGCAATGCCATTGTTAGTGCTTTGCTTGAATGAGCGGAGCGCCAGGAAGATGGAAAGAACAAGATTGGCTATCGCAAGGGAAGAGTTTTGACTAATCAAGAGAACATTGTCCGCTATTGGCATGCCGTTGAGTTGTTGCAGCCGCAATCGGCTCCCAAGTTGAAGAGACGCAGCAGTCCCTACGGCGCGTTCATTCATAACACGCCCATTGGGAATCCTATCCTGCCTTGGTCAACAGCGAGTTTGGTTGCAAAGCAACACTTGCCCAAGCGGCGCGTCTGGAGCCACACGCTCTTTGCCCATCTCTATGACAGTCGGCGTGTTGCTGAACAGCTCAAGGAGATTTATGGCGCTGATCAGTGTTATCGAGAGCCGCAGTACCGAGAATCGGCGCTGTTTGCTGCGAAATTTACTATGGCCGGCCTGTTTATCGATGACAGCTTCGTCCTCTCCAGCGAAGCATGGTTTCTGGGGCGGGTGTTGACGGAGCGGGATTGGACAAGTGGTTTCGAAGACGATCAAAGAGCCATCGGCGATCGGGCGAAAGAGCTGTTCGAGGGGCAGGTATCCGGCGAGGCGCTACGTGAGCTGACCCGCTGGATTCTCCAATATATCGGAGTAGCGGGTTTCTTTGGCGACATGGATGGCAAGATGTTTCGCTTCCGCTCCCAGCCCGTCAATCCCAACAAGCCAGAATCGGAAGACGATCCGCTCAATAGCTTCCTGCTCGACGATCTTGCCGCCGTCGCCAGCAGCATCGGTAACGACGGGAAAAGCGAGCCACTGGATCACTATCTGCGCCAACACGATACTCGGCAGCGTCTGCATGTAGACGATGACCGCGCATCGCTGTCGCTGATCGACCGCCTGATGCCCGACGCCTATGCCATGAGCTGCTGGCCTTCGGAGCGGCATCTGGGACTGGTGCATTCCCAACAACTAGCCGTTAATACGATCCTGGCCACGCTTGGCAATGCCCAAGGGCTGTTAGGTATCAACGGCCCCCCTGGCACAGGCAAGACGACACTGCTGCGCGACTTGATTGCCGCCATTGTGACCGGCCGGGCCGATGCGCTCTCCAAGCTGCGCCGCGCCTCCGATGGGTTCGTCAGTAACGGGTGCGAAGCGGCCAACGATGGCGGCAAGAAACAGGCTTGCTTCAAACTCAATCCAGCTCTGTATGGCTTCGAGATCGTCGTGGCGTCGTCCAATAATGGCGCGGTGGAAAACGTCACGCTCGAATTACCCCAGCGCGACAAGATCGACGAGAGCTGGCTGCCCGAGGCGGAGTATTTTGCCGAGCTGGGCGAATTGGTAAGTGGGAAACCTGCGTGGGGATTGATTTCCGGTGCGCTGGGCAGCAAGGCGCGGCGAACCAAGTTCGTGGAGCGCTACTTCTATGGTCAGCGCCCGTTCGGCAGCGACGACAAGGCGGACTCTGAAGCCGAAGATGAGACCGAGTTAGACGATGAATTTGGTGACGTTTTGAACGCCTTGTTTTCTACGCCTTCCACGGCGGAAGAAAATCCAGGTACAAACGAGGACCACGCCGAGACACCGGCAGACAAGGAGGAAGGGCCGAAAGGCTTTCTCGGATGGCTCAATGCATGCGCTGAGGTCAACAAGACCCGCTCCCCGAAACAACGCCAAGCGGTGTGGCAGCAAGCCATCGCCGATTACGAGGCCGCCAAAACAGAGGTGCGCAAGGCGCGTGCCGCTGCTAATCGCATCCGCGAACTGATCCAAACCCTCTGCAAGACAAGAAAGCAGGTCGCGGATCAATCTGAAGCACTACGCGCTCTCGAAAAGAAACTAGCCGATGCGGTCAATCAACTCTCTCGCCTGGACGCCGAAGAGAGCCGTCCTGCCAGCATGGCGCTCAAGCACTGCTTGGATGCACTTGAGGAACATCAAGCGCGCAAGCCGGGATTTTGGGCAAAAGTTTTCAGTTTGTGGGGCGCGCAGCGAGACTGGGATGCCAAGCGGAAACGGCTCGAAGGCCAGCACGACTTGGCCAAATCCGAGTTCAGCCGGATAGCACGCCTCACCAAGCAATTGGATGCCTCGCGGGAGAGTCTGGAAAAGCAGACCGCCGATGCGCGACATGGGCTTCAGCGCTTGCGCGATCAATGCCAAGCACACACACAAGATGTCATCGACGTCGCAAGGGACGGCCAAGCCGATCACCTGCTTGCCTGGCTGCAAGACGGCGCTCTCGGTCGCGGCGATGCCATCGAGCTGGCCGAACCTTGGCGTATTGACGGCTGGCGCCAAGCACGCGCTCGCGTCTTCATTCAGGCGCTCAAACTTCACCGGGTGTTCTTTGAGTTGGAAGCATCCCGCATGCGCTCCAACCTGTTCCTTATCAACGGCATGTTGACAGGCACCCGCTACCAAGGCTTTTCGCGTGATGCTATTCGCTCAGCCTGGGCCTCGCTGTTCATGGTCGTGCCGGTATTGAGTAGCACCTTCGCGTCGTTTGCGCGCTCATTCGGTTCGCTGGGAGCCGGCGAGATTGGCTGGCTGCTGGTGGACGAGGCAGGCCAGGCCGCACCCCAAGCAGCGGTCGGCGCGTTATGGCGGTCCCGGCGTGCATTGTTGGTGGGCGATCCCCTGCAACTCAAGCCGATTGTCACCGTCTACGACGCCGTGCTCGAACACATGCGCACGCGCTACCAGGTCGATACCCATTGGCTCCCCAATCGACAATCCGCGCAGACGCTGGCCGATGAAGCTACCCGTTGGGGGCGTATGGCGGGACCGGCCGATGGCAAGACCTGGGTAGGGTTGCCGCTGGTCGTACACCGCCGTTGCGACAAACCCATGCATGCGCTTGCCAACCGCATCGCCTATGACGGAGCGATGGTGTACGGCACGCTTGCCCCGCGCCCCGACAAGGAAACGCCTGCCAGCCTCCCGACAGGTTGGATTCAAGCCAGTGGAGCGTCGCAAGGCAACTGGGTGCCCGCCGAAGGCAAAGCCCTGCAGGAACTGCTTGCACTGCTGCATGAGGATGGTGTTGAGGCTAACGATATTTCGGTCATTACGCCCTTCAAAGCCGTCCAGGAGAATCTCAAGCGCATGCTCCGCAACAAGATGGTGTCCGGCACGATCCATACCATGCAGGGTAAGGAAGCATCCGTCGTCATCATGGTGTTGGGTGGCAATACTGAGGGCTCAGGTGCCCGTGACTGGGCTGTGTCGGAACCGAATCTCTTGAACGTGGCGGCAACACGTGCCAAGCGGCGCTTCTATGTGATTGGTGATAGAAACGACTGGAAGAACCGAGCGTTGTTCTGTGACGTCATGGACTTGCTGCCATTGCAGACAATTCCGGTACGAGAGCAGGAAAAAATGCCATCTCCTCAATAGTACCTTTAAACTCCATAACACTGCATTGGGGTAGTAATACCCAGTGCAATTTCAATATTTAATGTGACAGGGTCAATATCATAAACTTTTGGAAATTGTATTTAAATGCTTAGACTATAGATTGAAATCTAGGGAGCTTCGGTAGAATGCAAGGATGCTTAACTATCTTACGAAGAAAAAATGAGAGAATCGTAGTAAGGCTTAAGAGTGGAGAAGAGATAGTAATTGGTATCTCGGAGATTAAGGGTAAGACGTCTGTGCAGTTATCTATCGAGGCCCACGAAAGATTGCAATTGGAAGACCCAAAGCCATCACTCAACAGCCTCGTACACATAATGACCCGATTGATCACTTACCTATGGTAGTCGACTAGCAACAAGTGAATCTATTAGTCTGGTGAGCACTTACAATATCTAGCTCGGTCAATATCATAGAGATATCAGATCAAGAGTAATTGAACTGATGCTTCATAAAAAAGTTTAGGAGACAATCTCGTCCTAACGCTTTTTCTTCGATCTGATTCCATAGCTTCGGTAAATAGGTTTGAAGAACTTTCGCATGTGACTGATGATTTTTATCGGCACAATCTCCATCAGCCGCTTTGAGCCAGTCCGTAGGCGTTAAAAGGACCAGTAACGGGAGAAAGTATTCTGGGATAGCTTTCCGAATGCTCTCTTCACTACCGCTAGCAACATAAATTGTCACGCCTTCACCCGTCGCAAAATAACGAACAACACCTACATAGAACATTCTAGCTCCTAACACACCATGCTTAGCTACAGCTCACTTCAGGAAAGCACGTAGTCCATTGAAAATATTGATTTTTCTGTCTGGATTCAGAGAGTCATCAAGTGAAGTCTAGATTTTTTAGTTTTCAGGGCACTACTGCCTGAGCCAAGCCCGCAGGATGTAAAGATAGCATTTTGACACTTTCGGCGTGAGCTTGAGATCACTCAGATGGATTACCGCTCACGCCGCTGATACTGTCTCTTAAAGTGTATAGGGGGCTCATGTGAACAGCGACCAGTACGTTTCTTTGTCACGACGATTTATTGAAATCCAATCGACCGACTTTGACAATGAGCCGGATAGCATTTGGGCTTCTCTCGCAAGTCGCGATACGGGTAAAACGTGGGAAGAAATTATGGAGAACGATATTTCCGTTCTCCTTGGCACTGCCGGATCTGGCAAAACAACGGAAATTCGTGAGCATGTAAAACGCCTCGTTGGCGAGGGTCAGGACGCATTCCTGATGCGCTTGGAGGCGCTCCAAGACGGAAATTTGGAGGATTCATTTGACTTCGAATTGGATGACCAGCGCGACCGGTTTGTAAAATGGAAACGGACTGGAAAAGGTGGGTATCTGTTTTTTGACGCGCTCGACGAGGCGCGCCTGCCGTCTTCGCGCAATGAGAGTGCGCTAGAAAAAGCCCTAAACATTGTCTCACGTGAAGTTGGGCGACGACGGGGGCCTCTACAGGTTCTAGTCACTAGTCGCCCAAGCGAATGGCTTGGCGAGGTCGATATAAGACGCCTAACTCGTTTCATAAAACAGACACGAGATGCCAAACAGGATGTGGGAAGAGGCGATCCTACACATAAGATTTATCGCCTAGCGCCGCTGACGAATGGGGACATTGAGAAACTTGCGATTTCTCGTGGCTTAAAGTCCACAGACTTCATGAACGCTGTGAACGCACATCTTTCCATGGCCCTAATCCAGCAACCGCTAGACGCGAGCCTATTCTTAGATGTTTGGGAAAAGGCTATTGTTGAAGGCCGCTCCCCCGATGACGTCTTCAAATCAAGACTTCAAGTCATGGGCGATTTGGTTGCGTGGCGGCTTGTCGGGCGATCTGAGAATAAAGATCGCTTGAACATAGACATTCACCGGGCAAGCAAAGCCGCAGCAAAACTTGCAGCCTTCGTGGTTTTATCAGGTAAACAGGATTTTTCTGCGCTGCCGTTGGCTGCAGGGGATGCCACGAATGCAGCGAAGATTCTGTCTACAGATGTGGAAGCTTGGACACAAACAGAGGTTCGCCAGTTGCTCGCCAGCGGGCTGTTTCAGCCATCTGTTGGGGGTCGCATCCGGTACGCCCATCGGGAAATACGGGACTTCCTCGCGGCCAAGCATTTCGACGAAAGCTTGCGAGCAAGAGCACATTCGGAAGAAACAATCGCGCCACTTTTTGCCGAGGGTCTAGGGCGTCGGACGATCCCACAGTCAACAGAGCACGTTATGGGCTGGTTGGCGGCCTTGAACAGTTCCGCCAAGGCGCTTGTGGCGAATGTGAGGCCAGCGCTGCTTATCGAGACTGGGGACCCAAAATCACTATCTGTAGGCGATAAGGAAATCGCGCTGCGCCATCAAGCGCGCCTCTACGATGAACTTCGCTTCAGAGGCGAGTGGTTTTATCAAGATGATGTCAAGCGCTTCACACACCCTGACCTATGGCCTGTAGTCGATGAACTTCTAGACAAATCTGGTTCTCCCGAGTTGACCGACTTTTTGATCGAGGTTGCTAGATTTGGTCAAATGAAGCCGCTTGCGCCCAAACTGGCGGGCTTCGTCAAAAATTCAGGAATTGGCTATCGTAGCAAAGCGGAATCGTGTGCTGCCCTCGATGAAATTGGAGATGAGTCATTTCGCCCCGATGTGCTGTCAGAAGCTCTGTCAACCATGCCGCCGGACGTCGAGGATTCGGATTCTGCTCCCGACTGGAATATGTTCCTGCTGAAGGCATTGAAGTACAGTTTTAGCGAAGTCACCTTACTCGACGGAATTGCGGTTCTTTCACAAGTTCGCCGAGAGCGCTCCAACTATTCGTCCGCAACGGCCCGGTACTTGATCGAAATACTCGAAGGCCTGCCTAGACACCAAAAGCAGACTTGGCTGCCAATATTGCTGCGATTTACGTTTACTGGCCGTTCCGAGGAACGGTACCGAATGCCCAAGGCATCAGCCCGCTACAGAAATTTTTTGCCTGCTATCATCTATCTGGCGTCGGAACTGGTGCTTGAGAAGGATTTGCCCCCTGACGACGATGACTTGCTTGATGCCATTGAAATGGCGATGGGCAAGAATGATAGGATAGATGTATTCGGTCGCAAGGCACCGACGCAGCGACTGGCCGACGGCCTACGGACACGTCCCGACGTCAAACAGGCTCTGGTTCAGCGAAGAGTGGATCTTTTCTCTGATCGCGTTCAGAAGAGTCGAGTCCCTTTCGGGGTGATCTACCCCCTAGAATTTGATGAAAAAGAGGAGCTCGGAGGGGTCTTCGATTACTCCGATGTGTCTCACTACTGCGAGCTTGCTTCAGAAACCACCGATCGGTCCGAGCAGGCATTTCTACTCGACTTAGCCCACACGATACTGCCCAATCTCCGGGGCGCAGATCGTAACAATGCGTTGCGTGTGTTCAGGAGGTATCTGAAGAAATACGGGGACGACGATCAACGGCGGCAGTTCGGCGTCCGCGGTTGGTTCCTTCGAACAAAATTTCGCTTCCAAAATCAATATCGATATGACGCGCAAAGGTGGGTTCGGGAAAAGAAGGAAGCTGTTCAGTCATGGAGAGCCGCTTGGGAAATACGAAGGCTCATCACGAGTAACCGCAAGGCGATTTCCGCTGGTGAGTTCGACAACAGAATTGCCATTTGGCTCTTTAGGCGAGCCCCAAATGACCTTGGAAGTGGAACGATCCGCGCGATCAATGAGGAATATGGGTCGGAAATCGCCCAGCTTTGCAGCGATGGCCTGCGGCAATACTGGAAGACCCATGATACAAGCTACACCGAAGAGCGGACATATCTCGGTCAAATTGGCTTAGCTGGCATCAACTTGGATTACTCAGCTGGGGAGATGCCAAGCGAGGCTACTCTTGCACACAAGGCTTTCCGCTACGCGTTTCACGAGTTGAACGGCTTTCCCGAATGGGTTGGCGAGCTAGCACAAGATTTTCCAAGCCAATTTTGCTCTGAGATCAAAGCTGCGTTGCTGGCAGACTTCAACACTGAGCGAGGCGACGATGACCACCACGTGTCTGATTGCGTGAGTAAAATTGCCTACTCTGATGTCCGAACTAGAAGCCTAGTGGCGCCGATGCTCCTGCGGATGATGATGCGTGAACTTCCAAAGAGCCGCCGCGATAGAACACTCTGTCTAGACATCGTGGCACGCGCCCCTGCTGTCGAGCAGGACCGCCTTTCCAGGTTTCTTGTTTCAGGCTATCGAGCGGCGTTGACCCGGTCTGATTACAGAGAGGCATGGGTTTGGCTTGATGGTCTGATGAATGCAAACTCAAACGCCGCTAGAAGCGTGTCCATCTCGACCTTTGGTAATCTTCAAAGCGCATGGAAGAGGGAGCTATTTCTCGAATACTTGGGGCGCGAGGGAAACAAGCCTTCTCTGAAGGAAGGGTCGGACCCCGTGCGAACTGAGTATAAGCAAGACCCAATTCTTCTAGAGTGGTTGGTTGAGGCATCGTACTTGGCATGGCCTCCTGAGAAAGATGTAAAGCACGAAAGTGTCTATTCTCCGGGGAAAGAGGATCACGCCGAGAGCAACAGAAGAAACTACACCAATTTGTTGGCCGCGTTTCAAACACCCGATGTTGTCAAGGTGTTTGAAAGACTGGCCAAGTCGCAGACGCTTGTGGGCTACCAGGATGATTTTTTATACCAGATCGAACTGATGAAACGAGGGGCCGGAAGAAGGCCCGAATTTTCACCTGATGAAGCAATTCGGTTTCTCAACGATCAGTCCAAGGCTCCCGCGACTGTGGAAGAGTTCAGGAAGCTTTGCCAATCGCACCTAACGACCCTCCTCGAACGGCTGCACACCTCGGACGATGATGAAAGCGCATTCTTCCGGAGAGGCGAAGCGAAGGAAGGCGATTTGAGAAATTGGCTTGCCGCCCGTCTCCGAGACGTGGGGGAGCGCTACTACACGGTCATCAGGGAGCAAGAAGTCGCTGGTGAGAAGCGGCCCGATCTCAGGCTACATTCGAGAGTAGACGCATTGGGGAAGGTGTCAGTTGAGATCAAGCTCGCCGACATGGCGCATTGGAAAGGAGATCAGTTGGTCAACACTCCTGATGAGCAACTCTCAAATCAGTATCTGTTCGAGGCTTCATCTCATACCGGCATATATGTTCTCGTTAATGCGTCACATCCGAGGGAGACGGTGAGAGACAAAAAGACTAAGGCGGTCAAAAGAAGCGCCTTCCAAAAGACTGTTGCTGGCAAAGTGGTGAACTTCGAAGAACTCGTCGTACGAGTGGAAGAGAAGTGTGCAGAAGTAAATGATCGCCTGTCTGACGGTAAGATGGTGGTTGCGGTTACGCGCGACATCTCGGAAAAGCCGTCCGACACTATGTGAGTGGGATTCTATTAGCCAAACGGCCGCGTTGCTGGTCTACCCTTTGAAGGCTGCAATCGCAGAAAATGGCCGCTTTCCTCCCTCCGTGTAGGTCGCGCCGGGCCGGGTGATCCTGGCGGAATGTCCGCTCTCCGTCCTTTGGGTACACTTCAATGACCCTACCCTATCAAGGGGGGTAAAAATTATTTGATGCAATATAAAATAGCCTAGCTCATTGGATGGGGATAATTGAGCCGAGATACTACTATCTCATATGCCCAATACGCTCTGCGCTACCCTTGGAGTCCTGAGTAAATTCTCGCGTCCAATAAGTGTATCTGGTTGCCGGTGAGTCAAGAATAAGATCTATCCTAAGTGGCAGTGTTTCGGGTGGGTCTGGGCACGCTGCTCGGCAGCTATGCCAATACATTCCGAATGGGGACAGACTTACGCACGATAAGAGGCACTGAAACTGAGGCAACTTAAGTACTTTGGGCTTAGGCAGTCTTAAATGGTGTTAATGAAACCTCTCTAGGTGTTTGGTGGGAGTGTCGTACTCTACAGTTAAAATCTCCAAACCCTAGAATGCACTCAGGTTAAGAAGACAAATTCAAATTTAGTAAAACTCATATTTCTAATAAGAACCATAATCATGTAAAGGTAGATTTACCCAAGCATTAGCTAATATGGAAAAATTTTTATCGTTAGCCTGATCTGCCAGCTTAATTATTGCATCTCTGGCATCTAAAAAACTCCAGCCATTTGAATTCAAACTTAACCATGCAGATTGAAGATCTTTTTTTCCTAAGGCATCATAAAAAAAGTCCTTCTGCTTTTCTATTTTAAACCAAGCAGGTGCATTAGAACGATTTCTAATCATATCAAGCTCTTGGGAAGAAAATTCAGTCGTAGAGTACTTATATAAGTCAATGCCATCTAAATCAAAGTCTTCTTCTGAGAAAACGCCTTTCTTATATGGGGAAGCATATATTGCCGGCACTCCATCTTTAAAATACTCAATATTCAATAGTTCGTCTTTACTATCGCCATGCTGGTTATAAATTTCTCTAATAAAACGTATATCAATATTTAATGGGGCTAAGAATTCCTCAATCTCATCAGTAACATCTTCTTCGGAAACTATCTCGTTAAAACACTCTAAGATTATGAACTGCTCGATATTTTTACCAAGCTCTTGTACTTTGTAAGAGTCCTCTGGAGTCTGCTTGGCAAAAAAATCACTCCTGTTTTCAACAAACCAATGCTTCCATAAACCAAAAGTGTTTGGACCATCGACCCAGAAAGGAATCATCGCTGGCAATATATATGGGTCATCGGCACTCTGGTTTACAAAGAAGCCTGGGTGCTCATATTTACCAGATAAGTAATCCATAAATATAGAGCTAAAAACACCTGTTTTCTCGAGGTCTAAATATTTATTCATCTTTAATAGATTTCTTATTTAGATCCTATAGGTAAGATTGCTATGATCCAATCATTCCGCCCTGACAGTCAAGTATTCCTCAAAAAAGCTCTCAAAGTTTTCTGCTATCACTTCATCAATTTTTCTATTAAATAGATCATAATTTACTACTTTACACTCCCCGTTAACTTCGCTACGTGTATCTAAGCACCAACATACCTCATCATCATGGTAATAAATTACTACTAAACCATTAGGCAAGTCGAAGTCCTCTGATGCGCGTAGGGTGTTACCAAGAGTTGTTGACCCACCTGTAGATAGACCGTTATTATCTTCAATCCCTGAGATGTCTTCACCAACAATACCACCACATCCATATGTTTTTAAGAAATCAATATATGAATTTGGGAGGGAGACCTTCATCTCTTTCTGCAATTTTTCTATTTCTGAATCTGAAGCCTTTTCATCCCAGTAGATTTCATTTCCATTGTCTTCCACTTTTTTTATCAAATTTTCAAAATTTTTCATTTTTCGTCCTTAAAGTCTTTTGCTCGTTCTTTCCAATATTCTTTTCTAAATTTATCGTATTTATATTTCAAAGTTGGTGTTCTTCTAAAGCTATTCCCGTCTTCTATTAATCCGTGAAGCTGCCGGTGATATTTTTTATGGGTAGAGCTAGTCAGTTCCACCATAGGTCCTGGCTCTTGACCAAGCACATGATGCAAATTTATTTGTTTTCCATCAGGCCCAATTGGAGCATATCCACCTTCCATTAAGTCTAGATTGCTCCACCCATCAGAAACCTTTTGACGTATACTTTTATCCACACTTGGATCTACCTCATTAGGGATACCTGGGTTAATGTCAGTAGTATTTTTATATACTTTCCTCCCAGCAACTTCACCTGGAACATATTTTTTTGGACAGCGTTGAGTAGACGCAACATCTTTTATAGAGTCTAGACCCAATGGATCAACCCAATTCACTGGATTGGGCACGTACTGGTAGTTATTCAACCCTCCGGCGAGCTTAATCGGGTCGGGGGTTAAGAAGTGGCCGGTACCTGGGTGGTAATAACGATGGCGGTTGTAGTGTAATCCCGTTTCGACATCAAAGTACTGCCCCTGAAAGCGCAGGGGCGTATCAATTTTTTCGATGAGTTTTCGCTGCACATTACCGTAGGCTTTGTACTGCACCGACCAGACCAGATTGCCGTTGGCAGCGGTTATCTCTTGTGGCGTACCGAGGTGATCGAGGTGGTAGTAATACACCTCAGCCTCGTGGCCACGGCCTTCCAGTTGCACCAGTGGTTTATAGGTATCTGGCTCGTACAAGTAACTGCGGAAGTGATACAGCTCGTCGGTTTCCGCGATCAGGCGGTTCGCTTGCCAGTAAAAGTACGTGGTGTAGCCATTCAGGTTCTTACTGATTCGTCGGCCAAAGGCATCGTAGCGATAGGAGGCAACGGTACCATCGGGGAGCGTCGCTTTGATCAGGCGATGCTGACCATCGTACTCATAGCGGGTGTGAAGCTTATGCCCTTTACCACGGTATTCGCTAACGAGGTTGCCGAACCCGTCGTATTCAAGATGCCGATCACCCTGTACCTCAATGCGGTTGCCTGAGATCTTGCTATAAAAGCCTTCTTGCTGGTCTGCCGCATAGCCTGGGGTCAGGTCTTGTTGACCGATCAGATTGCCGGCTTTGTCATGGAGGAAGCGTTCTTCAACCACGCCTCGTACCGCGGTGAGACGATCGAGAGGATCATAGTCGTAATGACGAATCCCTTTACGGCTGTCCTCCAGCGTTTCGAGGTTACCCAGTGCGTTGTAGCCGTAACGGCGGTGTTGCAGCGCTTTGTTACTGCCGGGGTGGAAGAGTTCTTGTTCTGTGAGGCGTCCCTGCTCATCGTAACGATAACCGGTCGTTACTGCCCCTTGAGTCCGGCTGATTTCCTGGCCAGCCTGATAGGTATGGCGAGTGAGAGGATTGCCATTCAGATCAATGCCCGTCAGAACACTGGCGGCACCGTAGTGATAGGAGAGCCGGTTACCATCAGGCAGCTTGATACGGTCCAAGCGCCCGATACCGTCATAACCATAGCGTTGGGTATACGCATTCTGGTGTTCTGCAGTGAGACGCCCAAGTTCATCGTATTCAAAGAATAAGGGCCACTCGCCATCATCGACCTGGGTCAGATTGCCTTCACTGTCATAGTGATAATAAATGCTGCTCTCATCGGGCAGCACTTTCTCAACCAGTCGTCCCATGACGTCACGCTTAAAGACGGTGGTTAAGCTGATCGGTTCTTTATCGCCAGGCAGCGTGGCTGCCACCTCCGTCTTTTCGGTGAGCTTACCGTTCAGGTCATAGTCATACCGGGTTGTACGCCCGGCAAAATCGATCTCTTCCTTAACTAAACCGCTGGGGTGATACGCCAGACGGTAATGCTCGCCTTTCTCATTCTCGATATCGGTCAGGAAAAGACGGTGATCGTCATAACGGAAGCGAAGTGAACTCCCATCCGGGTTAATTTGGCGGGTTACCAGATGCAGGGGTTTGTCGTATTCGTAGTGCGTCGTCTGGCTTTTCTCATCGACAAAACGCGTCACTTTTCCATAAGCGTTATAGGCGTACTGGCGTGTGGCGCCACCCGGCAAGGTCTGGCACGTCAGCTGATCCAGCGCATCGTAGTCAAAGCGGGTAATCGCGCCACGCTCATCCTGTCGAAGGATTTGGCGTCCCTTGGCGTCATAACGATAACGACGCGTGGAGCCTTCGGGCAGGACTTCACCAATCAACTGGCCCTGTGTGTTCCATTCGAGCAGGTGCTGAGCACCATCCGGGTACTGAATCAGGCTTAATTGGCCGTGATCCGTGTATTGATAGTAGGAGATACCGCCCTGGGGGTCGGTTTTCTCAACGATATCGCCCTGAGCATTACGCTTATAAATCCAGGTCTTATCACCCCGATCAACCCGTCGGAGCTGGCCACGTGAGTATTCATAGGTTGTCGTCGAGCCATCCGGTGCTTCAATAGCTTCCAGCGCGCCATTCGTATCATAGTGATAGCGCGTTTCTGCGCCCATCGGGTCAACTTCGCGGACAATATCGCCATTGTCGTTGTAGTCTTTGAGGTGAGTTGCGCCGTCCGGGTCAACCTGCTTAACAAGCTTGGCATTGTGGTCATGCTGGTAGACCAACTCACTGCCATCGCTATAAATAGCTGTTACCTCTCCCGTCGCATCATTCCAGACATAGCGGGTATCTTGCCCCGTGATGTTGCCCCCGTGACGGATTGCACGAGCAAACTTGCCCTGACGTTCCCACTCCCAGAAGAAGCAGGCACCACCGGCCATCAGGCGCTCCTGGATAACGTGATGCTTGTCATAGCGATAACGTTCTTGCTCACCCAGCGCATTTTCTGCCGCAATTAATTGATGCAGGGCGTTGTAGTGATAGCGGATGAGCAGGAAGGACTCGCGTCGAGGCGCCGGGTTCTGATCCGACAGCTCCACTCGACGCTCCAGTACCACTTCATGGAGTAAAGAAACGGTGGGCGTATCGTCCAGTAAGTGTCTTAAGCCCTCGGGACGCTCCTGTTTATGCTCCTGATAGCGGAAGCGCAGCCACTGATGATCTCTGTCCTGCACCGAAGACAAGCGCATCTGATCGTCATAATGGATGGCCAGTCGATTGCCATAGGCATCACTTAGCGCATGCAGATAACCGGTTGCCCCCTCGCCATCTTCCAGTGTGCGGTTATCCAAAATGCGGAAGTGATAAAAGGGCAGCCCCGGCTGGGTCAGAATAATTTCGCCCAGTATGCCTTTGGCTTTTTCCGCCTCAGAGGGTTTCTCTCCGAGGTAAAGCGCCGCACCGGCCAGCGGATTAATAATCGAGGGGCGTGAGAGACTCGGGTGTGGGAAAGAGACTGTCCGGCCTTCATGATCACGCCAATGAATTCGGTCCTGAGCGACCGTCAGTCGGTGGTTGAGTGAGTGACTCCAGCCATATCCCATGCCCAGCTGCTGTTCCACCGCCGTCGTGCGATACATGCGAGACCACACCAACGCCAGAGGCCCTTCGAGCCGTGCATCATTCAAGGTCAGTAGTTCTTCACCCGTCACCATTGAAACAGGGCAACCGTCTGTACAGGTCCCCTTCGCACTTTCAGCAGGCTGATTACCGTCTGTTTTACCGGGCTCATTATGGACAGCCTGATTGTTGTCCGCATGAACACGCGTGTCATGATTTTGCTTTCTGGCCTCAACGGTCGCATCTTGCTGAGGCCACCCCATCTCTTTCTGCCCACCGGTGATGGCTTTAGGAATATCGGCAGGCGGCTCGGCTTTAACGACGTCGGTAGGGCTGGGAGCATGTGAGGCGGGAGAAGACATCGAAGCACGGGGCGGTGGCGGCAGATCATTACCCACCGAGGCGGTTTTACGAAACACCTCGGGATACTGAATCGCCGTTTTTTCCACGGGAATCAGCTCGCCCACACCGAACTCTTTGAGGGTCCGGCTTTTCGGCAGGTGCCCACCCACCATGGAGCGGGACTTTTCAATTAACGAACGTACGGCATTGAGCGCAGGTCCCGTCTTATTGGCCAGACTCTTGGCTTTGACACCATAACGTGCCGCCAAGCCCAATCCGCCGGTCAGAACGACACCAATAACAACATCAATAATGAAGCCGACAATCAGCTTCACCGCCAAACGGGCCAGGACCTGAGGAGGCACCATCCGAATCCAGGTTGCCAGTGCATTGGCATAGAGGAAAAGGAACGCCTCATCCTGAAGAATAGCCAGCGCTTTACCCACGGCTTCATTCGCTGTCTCGATCAGCTTAAGGACATCATCCCAGTCAAACTCCAGTGTGGTTTTGATGAGACGCTTGACCTTTTCAATGCTTTCGCGCGGATGCGTCAAAAAATCCCACAGGGTTTTCAGCATATCCCAGGCCGTTTTGAGCATATCGAGGATATCGTCGACCAGGCCTTCCATGGCCTCAACTGCACCTGCCGCTGCGTTTTTGTCCAGCGCGATGCCCCGCTCAAAGGGCGTCATGGTGCACCATGCCTGCCACTCCGGCTCAAAGCCTTGCCACTGCTCCTCAAGCCAGCTGGTCAACTGTGTCTGAATCTGTCCATAAGAGGCGAACATCGCATCCACGTCAGATTTAGAGACATCAGGGTAGAAGATGATTCGATAGGTTTGATCCGGCTTCAGTCCTGAGAGTTCTTTAGCCCCCTTGTCATCCAAAGTACCAGTGATGGCGGCGCCATCGTCCTCGTAGTCATGGAAGAAACTGCTTACCTTTTTAACCGGCTGAATTTTGAATGGCGTATGCGGTATGGGGATGTAATGACTGGACTGGAACGTGTGCAGTAGCTTCAGCTTGCCGTTTTTAGGACAGGTCGCGTAGATCTCAGGCGCTTTGTGGTCCTGTATATCCTGGCTGACTGTCTGATCACCTACCGCGATGGTCTGATCCATGCGAAGGGCGCTCAAGAAGCTACTGTAAAAGCGGTCTTCTGTCTGCTCGCGGTACCAGCTCAGACCATTCTTGAAACCAGAGATAAGCTGCTGGTGGACATCCTGCGCGGTATAGGGGGGCTGGTCGTCGGCGTACCAGTCGATGCTGTCATCAGACATTATGTCGTCCTTGTCGCGACCTGAGGCCGCACTCCCTTCACCTGCGTGAGCATCAGCAGGTATCAATCAATTGAATCGTGGCTTCAGCGTCAACTCAGACGAAACGATCATCATCGAGTGACAGGCAGAGAGCCTGTGTCAGGTTCAGTCCCGGCATCTGCTGTGAGAGCAATGGCCAGCGTTGATGAAACTGTCGAATTTTCGCCTTGAGTACGGGTTCAGGCACACTGAAATAGAGCCTGGCCTGCTCTTCTTTGAGGTATTTGAGCAAGTTATCCAGCGCTGGCTGTGGATCGGCACTTTCAAGCGCCGCCATCACCTTTTCCGGAATCTCCCACCATGGGCTTTCTCGTGGGCGTCTAAAGCGATTCTCATGAAGATAAAAGGCGCTGTGATTGATCCAGAACTGGCTGACCACTGGCAGCATAAAATGCGTATCTTCCTGCAGGGTACGCAGGATCGTCGAGAAGAACTGCCCATCCCAATAACGGAAAAACACCTTGGTGCCATCAGGCGTAAAGGCTTGCATCAGTCCTTCAAAATGCGCGGCGACTGACTTTACATCGGCCGTACTCGTGCAGAGCCAACCCCAATCTTTTGCTTCTGTGGTTTTGATCCACTCAAGGAAGGGGCTGTCTTTGGCAATAGCCACCAAATAGGGCATCACCTGCGTCCAGCGGTTGTAATCATCCTGAGTGTACAGTGGATGGAAATGCTTGGAGCCATCCCATTGCTCATAGGCGGCAATCGGATTATCGGCGCAGGTGCCACTCAACAGCAGGTACAGGTGCTGAGAGGCGGGGATTGAGGCAATCCACGTGTCCAGAGCCAGATGAGGCTTATGAGCAAAGGAAAGCTCGTTATCAAAGCTCACAGTGACCCTCCTTGCACTTCTCACACTCTTCACAGAAGGGCGCAGGCTTGCGCAGCGTCATCGCCTGAAACTCTGTCAGCACGGGCGTTGGGCCTGGAGGAACAACATAGGACTGGTCGCCGATAAACACATTGCCACTACCGCCAATGACGACGCCACCGTGTGAGGTGCCATCACCCTGACGCGCGGCCGGTTTACCATTGATAAACACCGTCGCGGAGCCCTGCTTAATCGAGTCGGGCGGACCGTTGCAGATGAGCCGGTCTCCGACCCGTGCTGCTGGGACACCATTAATAAAAACGTTGGGAGCGCCGGCAGCAACAGGCCCGCCCACATGGGGGGTATTACCGGTTTTTTTAGGGCACACATGAAAGTGGCCGATGGTTGCAGCGGGCTTGCTCATGGACAGGCTCAATGTAATTGAACGTTAGGCGAGGTGATATTACGTTGCAGGTAGGCTTTGGCAAGTCCATATCATGCAATAAATATTTACATTTGTTACTCGACTATATGCCTGTCCTGCCCCAGCACCCCATCGCCGCCCAGCCTCGGTGATCACCTTCACTCTGCACCATAAAGCGCTGCCCGTTGTGAGAATGCGAGTTGGTTAGCGCCTGCCAATAAAGTAGCGTAATCAATGGTGAGATCGGCCCACATTCTCCAATATGGGCGAGTGGTAATCGGAATGCAGTCTGATCACTCATCAGTGGCGCAATGCCATGATAGGCATGGTTCCATAGTTCTCGTGTTTCAAGACTACTCCCGAGCGGCAGACTGGGAGGAAAGTAATCGTGAAGATACTCACAACGACGCTTGGTCAGGATTTTTGCCATCTGTTGATGGGCCACCTGGAGATCAGCTAAGGCCGCCATTCGGGGCAAACAGGTATGCCCGTGATAGATCAAACCATGGATATCTGGCACGACCTTTAGCAATAACCATCCTTCCGTGTAGAGATGCTCAGGCTCAAGCCTTAGGTCCTTCGGTGTCGGCTGAGGAGCGAAATAGGCGCCCACCCAGACACTGGAGCCAGCCTCAATAAGGGCCAGGATGCGATCAAGCTGAACCCACCACCCCAGCACGCCTTGGTAGGACACCTGTGTACGGGCTTTTTCTTTTAAGGGAGGTGGTAGCCATGCAGGCAGTTGCGCCCCGGCATCACGTACACCTTCAGAGGCATCGACTGCCGACAAACAAAGAAAGAAGGGATCATCGTCATGAGTACATAAGCGAGTGATAGCCTCCGCAAAGCGAGAGCGAACTGCGGATGCTCTTCGAGCATGAGTAAGAAGGCCCAGATCTGGAAGGGCATGCAGGCGATAAGCCACATCATCAATAGGCAGTAACCGCTCATCCAGACTGAGCTGGGTAAGCTCTGATAGTGCTGACTGGGTCGTTAGCGTGCCCAGCTCGATGGCATGAGCCTCTATTCTGATCACTTCGATCTAACTCTACAGGCAGTGTCTTAGATATTTCGCAAAAAATGAGCCTCGACCTTCACATCACAACGATGCGCCAGCCTCTCACAAGGCTTTCTGATAGAGGACATGAATCCTAGCGATAATGTAGCTACCCGTTATCCCTTTCAAGTTACCACTTCCGACGAGCGAAGACGGAACGCACGTCGTCAAAGACCGGAGCCATAGCTAGCGCAATCAACAAGAAAGCCAAGGGCAAGGTTGCTTCATAGCCCACGAAGTGGAATCCCAACGCTCCTACAACACCACCAGAAAAGAAACACAGCGCGAGACAAGACAGCATACGAAGTCGATCTCTATTAGCGACTACCGGGGGGATATCATCCAGTTGATGTACGTTCCAATAGACTAATTTGCCAAGTTCAATACCAATATCAGTCACAATGCCAGTGATATGAGTGGTCCTGATCTCTGCCTTGGATACTTTCGTAATCACTGCATTCTGCAGGCCCATAATGAAGCCCAGCAGCATCACGGTGATAGAGACAAACAAGCCATTAACCAAGGATAGCTTTGCCCCGAGCAGGCCAAAGCAAAGCAGTAGCAGCGCCTCAAGCAGCAGAGGGAAGGCATATTCGCCATTCATTTTCCGGCGACGGGAATAGTTCACCATCACCGCCGTGCAAGCGGCACCAGTAATAAATGAGAGCAACACACCACAACCTGTCAGCACAGGCCCATAGATCCCCAATGCCAGGTTATCTGCCATGGCTGAGACAATCCCGGTCATGTGTGAGGTATAGAGCTGTACCGCTAAGAAGCCGCCTGCATTAATGGCCCCCGCGACAAATGCCAGGATATAACCAAGATGCCGATTATCATCTTGATTGCGCTGTTTGCCTGTCAGTTTTCTTGAATAGGAAATAGGCATGGAGACTCGATAGCAAAGTGATTTGCTTGCCACTCGCTGCAAACGCTAGTGGTTGTGATGTCAGTGATGCTCTGCGGATTTTACACTTTTTTTATACCTTCCCCTGCAACTCCACATCGATTTTTTACGCCCTCTCGCCGAACACTAACGCTGTTCTGATTAGCGGAGGTGTGTGATGTCCCTTGAATCCTGGTTACTGGTGGCCGTTGGTGCGGCGGCCAGTGTCTATTTGCTGATGGCACTTTGCCGCCCTGATGAGTTTTAAGGAGGCATGATGTCGCTACTTACGGATTTCTCTCTTGATTCTCTGGGCGGTGTCGCCCTGATTCTGCTGGCAAGCTTTGCTCCGGCGCCTTTGCTTGGCCGCTGGATTCATTATCTCTATGAGCACAAAGCCCCCGATGCCCTTGAGCGAAAACTCGCGCCGGTGCTTGGGTGGCATCGTCCGCAGCCCTGGCGGCTTTATTGCCGTGAGCTGATGCTGGTGAACGTGCTGGGTGCCCTTGTACTTTTTGCGATGCTGATCACCCAGCGCTATCTGGCGCTTAACCCCAATCACATCGGCAATATGACGTGGGATCTGGCCTTTAACACCGCCATCAGCTTTGTCAGCAACACCAACTGGCAAGCCTATAACGGCGAAGACAGCCTGAGCTACCTAAGCCAGATGCTGGGCCTTGGGGTGCAGAACTTTCTCAGTGCAGCCTCTGGCATGGCGGTCGCCGTGGCGTTTTATCGTGGTTTGACCCGCCATGATGGCCAGATGGGTAACGTGCTGCGCGATCTTTATCGCGGCGTGGTGTACCTCTTACTGCCGCTTTCGGCGTTGATGGCGATTGTGCTGCTGGCCACAGGCGTAGTGCAGAACTTTCACCCCACCTTAATGGCCACCACCCTTGAAGGGGCACAACAGGCCATACCCGGTGGCCCTGCTGCTTCACAGATCGCCATCAAACAGCTGGGCACCAACGGTGGTGGTTTCTTTGGGGTGAACTCAGCCTACCCCTTCGAGAATCCGACGCTTCTTAGCAACCTGTTTGAATCTATCGCCATTTTGCTGCTGCCCGCAGGCTTCGTCTTTGCCTTTGGCCGTTACGCGCGGGATGCCCGCCAGAGCCTGTCGCTCTTTATCGTCATGCTGGTGGTATTGCTGGCTGGCCTTGGCGCTTTGCTCTACAGCGAACACCAGAGTGTCAGCGCCCTGGCCGGGCTTGATGTCTCGCACAATGCGCATTGGGAAGGCAAAGAAAGCCGCTTCGGGATTGATCTGTCGGCCACCTGGGCTGCCCTGACTTCAGCTGCCTCAAACGGCTCGGTCAATGCCATGCACGACAGCCTTTCGGCCTTGGGCGGGTTGATTCCGCTGGTGAATATTCTGCTCGGTGAGGTGATCTTCGGCGGCGTGGGTACAGGCATGTACGGCATGTTGCTCTTTGTACTGCTGACGGTCTTTCTGGCGGGGCTGATGGTCGGTCGCACCCCAGCGTATTTAGGTAAAACCATTGAAGTTCGCGAAGTGCAGTGGACGCTGGTAGCGCTTTTGACCATGCCCTTTGGTGTGCTGGTACTGGCGGCGATCACAGCGCTGATCACCGACCCCCATACCTTAGTCACCAATACCGGCGCCCACGGTTTGACGGAATGGCTGTACGCCTACGCCTCGGCCACGGGGAATAACGGCTCTGCCTTTGCAGGTTTTGCCGCTAACACGCCTTCACAGAACATCCTGCTTGGTATCGCCATGCTGCTTGGGCGTTACATCCCGATTATCGCTGTGCTGGCCATTGCCGGTTCACTTGCCACGAAGGCCCCTCGCGCAGGCGCTGAAATGGACCTGCCTACCCACAGTCCGCTGTTTGTAGTGCTCTTACTGGTCGCGCTGGTGTTACTGGGCGCCCTGTCCTTCCTGCCGGTGCTGGCCCTTGGGCCGGTGGCTGATGCGTTGTCTTAACGGGAGAGTGATCATGACGGTAACCTCTACTTCAACCTCCGCTTCTGTGCGTCCTTCGGCGAAGCTTTTTCTCACCGCGCTGGCCCGCATGAGCCCGCAGCACCTCTGGCATCAGCCCGTACTGCTGGTGCTGGAAATTGCCTCTGTGCTGGCAACGTTTGCCGCCATCACTACGCCTGCCACGCAGCTTGGCATGAGCGAAGCCGTCGCCTGGCAAATCGTCTTCTGGCTCTGGGCGACGCTGTATTTCGCAACACTTGCCGAAGCCTACGCTGAAGGTCGCGGTAAAGCGCGCGCCGATAGCCTGCGCTCCGGCGTGCAAAATTTGTCAGCACGGCTTATCCGTGATGTGCACGATAAAACCGGCACGGCCACACCAGCGGCTGACCTTCGTAAAGGCGATATGGTGCGCGTTGAGGCAGGCGAAATGATTCCGGCCGATGGCGAGGTGATCTTAGGCGTTGCTGCTGTGAATGAAGCCGCCATTACCGGTGAGTCGGCGCCGGTAATTCGTGAATCCGGTGGCGATCGCAGCGCCGTTACCGGCAATACGCAGGTGGTGTCGGACTTTCTTATCATTCGGGTCAGCGTCAACCCCGGCGAGTCGACGCTGGATAAGATGATCGGTCTGGTCGAAGGTGCCTCACGCCAGAAAACCCCGAACGAGAAAGCCCTGAGCATTGTACTGACGGGCCTGACGCTGATCTTCCTGTGGGTGGTGATGACGCTGCCTGCCTTTGCCCACTTCGATGGCGGCCATATTTCCACCATTGCGCTGCTGGCGCTTTTGGTCACGCTGATCCCCACCACCATCGGTGGCTTGCTCTCGGCCATCGGTATCGCCGGAATGGACCGCATGTTGCGCCTCAATGTGGTGGCTTCATCCGGTCGTGCGGTCGAAGCGGCTGGTGATGTACAAACCCTGCTGCTGGATAAAACCGGCACCATCACCTTCGGTAACCGCATGGCCGATGAGTTTATTCCGGCCCTTGATGTCTCGGCTCATCAGCTGGCGCGCGCGGCGCTCTTTGCCTCTCAGGGTGATGATACCCCTGAGGGCAAGTCCATCCGTGCGCTTGCACAACAGCAATTTCCCACCCTTGAGGAGGAAGTGAAAAACGCCATCGCCACTGCCGCAGGCCCGCTGCAGACCATTCCTTTTACCGCCCAGACTCGTCTTTCCGGAGCGCGTTTGCCCCGCTTACACGGCGAAGACTTCTGGCAAAAAGGCGCGGTCGATGCAGTACTGAACTGGCTGTCCCTGCCGAGGGAAAACCTGACCACCGGGCTGGCCGCCGGCATTGACCGCATTAGCCGAAGTGGCGGTACTCCGTTGCTGGTAACCCAAGATCAGCAGCTCTTAGGTGTTATTCACCTGAAAGATGTAGTGAAACCCGGCATCCGTGAGCGCTTCGCTGCCCTGCGGGAAATGGGCATTCGCACTGTGATGGTCACAGGGGATAACCCTGTCACGGCAGCGGCCATCGCCGCAGAAGCCGGTGTCGATGATGTCGTGGCGCAGGCCACTCCTGAGCGCAAACTTGAGCGCATCCGTCAGGAGCAGCAGCTGGGCAGATTGGTAGCCATGTGCGGTGATGGTGCGAACGATGCACCGGCTCTGGCGCAGGCTGACGTGGGCCTTGCCATGAACGATGGCACACAGGCCGCCCGCGAGGCAGGTAATCTGGTCGATCTTGATTCTGACCCGACCAAGCTGCTGGATGTGGTGCAAGTCGGCAAGCAACTGCTGATTACCCGTGGCGCCCTGACGACTTTCTCCCTCGCCAACGACGTCGCCAAATACTTTGCGATTCTGCCTGCCTTGTTCGCAAGCTTTCTGCCTGCTCTGGCAGCGCTCAATGTGATGCACCTGCACTCGGCCGACAGCGCCATTTTGTCGGCCATTATCTTCAATGCACTGATTATCCCCGCGCTGGTACCGATTGCCCTGCGCGGTGTGACCAGTCGGGCCAGCAGCGTGCACAGCCTGCTGCGCCGTAACCTGCTGGTGTTTGGTCTGGGCGGTTTAGTCGCGCCTTTTGTTGGCATCAAACTGATTGACCTTGCCCTCGTCGGCCTGGGTCTGGTGTGAGGTATTCCATGAGCACTTTCTCGCGTTATCACTTAACTGACGATGTTGAATTACAGCCTGAGGTCGCGCCAACCCTGAGCCAAAGCCTTGTGCGTGCCTTAGTGGTACTGGCCTTAAGCATGGTGATGCTGGGAGTTATGTACCCCTTTGGCATCACGCTGGTGGGTAAACTGGGTTTTGCCGCCAAAGCAGATGGCTCGCTGCTGATGAACCACAAGGGCGAGTTGATAGGCTCGGCGCTGATCGGCCAGCGCTTTAGTGATGCCCGTTACTTCCAGGGGCGGCCTTCAGCCAGCGATTATCAGTCAGGCGCGGCCAGTAATCTGGCTGATACCAACCCTGCCTTCGCCAAAGCCGTGCTGATGCGTTATCAGCAATGGCGTGAGCGTCTTCCCGGTGAGGCAGTGCCCGCGCCGCTGCTGATGGCCTCCGCCAGTGGCCTTGACCCTGTACTGGATGAGGCCTCCGTTCGCTATCAGGCCCCCGCCATCGCCGCTGCGCGCCAGTTACCCCTCCCACAAGTGCTTGGGTTGGTTTCGACTCTGGCGGATAATCACGGCAGAAAAACACCGGTGGTTAATATTCTCGCCCTGAACCGCGCGCTTGATGCGCTGAGCGCCGCGACGCCGCAACACTCACCGGCCACTTCCCCTTCCACGTCGGACAAGGATTAATCTGTGACCACGCCATCTTCTCCTCGCGCTGATGCCTTGCTGACTCGCTTAAAGCGCGAGGGGCCGGGGCGTTTAACGGTCTTTCTTGGGGCGGCGCCGGGTGTGGGGAAAACTTGCGCCATGCTCAATGCGGCTTACCAAAAACTGCAGGAAGGCGTGGCGCTGCGCATTGGCGTGGTGGAAACCCACGGTCGGGCAGAAACGGCGCAGCTGGCCGAACGCCTGCCGAGCCAGCCAAGGTTGCATCACAACTATCAAGGCATTGATGTGGAGGAGATGGACCTTGCCGCATTGCTGGCAGAGCCTCCGGCGCTGGTGCTGGTTGATGAGCTAGCCCACAGCAATCTGATTGCCGGACGCCACAGCAAACGCTATCAGGACGTGGAAGAGTTACTGGCGGCGGGTATTGATGTGATGACCACGGTGAATATTCAGCATCTGGCCAGCCTTAACGATACTGTCGCCAGCATCACCGGTGTGCGGGTGCGGGAAACCGTGCCCGACCGTCTGCTTGAGCAGGCACGGGAAATTGTGCTGGTCGATTTACCTGCGCGGGAGCTGATCAGCCGCCTTCGTGCGGGCAAGGTTTATCTGCCGGAGCAGGCCCGCGCCGCCATTGAAGCCTTCTTTACCCTGCCGAACCTCACGGCCCTGCGGGAGCTGGCGCTGCGTACGGTGGCCGCCCATGTGGATGCACAGGTGCGGGAAAACTGGCAGGTCGAAGGGGCTGCGCCCGGGCAGGACGGGCAGGCGCGTTTGCTGGTGTGTATTGATGCTGATGATGAGGCCGAAAGGCTAATTCGCCATGCCAAACAGCGCGCCGAATGGCGGCAGATGCCGTGGATGGTCGTGCATGTGCAACGCCAGAATGCCATGTCAGCGCAGAGGCTTGATCGCCTGCAGCGGGCCTTTATGCTGGCTGAAAGTCTGGGCGGCAGTTGCCATAGCCTGAGCGGCACCAGCATTGTTGATGAGGTACTGGCCTTTGCCCGTCGTCATCATGTCACGGATATTCTGCTGGGCCGCTCGCCCGCCTCGCGCCACTGGTATCGCCTGCGCACCCTGCTGCGCCCATCCCTGGGGCAGTCGATCGCGCGCAAGGCCGATGATTTACACCTGATGCTGCTAAGCCGCCCTGCTCATGCACGTCAGGCGATTATGCCGACGCCCCGCACTATGCCGCGCTGGGGCGATCACCTGAAAGCCAGCGGCATTATGCTGACCTCACTCGCTATGGCTTTTGCAGCTGCGCAGGTGCTGGCGTTATCAAACGTGCTGATGATTCTGCTGGTCGGCGTCCTTGTAGCCTCCATTATGACTCGGGTGGGCCCGGCCTTATCCAGCGCCCTGATAGGTTTTCTCGGTTTTAACTTTCTCTTTACCGAGCCACGCTTCACCCTCGCTATTCACCATAAAGAAGACGTCCTTACCGTGTGCTTTTTCCTGATTCTCTCCTCGGTGACAGGCAGCCTTGCCGGACGTTTACGCCAGCAGTTGCAAGCCCAGCGCCAGGCGCAGGAGGCGACGGATGTTCTGCTGCATTTCTCCCGTCAGCTCGTCACTGCGGCGGATGAAAAAAGCATTCGCCAGCTCGGTGAGCGTTTTATCGCCCAATGGCTGACCCGCGATGTCACCATACTGGCAGCACTGCCGGAAATGGACTATTCCCTTGATGCCCGCGCTATTGCCGCCGCGCAGTGGGCATGGCAACAGCAACAGGCCGCCGGTGCTGGGACGGATACCTTAAACAGCAGCGAGTGGTACTGGTTGCCGCTAATTTCCGGCCCTGAGTGTCTGGGTTTGCTTGGCATACGCATGCCCATCTGGCAGCCCGAGCATAAAACCTTGCTCAACGCTCTCGCCCAGCAGCTGGTGCAGGCGCTGGCCCGCGCTAAACTCGCCCGCGATCTTGAACAGTCGCGCATTCAGGGAGAAACCGAACAGCTCAAATCCGCCCTGCTATCGTCGGTTTCCCATGATTTACGCACACCACTGGCCAGCATGATTGGCGCGGTATCGAGCCTGATACACTACGAAGACAAGCTCAACGCCGAAGACCGACGCAGCCTGCTCGATACCACCCTTGAAGAGGCCGAACGCCTTAACCGTTATATCCAGAACCTGTTGGATATGACGCGGCTTGGCTACGGGCGGCTGAAACTGCAACGCGACTGGGTAAGCCTTGAGGATATCTTCTCCTCAGCGCTACAACGGCTGCATTCAGTACTAGCACACTGCAAAGTGCGCCTGCATCTCGCCTATGACATTCCGCTTCTGTATGTCCATGCAGCCTTGATTGAGCAAGCGCTGATCAACATTCTGGAAAATGCCGCACGCTTCTCCCCCGATAGCGCGCCACTGCTGATCGAAGCTCGCATGGAAGGCACGCAGCTGCGCCTGAGTATCACCGATCAGGGGCCAGGCATCGACGAGGAAGAGCGCGCCCGCGTCTTTGATATGTTCTACAGCGTACAAAAAGGTGACTGCAAAGGAGGCGGTACAGGCTTAGGTCTGGCGATTTGTCAGGGTATGATTGGCGCTCACGGCGGCAATGTGGTGGCGTTACCGAATCCGCAAGGGCAGGGCACCTGTATGCAGATCACCCTGCCGCTCGATAAACAACCACCCCTGCCCGATGATGAGGATAGCTAAGCAAGATGCCCGGAGACCACCATGAGTGCTGACCCAAGACGCGTGTTGGTCATTGATGATGAGCCACAAATCATCCGCTTTCTGAAAATCGCCCTGCAATCGGAAGGTTATGATGTCATCACCGCTGCCACAGGCGCAGACGGCATCCGCGCCGCAGCCCTGCAACAACCTGCGTTGATTGTGCTTGATCTTGGTCTGCCTGACATGGACGGCAACGAGGTACTGCAACGTCTGCGTGAATGGAGCGACACACCCGTGCTGGTGTTGTCTGTGCGCGCCCGTGAGGAAGACAAAGTCAAAGCGCTGGATGCCGGAGCCCATGATTACGTCACTAAACCCTTCGGTATTCAGGAATTTATGGCGCGGGTTCGGGTGTTATTGCGCCAGCGACCTGCCTCCGCATTAGGTGGCACAACGGCAGAAGCGCAGGCCAGCGCCACCATTGGCGAGATCACCTTCGACTTTGCCCTGCGCAAAATCCACCTGCGTGATGAAGAACTGCATCTCTCGCGTAAGGAATACGCCCTGCTGACTTTGCTGGCCCGCCATGTCGATCAGGTCATTACCCAGCAAGTGCTCCTCGAAGAGGTCTGGGGCAAAGTACACCGCCACGACAGCCACTACCTGCGCATCCTGATTGGCCGTCTGCGCCAGAAACTGGGGGATGATCCTGCCAACCCGCGCTATATCCGCACGGAACAAGGTGTAGGTTACCGACTGATGAGTTAAGGCCATGCTATTCCGAGAACTTAATAATGGCCAGCTAGGAAGAGTGCTAATGTTCGATGAGTAGTAATACGCAAGTTTGTGAAAAATAGAACCCATCTATTAAACACATTGCGCAATGAAAAACGCCTCCCTCTAATTAGAGATATTTCTAACCATAGAAAACATTTGCGTATATCTTCTTAAAGGAAAAAATATAGAGCCCTCCGCAATACTCTGACTACTTAATATCCTTCCTAACATCCCTCTATCCGATGATAGAGTTAGCTTTTGGTATCGGCATAACAGAACCTCTTTATTAAATCTTATACTTTCATTTTTAGCGCCGACGTTATTTACATACTCCCATGTCTGCCCTACGACTTGCGCACTCTGCTGCACCGTTTGTGTAGTTTTAACGACCACATCCTCCTCGTGTGCTCTTAAGGTATGAATTGATTCAGACCGCACAACACCTTTACTGATAAAAAGGATACGGTCTGGAAGGAAAAACAATCTACTTAACTGTCCTTCCAAAGACACTGCTCTTATGTTGCAGATATCTAGACAAGACTCTCTATTAGAGACTATTTCATCCTTCTCAGCGAACTGCACAACTCCGCCATAACTATACGTCTCAACGGGTACTGCAAACTCACCATTCACAAACCACATGTAAGATCGTCTCTTAAGAGCTTCAATTTCACTGCATAGCTCTACATAAGCAGACTCAATATCTTCATCAATCACGTAGTGAACATTTAGAAATCGGTGGAACCGTATTTCTCGAGAAACCGACCAGCAGAGCGCCGGGAGTGTAAGCACTATAGCTGAATGGAAAGATAACCTGAGAGAAAAATTGAGAGAAACAGCAGGCTGATGTTAGCTAGAAAAATGTAATAAAAAAGCTGAGGGTTATAAGTAAATTTTTCGGCAATCAGATCATCTAGCCTCTGCCGGTTTCGATCAGACTCCTCAGCGGTAACTTCAGCAGGGGTATAGTCTCCTTCTTCACGATACTCACAGCGTTGATAGGCCGTTCGGTACTTAGTGACAGCTATCAAGAATGTCTGTTTTTTCGTAAATGAATTAAACATTTATATATTCACTTTTTCTGATATAACATTCTATATAGACGAATACTAGCGACATATCAATCCAGGATAGAGTGAGAGAGGCAACACTTGATCAGTATTAATATCACATCACAACACCTGAAACAGTTTTTAGATGCTTTCTCAGAATCTGATTACAAGAGCTTCTCTGAGCTTCTACATCCATCTTTACAAGAAGCAATCCCTCCAGAAGCATTTCGTAAAATCATTATTGAGAACAAATTCTTATCTGAAGATACAGAGTACTTAGCCTATTTAGGCCAGGTAGATAGAGATAGCTCACGTGAAGTGCTTTACAAAGTCAAACATACTCTCCACCACGAAATTTTATGGTCGCTCACCTATCATGAGAGCCAAACAAAAATAATTGGGCTATCTTTTCGCTAGAAATTTTAGAGATCCAGATGGAAAGTGCGATCGTTATGATAAGACCGGGAATAATTTCCGTCTGCTGGTACAGGCATACGTTACCTCGCCAAGAGTCAACGAAATATCTTTATGTCTTATTATCAATTAACGGAAGGTAGAAGGCACTAGATTTTAATCTGCCGTCATTACTCTGCCGTTTATCATGCGGTTAAAGATAAAATCAATAGAGTGCTAGTGGACTAATGAGTATGAAGTACATATATCATCAAGCTCATGAACCGAGGGAGATAGGTGCCATCAAGATAATAATCAGGTTTTATTAAGAATATACTTATACAATGGCGGTATACAGTTAACTAAGTATAACGTGATCGATTATACGTTGAAATTACAAGTATAGACTTTCGAGCCTATTGGTATATTGAAGCGGATTTCGAGATAAAAGTTATCTATTGCATCTGCTGCTTAAGATTGCAGCGAAGTTACTTGTTAATTAAATGTCTTAAGGGTTTTTTAAAAAAATAGCAAAGTGATTCCGACGATTTCGACGATTTCGACGATTTCGACGATTTCGACGATTTCGACGATTAAGTACTATTTTTATAAATACTTTCTCAGAGTAATAGTTTTTTGTTGACGGAAGATCAGCACTCTGTAACCATTGAAAGCATAAAATTTTGGTGGTTTATGAATATTCATTTAATGCGATTCAGGGGGGAGAATGGAGAAAGGTTTTCAGTTCTTAATGATAAGGACGGCATGCCTCTTTTCTATCCAACTCTCTTTGCAACGTGGACGTTGAGAGGAAGTTCTCTTGCTGCGAATAGTATTACAAATACACTTAACGCGCTTAAGTTATTGCTGGTCTGGGAGTTTGAGCGTGAGTTAGACTTAGAGTCTAATTTTAGAAATGGAAAGTTTCTAAATTACAATCAGATTCGAGATCTCTGTGATTTTCTTCAAAAATCTATTGCAAGAAAAAAATATTTTAAAACCTTTTCAATTAATCGTAGCTCAAAAAAAGTGGATGTTAGTGTCCACTACTTTCGTATCACTACTGCCGCTAAATATCTTCAGTTCTTGGCTTATAGAGTTTCACATTCAGCAGTTGAGAGAGATATTGAGAAAATGGTCGTGTCGATTAAAGCACATCGGCCTTGCAAGCCAAACAAGTCCTCAATAGATAGAGATGAAGTACATCTTAGTGATGAAGTTATTCATGCTATTGAAGCCGCGCTGAGACCTGGTGCTCCTGACAATCCTGCTAGGAACCGAGGAATTCAGCTTCGTAATGCTCTAATTTTCTTCCTCTTGAAGCATACAGGTATACGTCGAGGCGAATTACTCAATCTAAGAATTAGTGATATCAACTTCGGAGATTGCACGATGACTATCGTGCGCCGACCTGACTCCACTCTGGATACACGAAAGTTTCAACCAACTGCTAAGACAAGACCGCGCCGGATACGTATAGCTACCTCCTTAGTAGAGAATATTGCTGACTACATTAAAGAGGCTCGGAGATATGTCCCGGGGGCCAGAAAGCATGACTATCTTTTTGTCACTCATAAAGCAGGTCCAAGTCAAGGAGCTCCAATGTCAATTGGAGCTTTCGGTAAGTGGATGGTGAAAATATCGTGTATTGTAAAGGAGTCAAAATTTCATGCACATTCACTTCGGCATAATTGGAATTATCAGTTTTCACGCCTCGCGGAAGAAAAGGGTATGAGCGCTGCCGAAGAAGAGAGAATTAGATCCTATTTCATGGGGTGGAGCGAAACTTCAGGTACCGCTGCTACATACAACCGTAGACATATCAAAGAGAAAGCACAGATAGCTGGTTTAGAACTACAAAAGCACTACATTGATTTTAGAAAAAATTCACATGAGGATATGTGAATCTATGGAGATATTGGATCTTTTTGGTAAAGATGGAAATCAAGGTATTGTCAATGAGCAATTTTACTCAATGCATGGCTATCCTTTTAAACTCCTTGATGATAAATGGCAACTAAGCAAAGACATAAGTTTGTCTATTGGTAAGTTATGTCGTTCCTTTCCAGGTGACACCTATGCGCTTCGACAAGTCCTAGCCTTTTTTGGTAGACATAACTCTCCATCGCATCTTAGAAATTTAATGGAAAGGTTATTGCACTATATTAAATCTCTAAATGGAGCTGAAGTTTTCTCTGTAGAGTCTCTTATTTCCTACCATGCTAGCTTAGATGATTTGCGAGCTTGGTATCTTTCGGTTATAAGAATTCTTATCAGAAAGTGGGTCCGTTTAGGCTATCCTGGAGTCCCGGAAGATTCTTTAAGACTACTCGACAATATTCGAATAAAAGGAAATCAGAAAGGGCGAGCTGTTCAATCTAGATGCTCCGAAGACGGACCATTGACTGATATAGAAATGCAGAGTGTTATTGATGCTGTTACACATAGCTTTTGCAACGGGATACTAGGGTTAAATGAAACAGTAATTTTAATGACTTTGGCAATGACAGGTCGCCGGCCAAATCAGGTCTCTGCATTAAAGATAAAAGATATTATTCAGATTGAGGATAAATATTTCATCAATTTTCCACGCTCTAAGCAGCGTTACAAAGGTTGGCGCTCCTCATTCAGAAAGTATCGAATTATTGAAGACCTCTGGTTACTATTGAAGAAACAGGCTGATTATGTCAGAAAAATATTTTCTCAGAGTGTGAGTCCTGATGTGCTTCATCAGGATCTAGAAGGAGAACTTCCTCTATTTCCTAAGATGCCGAAAAATATATCACTATTAGAGCTGCGAGAGGTTCTGGAGTCTGACCGCCTTCATATTCCTTCTATGAAAATTTACCATATTGTTGTAAATGCTGGAGAGAAGGTTAATGCCGTAAGTGAAAGGACCGGAAAACCTATTCATCTTAATCCATATCGCTTTAGATATACTCTCGGTACGAATCTTGCGAGGGAGGGGAGTGGTATATACGTTATTGCTGAAGCTCTTGATCACACTGATACACAGAATGCTGGCGTTTATACTAAGAGTGATGCTGATATTGTTGAGCGACTCAACAAATCTGTTGCTTTAGAGATGGCTCCTTTCGCACAGGCTTTTCGTGGTGTAGTAATTCAATCAGAAAAAGATACGCTTCGAGCTAATGATCCATCTAGCCGAGTTTCAAATGGTAAGAAGAATGTTGGAAGTTGTGGAAGTTACGGGTTCTGCGGCGCCTTGGCTCCATTTGCCTGTTATACCTGCAGTCACTTCCAACCATGGAAGGATGGACCGCACGAAGAGGTACTTAACGCGCTTATTAACGAACGTGAGCGAGTGAATGAACTCACTGGTGACATCAAAATTGCTGCAGCAAATGATAGGCTGATCTATGCGGTTGGTGAGGTAGTAAGGCGTTGTGGTGAGGCTAGAGGGAAATTAAGTAATGGCTGACTTGTTTTTATTTATTCCAAAGGCTGAACAAGACGCTAAACGAAATCTCCAAGATTTTATTAAGCTTTCTCGAGATAAAATTACAGTGTTCGGGAAAGATCTCGACTGGAACTCTAATTCTTGGCCTAAAGTAGGTAACTTCACAGTCAAGGGTGCTCCTTCGCGAGGTTTTACTAAAGATCAATATCTTAATGAAGAAATTCTACCTTTTGCCAAAGCTTATGTTCGTTATCAGCAAGGCCTAAAGCCATCAAAGCTAATTAACGAATTGAAAGCTATTAGATGCATTGAGCCAGCATTGTTAATGGTAAAAGGTAAGGCTGATATTACTTTGGTTGATACATCGGTGATGGATATTGCTGCTCAATTTGCTAGAGAGTACAAAGCCACGGCATACCAAGCTGGAGCTGCTCTAGCTAATTTAGTTAATTTTTTGAATGATACTAAGTTGACACTTAGTAGGATTGAATGGCGAAACCCTATAACTAAACCAAAAGAGATCAACCGGACGGATAAAGAGACTCGACAAAAGCGAGCAGATAAAATGCCAGCTGACCTTCATCTAACAGCTATGGCTGAGATTTTTGCAAATAACCCGCAACATCCTCGAGATATTTTTACCACTTCTATTTTTGCATTACTCATGTGTGCACCATCAAGAATCAGCGAAATTCAGCGGCTACCACGCGACGTTTTACACTACGAGCGTGACTCAAAAGGAGTTTCGCGCCTGGGTCTCCGCTTCTTTGGCGGTAAAGGCGCAGGCTGGGATATTAAGTACGTTATGACCTCTTTTGTCGAAGTGGCCGAAGAGGCTGTGCACCGATTGACTGAACTATCACGAAGTGGGCGTGAGCTGGCGAGATGGTACGAGGAAAATCCATCAAGATTCTTCCGACATGAAGATTGTCCCCCGGTCTCTGAACATGCGGAGCTATCGGATGAGCAGGTATGTCTGTCACTAGGACTATCTTGGTCAGGTCAAAGAGGTCTTATAGATAGTTTTTTCAAACAATATCCACCCTACCTCGAATATAAGAGATACAACAAACCGCTAACTTTGGCTTTCCTTAATGATTATTGTCATGCCTCTCTGCCAGAAGGATTTCCTTTTCTTGATAAGGAGCGAGGACTTAAGTATTCGGAAGCATTGTGTTGCTATCGCGCACATGAGTTCCGAACCGATCTCGCTACTAGCCGAGTCAAGCTCTGGACTCCTGGTAAGAGCCTCTTTACAACCGACTTGAACTACATAAAAGGACAAGAGCGGAGTATATGGATCCGACACGGCTACAGAAATCACGATGGTTCCCCGGTCAGTATGACCTCACACCAATTACGCCACTTGCTCAATACCGCTGCTCAGAGAGGAAATCTCGGTCAGCTCGACATCGCGAAATGGTCCGCTAGGGCGAACATCCACCAAAATGCTACTTATAACCACATGTCTGAGGATGAGTACGTCAAACTTTCTGAAAATGCTTACCCTACTGCTGCTCTTGAGAAGGTGAAGCAGAATGCTCCGGTCACACTAGCTGACCTTGAGCAAGAGGGCGATGCAATTGCACATGTGACGATCTTTGGTTTTTGTGTTCATGACTACTCAATGCTGCCATGTATGAAGCACCGTGACTGTTTAAATTGCACAGAACATGCCTGTCTCAAAGGCGATGCAGTTAAACTAGAGCGACTCAAAGAGCAACAGCAGCTCACCAAGATACAATTAGATAATGCGCAAGAGGCTGAACAAGCTGGCTATTTCGGAGCAGACCGCTGGAGCCAGCATCAACTCAAAACTTTAGAGCGGCTTAATCAACTGATCGAGATTATGGAAAATCCAGAGATCGCTGATGGCAGTGTAGTCATGCTCGGTAACAATGAAGAGTACAGTCCGCTCAAGCGAGAACTAGCCGCTTGCCAAGGGAGTGATCGACTCATAGATCCGGCTGTGATGAGTTTTATTGTGGACGATTTTTGATGGCGCGTAGACACTTAACTGGCTACGACATCAAAGTATTAGTCGACATTATTGATGCTTGGAATGAGCGACTCACTTGGAACAGTCTTTGTGATCGTGCAGAAGAGATATTTGGCTTTCGTCCGACTAGGCAGACACTCAATGCTCATCAAGCCGTAAAGTCAGCCTATGATGCCAAAAAGAAATATGTCAAAAACCAAGCCACGCCCTCGCGGCGGCCATCGAGCCTTGCTTACGCGGAACAAAAAATACGCAAGCTTGAAAGCGAAATCGAACGGCATAAGTATGAAAAAGAAAGACTAATTGAGCAATTCATTCGCTGGCAGTATAACGCGCAAAAAAGAGGTCTCACTAAATTAATGTTAGATGAGCCGTTACCATTTATCGACCGTGATTCTTCTGAGAGGCTATCTTAATTTTATATGAACTTAACCTAAGAAAAGAAATATAAATTTTCAATGAAACGCTTTATTGCAATAGTGACTGCTACCTGTTTTCTCCTTAAACGCTTCAGAGCTATTTTACCTATTTTAGATAAAAAATAAGTTCTCTAGTAAATTAAAAGAAGTGATTTTTACGATTTGAAACGATAATAAGCTAAATAAAAATCTTGAATACACCGATTTGAAGATTGTTGCTTACCTTCAGATCTACTCACATTTGAGTGAACTTTTTGGAAGCTTTCGTACCATTTAGAAGTGTATTGATTCACTGGTTCTTAGCCTACAGGCTGTATTGTTATCTCGAATAGTTTGGCCTGCTATCGAATATTGAATACTATCTTAGAAATCTTCTTGAGTGCATTCAATCGACCATTCAGTAGTGATTCATGCTCTTTTGATTTATCTAATAAAATCAAAATTGGAGTTCGGCTAGCAGGAAATTTTTCTAAAAAATCTTGATAGGCCTTAATCTCACTTTGGACAATTTTTAACTCCGCAGCAGTTTTGGTTTCTTCTAAAAGAATTTCTTGATTATCTTGCGGCATGACTCCTGGCGCTTCACCGAACCCTTTACTAAGGGTATCCAGCCCCAATCTTTTAGCGAGCGTGGGGGTAATACGATAAATACGCTCAGGTCTTTTACCTGATGCCTCTATAAGCTGTTGGCGCTTCAGACTATGGATATTCCTGGCTACAAAGCCTGTGGCTTGGGATTTAGTGAGAGTTGTAGTATCTAATGCTAAATCGATAAGAGCCTTTCTTCTGATAGCACTGCCATCCACTTTTCTCAGTAGGTCGCTAAACTTCGAGTTCAAGGAAATGGATGTATCCGTCATGGTTAGATCTCAGAGCGTGTTTAAAAAAACTTAGGATTGCTAAGTATACAGAAATGCGTAAAGCTTAGACAATCTAAGTTCTTCAGGCTCTTCAGATGAAAGTGATTTGTCGACTAACCCAATCCCTCTTCGGCTCAAGCTTGCTCGTAAGCGTATCGGTATCTCGCAGAAAGACCTGGGGATAAGAATCGGTATGGACGAAGGCTCAGCAAGCGGTCGCATGAACCATTATGAGAAGGGTCGCCACTTTCCTGACATAGAAACCCTCCGAAAACTTGCTGTTGAGCTCGGAGTACCTCTTAATTACTTTCTATGTGAAGATGAGCTGAGTGCTGAGCTTGCATGCCTGATCTCAAAACTTGACGATGAAGCTAAGATTGATCTGATTAAGTTGCTGAGTGATATTTAGGTATTATCTTCCAGTGCACTAGCTGAAGTTCTACAATTAAATTCGGAGTGAGATCATTATTGCTGACTAGACGCCTTATAGATTCGTGCGCTTAGTCTTAAAGATCCATAAAAATGGTATCCTAGCTGTCTAGGAGAGCTTCCTTATTGCAGAACACCGTTAACGCCATCCTGTCAAAAAGTTAGAACTCCATTTCATGAATTATCGCTGCGCTGAAGTACATCTCAAAGATTAGTTCATCGACTCGTCGGGGTGAACCACTTGAACACCAGGCAG
Organism: Pokkaliibacter sp. CJK22405; assembly: GCF_046614695.1. Lineage (NCBI taxonomy): Bacteria > Pseudomonadati > Pseudomonadota > Gammaproteobacteria > Oceanospirillales > Balneatrichaceae > Pokkaliibacter > Pokkaliibacter sp. CJK22405. The sequence continues at coordinate 129,251 of NZ_JBKKHQ010000012.1, forward strand.
GTTGAACACCTCTGTTAGGTACAATAACGCGAGGTTATGTTCATTTTCAATTAGGGTCGAAGTCACCTAATCATCATAGAACACGCTTAAGGGCCACAACCTCTCAACTTCTCTTCGCGAGTCACATATTGAGCCCTCAGAAAGACTGTTCGTGCCGTTGTTACACTGCTTCTATTTTCGCTTGCTACGCTTGTCAAAGCCTTGGTATGCAGATTTTTTCGCGTTTGCGAAGATCCAATGGTGGATCCGCGCCGATCTCGTAGAAAGCTGCGAATATATTGGACTTTCTAGCCATATCGTTCTGAACTGTTGAGAGTTTTGATGCTGCACTCAGCATGTCTCGTGAAGTGCTGTTCATCGCGTATACGTGAAAGACCTTCTCTCAGCAGCTTCGTAAGTTTGAGAATATGTTTGTTTGGAAAGTCTACTCACCACTGAAGCTCCGGGCATTGTTGGCGCGAAGCCCCTCATGAATTACTCAGGCACCTTCTGCCCGAGTAGCTCAGTCAAAGATATCTACCAGAGCAGAAGGGCGTGTTTGAAGGGGACGTTTGGTGGTAACAACCCCAGCAAGAAGCTTAATGTGGATACCATAGACCCGTGCTAGTAATGTTTTGACTAACGATCATGCCAGTTACAGCGGAGGTAGGGATGGCATCTGCAGAACACGACTATCAACATTTCATGCAATGGCTGCATAGAGCGGACGCTGGCGTGCCCGAAGATGTGCGCCGATTTGCACGGCTAGTGTTAGACGACTTCGAACGTGTCAGTGCCACCTCTCGCAATCGAAGTCAGAGGTCAGTGCATTTGGTCGAGCTCGCTCGTCGACTGCTCCCAACGGCTGATCCGGGGCAGCCGTTGCTCGACGCCATAGCTATGGGACAGGGGTGGAGTTGGCAGAGATTGAGCAGCCTCTCGCTAGGGCCATTCCGGGGCTTTCGTAACACCGAGGCGTTTGATCTAGCACGACGTATAGTCTTGTTCTATGGCCCCAACGGCAGCGGCAAAACCAGCCTTTGCGAGGCGCTCGAGTACGCACTCCTTGGAGCTGTAGATGAGGGAGCGCAAAAGCGCATTGATGCCGCTCAGTATCTTCGCAACATCCATGAAGGTCGGTATGTACCTCCTCAGCTAAGCGCCTTAGATGCCCAAGGCCGAGAAATTGTCGTCCAAGCGGACGCCGACGCGTATCGGTTCTGCTTTATAGAGAAGAACCGTATTGACTCCTTCTCTAGGATCGCTGCAAAACCCGCCGGTCAGAAGACGGAGTTGATCGCCGCATTGTTCGGCATGGACGACTTCAATGAGTTTGTGGGGCAATTTAACGAGTCGGTTGATGCGCAGCTCTCGCTTCTGCCTCTGCATGGCCCAGAACTAACCCGTAGGCGACAAGCAATTGCGCATGACTCTGCGCTTCTAGCTGGTGAGGCCGCCAACATGGCTGCATTCAACCAAGTAGAGCAGCAGTATGCACAGGCTTTTCAAGTCGGACTGACGTATGCCCAGCTGCAACAGGCGGTGGGCACTGCTGAAGCACCGGGCCGACTGCAAGAACTGATCACGATACTGAACCAACCAGCCCCTGCTCTGTACGGAATACGCCAGCAAGATCTTCTTGAGGCTTATCGCGTTGCAGATGACGCGCACGATCTAGTTGAACGGCTCGCCGGCCAACTTGCCCTGCAGCAAGATGACGCCGCATACCAAGATCTCTACACCTCAGTTCTTGAGCTACAAGGACTTTCTCCAAACCATTGCCCAGCATGTGAAACTGCAATTGTCGGGGCCGCACATGTTCATACAGATCCATTTGTTAAAGCCAGGCGGGGTCTGGAACAGCTACGAGAGCTGACTCAGCTCAAGCAACAGTACCAAGCAGCTGTTGATCAGCGAAGGCTAGCCTCGGATGCATTGCGTGCGTACTTCGCCAATTTTTCCCAGCGCGTGGGAGCTAGGGTTGATAGTGAGCATGAGGTTCTACGCTATCTGGCAAACCCAGGAGTCCAACCCAACGCCGCATGGTGGAGATCCGGCTATAACCCTGTCGCCGGCGGTATGCCCGTGTCGCAGCAGGCAGTCAATTATGCGGCTCAGCTAGAAGTGGCTGACGTCGAAATTCGGCGGAACCTTGAACAACGGGCACAGTTGATTGCTGAGCGAGATCGCCTCCAAGAGGCTCGCATCGCATTGGCTCAGCACTCAGCTCGACGCCAACAGGCGAGCGCAGAAATTGAAGCCGCTCGGCTGCGCGTAGACGCCTTTGAAGCGCAGAACGCAGGACTGATCGCAGCGGCTGCCGAGGAACAAGCTCGAATTTCTGCTGAGGCAAGGATTCAAGCGTCCTACAACGGGTTCTTAGGCCTGCTACGACGCTACAGATCAGAGCTACCGAGAACGTTGATGGCAGGTTTGAACAACTTGGCCATGGAGCTCTACAACGAGTTCAACGTCCGAGATACAGACGGAGACAAACTGGCGGCGCTTCACCTACCTGTCACCGGTGAAGGTCGAATCGAGTTGAGCTTTCGAAGTGCCCCTGAAGCACGAGTTGATGCACTTCAGGTACTGAGTGAAGGCCATGTCCGGTGCCTTGGGTTGGCCATACTGCTGGCAAAAGCTACGAGCATCCGAGCACCGACTGTGATCTTCGATGACGCGATTAATGCCATCGACCATGAGCATCGCCAAGGTATTCGCGAGGCTTTGTTCCAGAGTGCACGCTTTGAAAATATGCAGATCATCGTGACCTGCCACAGCAATGAGTTCATTAAGGACATCCAGAATCATGTTAATCGTGATCAGTGGGTGTCCTACACGCTCCGGCACCATACAGGGGATCACCATCCGCGTGTCCTCAGGAATGTGCCGCCGCAAGCCTATCTTGTGCACGCTAGGGCCGCTGTCGACCGCGGCGACCATCGCGGAGCGCTACAACCGTGTAGGCAGGCGCTAGAGTTGCTCGCCAACAAGACATGGCGATGGCTCGGCCAATGGGACCAAGGCGTGATAAGCGTCAAATTGGCGGGAGTAGGAGATCAACCTACACTACGAAACCTATGTGAAAGTCTCCGGGTCAAGCTGAATAGCGCCCGTGCGTTCGATCATGAAGATAAGCAACCATGGCTCGATGCAATGGAGCAGATCCTCGGGATACCTGATCAGACGTTGTTATGGCAGTACCTTAACAAGGGGACTCATGAGGAGCAGGATCGAGAGGACTTCGATGAAGAAGTGGTTGAGCAGCTGGTGATCTTGATGGAAGAAGTTAATGCTTTAAGGATGCGCCGCCGCTAAGGGCATTGAAAGTCTGGATGGCTAGAATCATAGCTTTGATTCGATAATGATTTTTTAGCATCTAATATATGAAGAACACCTTATCGGAGTAGGCTCAGAAATCCTGTAGCGGTGACTAATGTGTAAAGTTTCTAGGCTCATAAGCCGATAAAATTTACAAAAAACATTACACAAATAGAGCAGCCCCAGTATCCATGATGGATATGCTCGATTTATTGTGCATTAGGTATACATTACCCTTCTAGAGTTGACTTTAGGCTAGAGGCGAACTCGCTCAGTCGAAGATCAAAAAAGCCCCGCAATTGCGGGGCTTTTTTATTGCTCATACCAACCTGTCAGCCCTTATCCGTCTCTGCTTTGCTGCGAAAGAAATCCTTGGCATGGGTTGCTACCGGAATCAGTGAGATCACCACAATGCCAAGGGAAAACCATTCCAGATGGTCACGTACCCAGGGAATCGCGCCGAGCCAGAAGCCAGCGAGGAGCACAACGCAGCACCAGAGCAAGCCGCCCATTATGTTATAGAGAATAAACTGGCGAAAATTCATGGTCGCAAGGCCCGCCAGAAATGGGCCGATGGTGCGAACAATCGGAATAAAGCGGCCGATGATGATGGTCGCACCGCCAAAACGGTCGAACCACTCCTGCGTTTTTTTAAGGTGCTGAGGCTTTACCCAATTGCGCTTCACCAGCTGTTGGCCGATGGGAGAGCTGGCAACCCAGTAATTCACAGAGTCACCGAGTACGGCTGCAGCACTCACACAGAGAATGGCGGTGACGGGCGACATGCCGGAGGCGCCTAAAAAGGCACCGGTGGCAAACAGCAGAGAATCACCCGGCAGAAAAGGGAAGACCACCAGACCGGTTTCGCAAAAGATAATGGCGGTAATAAGCGCCAGTCCGAGCAGCCAGTTCTGCTGCAGCAGGGTCATAAGCTGATGGCTATCGGTGAGCCATCCCAGTAATCCGCTGAACAATGTCGCGCTCCCTTATTGGCGCTCTTGCGGGCGCAGTATCGGAATTTCCAGGCAATCATCCTGCGGGGCAAGTCTTAGCTCAGGCTTAAGAGCGCATGGGGCGTGTGGTCAGGACATAAAAAAACGGCGCATCAGGCGCCGTTGCAAAGGAGAGTGTGTCCGTTCAGGACATGATCAGGCCACCGTCCACATTGATGGTCTGGCCGGTAATGTAGGTGGCATCCTCGCTGGCGAGGAAGGCGACGAGCCCGGCGACATCATCACCGGTGCCTGCGCGTTTCATCGGGATGTTTTCAACCCACTCGGCCATCAGCTCACCCGGTTTGTAGTCGCCGAGCATAGAGCCCCAGACCTTGTCGTTGTAGTCCCACATCTCGGTTTTGATGATGCCCGGGCAGATAGCGTTAACGGTGATGTTATCGGTGGCGACTTCTTTCGCCAGACTCTGGGTGATGCCGACCACACCGAACTTGCTGGCGGCGTAGTGGGGCGTATAGATAAAGCCCTGACGTGCCTGTCCGGATGCCGTGTTGATAATGCGGCCGCCACGGCCGCTTTTACGCATATAGCGCAGCGCTTCCTGACAGCAGAGGAATACGCCTTTGGTATTCACATCCAGAATCAGATCCCATTCTTTCTCGGTCATGTCCTCGACTTTGGCGATGGTGATCACGCCTGCGTTCTGAATCGAGATATCCACACCGCCGAAGACTTCTTCGGCTTCCGCATACAGGCGTTTCACATCTTCCAGCTTGCTGACATCGCACACCACCGTATGCACCGGCGCACCGGCTTCCTTGAGATGAGCGGCTTGTTCATGCACGGCAGCTTCGATGGAAGCGATCACGACATTGGCTCCTTCCTTCAGGAAGCGCGCCGCAATCGCCAGACCAATGCCCTTGTTGCCGCCCGTGACGACGACGGTTTTCCCGGTGAAACGTTGCATCCTGCCTCTCCTTGTTTTTGTTGAGGTGGTAAGTGTTGAGACGATGATTCTTGAGGTCTGCTTATCTGGGATGAAGGCAGGCAAGCGCGTAATCGTCTTTTGCCTGTCTTGGTGGAGGATATCCTACGCCACTTCTGCATAAAAAATTAATATCGAATATTTATCCAAAATAGTTTTGCTGAATTTATCTCACTATTTAGGTGAGTTAAATGAGGCTTTATGCGGCTTGGCCAGAGAAATACCCGTGAAAAATCCGCAGGAGATGTACTTTTTTGTGCTCTTATCTACGACTTTTTGCTGTGGTCGGGCTGTTGACAGTTTCCGGGGCGGCTGGTTGAATAGTTAATCATGCACGAATAAATATCCAGATAATAAAAGTAAGAGGAATGGCGCATGGCTAATTCGGGTGATGTGGGCGTTATGCCAGCCACAACCATGGCAAGCTCACGGACTACTAAACTCTGTGCAATGTTCTCGATGCGCGGCGCGACAGGCCCGCTGATCGGGCTGGTTGCACTGTGCATCTTTCTGTCGGTGGCGACAGACTCCTTCTTCACGCTTCGCAACTTCCTGAACATTCTCGATCAGATCACGGTGCTTGGCATCATGGCGGTGGGCATGACCTTCGTCATCCTGATCGGCGGGATTGATCTGGCGGTGGGTTCGGTGCTCGCGCTGGCGATGATGGTGATGGGTTATCTGGCCAATTACATGGGCGTGCCATTACCACTGGCCATTGTGATTGCCCTTGGCGCTGCGGCGCTGGCGGGTCTTGCCTCCGGCGTCATGATTACCCGTTTTCGTGTGCCTGCCTTTATTGCCACGCTGGCGATGATGTCCGTTGCCCGCGGTCTGGCCAACATGATCACGGACGGTCAGCAAATCGTCGGCTTTCCTTCCTGGTTCAACATGGCGGCGATCATTCGTCACGCCGGCTTCCTGACCATGACCGTGGCGGTGATGCTGGTGGTCTTCGCGATTGGCATCGTCTATCAGCGCTACCGCGCCGGTGGCCGTGCGCTCTATGCCATAGGTGGTAACGCTGAAGTTGCCCGCCTTGCCGGTATCAACGTCAAAAGCGCCACCACCTGGGTGTACGTGATGTCCAGCCTGCTGGCCGGTCTTGCCGGTGTGGTGATGGCGGCGCGTCTGGATTCTGTACAGCCAAGCTCAGGCTTTGGTTATGAACTCGACACCATCGCGGCCGTGGTTATCGGTGGCACCAGCCTGTCAGGGGGTACTGGCGGTTTGGGCGGTACGCTGGTGGGCGTACTGATCATCGGTGTGCTGCGTAATGGTCTCAACCTGCTGGGGGTCTCACCCTTTATGCAGCAGGTCGTGATTGGACTGGTCATCGTGCTGGCCGTCGCTGCCGAGACCTACAAGAAAAAGAAACAGGCCTGATTCAGATTTCACGGCTTCGCCTGCGAAGCCAACCATTCGGGTAACGCCGGATAACCAGTGGGCAGCCGTACCGATACGGATGACCTGAACTCCAACGAGGGGATTAGCATGAAAATGATAAAAACAATGCTGGCTAGTGCTGTTGTCGCATCAACCTTGCTGGCACCGATGACCTCATCGGCCGCTGAAGTGAAAAAGATTGGTCTGGCGGTTGCTAACCTGCAAGCCAACTTCTTTAACCAGATCAAGCAGTCGGTCGAAGCCTACGCAGGCGACAAGGGCATTCAGGTGATTACTGTTGATGCCCGTGGCGACAGCGCCACCCAGGTCAGTCAGGTACAGGACCTGCTGAGCCAGAATATTGATGCATTGATCTACATCCCCGCGGGTGCCGCAGCGGCCACCGTGCCTGCTCGTCTGGCCCATGCTCAGGACGTTCCGGTCATCAACATCGATCGTAATGCTGACGGCGAACCCGGTGACACCTTTATTGCGACTGACAGCGTGGCGTCGGCTTATCAGGTGTGTAAGCACATCATCAATGAAGCCGGTAACAAGGGCACCATGCTGATGGTTCACGGTCAGAAAGGTACAACCCCTGAGCGCGACCGTACCGAAGGCTGTAATAAAGCCATCGCCGAATATCCTGATGTGAAAGTGGTGGAAGAGCAGTGGTCACAGATGTGGTCACAGGATGAAGGCTTCCAGATCACCCAGAACCTGCTGCAGGCGCACCCCGATACCGACATTATCTTCGCGCAGGCCGATGGTCTGGCACTGGGTGCCGCCCAGGCGGTGAAGGTTGCTGGTCTTGACCACCGCGTTTATATCGGTGGTTTTGATGGCGATACCGCCGCGCTGGAAGCGATTCGTGATGGCGTCTTTGATGTGACCGCCACCCAGCAGACCCAGAAGATGGGCCGTCTGGCCGTCGATATGGCCGACAAACTGGTGAAAGGTGACAAGGTTGAGCCGGTCCAGCTGCTGGATGCGACCCTGACCACCAAAGACAACGTCGACGGCTTTATCGCCAACCATCCGTAATGGATGACTGACGCTTCACGACACGACTGATAATGACAACAAGAAGGTAGTGCTATGACTTCACACGCAGACGCTCCGATCCTCTCACTCCGGCAGATCCGTAAATCCTACGGGCCGACTGAAGTGCTGCACGGTATCGATATGGAAATCTTCGCGGGTGAAGCCATCGCGCTCCTGGGTGAAAACGGCGCCGGTAAATCGACCCTGTCCGGGATCATTGCCGGTTCCAAGTCACCTTCCAGTGGCGACATGACCTGGCTGGGCGAGAACTACTCGCCCTCCACCCCTCGTGAAGCCATTGATCTTGGGGTCGGGCTGATCCATCAGGAGCTGCGCTTACTGCCGCACCTGTCGATTGCTGAAAACGTGTTCGTGGGGCGTTACCCCATGAAAAACGGGCGCGTTGACCGTGCCCGCATGGAAGCCGAGGCCAATGAACAGATTCGCCGTCTGGGTCTGACCATTCCGGCCAGCCGCAAGGTGGAAGGGCTGTCCACTGCCAACCAGCAGCTGATCGAGATCGCCAAGGCGCTAACGCTGAAAGCCAAGCTGCTGATTCTCGATGAGCCGACCGCCGCCCTCGGTGGTGCGGAAACCGAGTTGCTGTTCAAGCAGATTCACAAGCTTAAAAGTGAAGGGGTGGGCATCATTTATATCTCCCACCGCCTCGAGGAAATCCGCCAGATCGCAGACCGCATTGTGGTGATGCGCGATGGCTCAAAAGTCCGTGAGTTTCCTTCGGCAGATCTGCCGGTGCGTACCATTGTTGAAAGTATGGTGGGTCGCAGCCTTGAGCAGATGTTCCCGCCGGTGCCGACACCCAAAGAGAGCGTGGTGCTGGAAGTCAAAGGGCTGACCTCTGCAGAGGGCCGCTTTAACGATGTGAACTTCAGTGTCCGTGAAGGTGAGATCTTCGGTATTGCGGGCCTTGTCGGTTCCGGTCGTACCGAGCTGGTGCGCGCCATCACCGGTGCGGACCCCATCGCTTGCGGTCAGGTGCTGATGCACGGCGAGGAAATCACCCCGAAAGAACCTGCCGAGGCCATTCAGCGCGGCATCGTCCTGGTGCCGGAAGATCGCAAACTGCAGGGGCTGGTGCTGGAGCACAGCATCGCCGACAACATCAGCTATTCCAATATCGAGTCGGTGTCCAAGTCCGGCTGGATTAACCAGAAGCGTATCCGCGAATTTGCTGACAGCAGTATTCGCAAGTTCGGCGTCAAAGGCATCGGTGAGCAAAACGCCGATGAGATGTCCGGCGGTAACCAGCAGAAGGTGGTAATCGCCAAATGGCTGGCACGTAACCCGAAAGTGGTGGTGCTGGATGAGCCGACCCGCGGCATTGACGTCGGCGCGCGCTCCTCGATTTACGAAATCATTCATGGTCTGGCCGACCACGGCGTCAGCGTCATTGTGGTCAGCTCGGATCTGGAAGAAGTACTGGGGGTTTCCAACCGCATCATGGTGATGGCACACGGTCAGCAGACCGGCATTCTTGAGCAGAGTGAAGCCAATGATGTCTCGGTGATGGAGCTGGCGACTGCCTGATCGGTACCGGCGCAGACCCTGAACAGAATTACCTCAAATAACAAACGCATTAAGTACAAGTGGTGATAACGATGACTCAAGACGTGTTGAATGCCCCCGCGCTGTTTGATCTCTCCGGACGTGTGGCGCTGGTCACCGGTGCCGGTAGTGGTATCGGCCAGCGGATTGCACTGGGACTGGCGCAGTCCGGTGCAGATGTTGCCTGTCTTGACCGTCGTACCGATGGTGGCCTGCAGGATACTGTGGCGCAGATTCAGGCGTTGGGTCGCAAGGCACTGGCGTTGTCTGTGGATGTCACCTCCAAAGCCTCGATGCAGGAAGCGGTTGCGGCTACCGAAGCGGAGCTTGGCCCGCTGGAAATCGCCGTCAACGCGGCTGGTATTGCTAACGCCAATCCCTGCGAGGAGATGGAAGAAGATCAGTACCAGACCCTGATGGATATCAACATGAAGGGCGTGTTCCTGTCTTGTCAGGCTGAAGCCAACGCCATGCTGAAACACGGCAAGGGCTCCATTATCAACATCGCCTCCATGTCTGGCGTGATCGTCAACCGTGGCCTTGAGCAGGTGCACTACAACGCCTCTAAAGCCGGTGTGATTCACATGAGCAAAAGCATGGCGATGGAGTGGGTGCAGAAGGGCATTCGTGTGAACTCCATTAGCCCCGGCTATACCGCCACGCCGATGAACACCCGTCCTGAGATGGTGCACCAGACCAAAGAGTTTGAAGCCCAGACTCCCATGGGTCGTATGGCTAGCGTCAACGAAATGGTCGGTCCGGCGATCTTCCTGGCGAGCGATGCTTCCTCGTATTGCACCGGTGTCGATCTGCTGGTGGATGGCGGCTTCTGCTGCTGGTAAGCGCATAACAATCACAGACGTCAGCCGGGGCCGCTGCAAGGCGCTGGCTGACGGGCTGGGTGAGTCCCCTTGGTGGTCTCGTCCCGGTTTTCTGCAGGCATATTTTTTTCGCCACTGCGGATAAATATGCGAAATGGAATAATTATGGAGGAATGGTTATGAATCCGTTCTTGCTATCCGTTGAAGAGCTGGAAAAAAAGGCACGGGCGGTGCGTCGTCGCATCATTCACCTGAATGCCAATAGCCCGGCCGGTGGTCATACCGGCGCTGATCTTTCCCAGGTTGAACTGGTGACCGCGCTGTATTTTCGACTGCTGAACTGCAGCCCGGATCGTCTTAATGATCCTGAGCGCGACATGTATATCCAGTCCAAGGGCCATGCGGTCGGCGGTTATTACTGCGTACTGGCAGAAGCCGGTTACTTCCCGGAATCCTGGCTTGAGACTTATCAGCACAATGATTCCAAACTGCCCGGTCACCCCGTGCGTCAGAAAACGCCAGGTGTGGAGCTAAACACCGGTGCCCTGGGTCACGGCCTGCCGGTTGCGGTCGGTCTGGCGCTGGCGGCCAAGCGCGATAACAACCCGCGCAAGATTTATGCAATTACCGGTGATGGTGAGCTGGCCGAAGGCAGTAACTGGGAAGCGGCCCTCGTCGCGGCGCATTACAAGCTCGATAACCTCATCATCATCAACGACAAGAACAAGCTGCAGTTGGCAGGCCCCACGGCGGAAATCATGTCAACCGATCCGCTGGATCAGAAATGGCGTGCCTTCGGTATGGAAGTCACCGAGTGTCAGGGCAACGACATGGCCTCGGTGGTCTCAACGCTGGAAAGCCTGAAGCCGAATGGCAAACCCCATGTGGTGATCGCCAACACCGAAAAAGGCGCGGGAATTTCCTTTATTCAGGGACGTCCTGAATGGCACCACCGCGTGCCCAAGGGCGAGGAAGTCGGTCTGGCACTGGAGGAGTTGAACGATGAGTAATGCAGAGCATCTTGCCACCGTGATGGTGCAGCAGTTTATGCATGCCGTGGAAGCCGGTGTGGATCTCGTGCCTGTGGTTGCCGATTCCACCTCCACTGCCAAGATCAAACCCTTTATGGAGAAGTATCCCGGCCGCGTGGTGAATGTCGGTATCGCCGAACAGGTGATGGTCGGCACGGCGGCGGGCCTGGCCCTCGGCGGCAAAGTCGCGGTGACCTGTAATGCCGCGCCGTTCTTGATCTCTCGAGCCAATGAGCAGGTGAAGGTCGATATCTGCTACAACAACACCAACGTCAAACTCTTTGGCTTGAACGCCGGTGCCAGCTACGGCCCGCTGGCGAGCACGCACCACAGTACCGATGACATCTCTGTGATGCGCGGTTTTGGCAATATCGAAATTTACGCACCTGCCTGTCCTCTGGAGTGCCAGCAGATTATCGATTACGCCATTAATAAGGTCGGGCCAGTCTACATTCGTCTTGATGGCAAAGCCCTGCCGGTGCTGCATGATAAGAGTTATGAATTCGCTCCCGGCAAAGTCGATGTATTAAAGCAGGGGAATGATGTCGCGCTGGTGGCATTGGGTTCAGCGGTGCATGAAGCCGTGGATGCCGCCGCATCGCTGGCCGCTGAAGGTATCGACGCAGGCGTTATCAGTCTGTCGTCCATCCGTCCGCTGGACCGTGATGCCCTGGCTGAGGCCCTGAAAGGTTACCGCTGTGTGGTGACGGCTGAGGAGCACAACATCAACGGTGGCGCCGGTTCGATTGTGGCCGAAGTGCTGGCGGAATATGGCATCGGTGCACGTCTTGCCCGTTTGGGCATCAGTGATGGCGGCTATGCCATTGCCGGTGATCGTGCCTCGACCCGTGATGCACTGGGTATTGATGCCAAGGGCATCAGCGCTAAGGCCCGTCAGCTGCTGGGATAACCCGGCAGCCTGACGCAGGCGAAATACAGTTCACAAGAATAATGCTAAAAACAGGACGCTGAGCATGCCGACACCCATCATTGTCGCCATTGATGAAGGCACCACGAACGCCAAGGCCGTATGTATCGACCGCGACGGTCAGATCATCGCCAAGGGCTCTCGCCCCTTAAGCCTGACGCATCCCAGGGCGGCCTGGTCTGAACAGGACCCGCTGGTGATTATTCAGGCGGTGAAAGAGGCCATCACTGAAGCCCTTGCCGGGGTGGCGGATGCCGAGATTGCCGGTGTCGCCATCAGTAATCAGCGTGAATCCGTGCTGATCTGGGATCGCGCCACGGGTGAGCCTTTAAGCCCGGTGGTGACCTGGCAATGCCGGCGTTCCGATGCGTTCTGCCGCCGATTGGCTGCCAGCGATAATGCCCTGACCGTACAGGCGAAAACCGGTTTGCCGGTTGATCCGCTCTTTCCGGCAGCGAAGATCAAGTGGCTGCTGGATGAAATCCCGAATGCTCGCAGCAAAGCCGATGACGGCAGCCTCTGTGTCGGCACCATCGATACCTGGCTGGTCTGGCATCTCACCGGACAGCAGGCGTTCGTGACCGATTACTCCAATGCCAGTCGCACCCAGCTCTTTGATATCTATCAGGAGCAATGGGACAACGACTTGCTGGCTCTTTTTGATATTCCTGCATCGTGCCTCGCCACGGTGTGTCAGTCATCCGGGCTGCGAGGCGTCACGCGCGGCTTTGGCGCACTGCCTGATGGCGTGCCGGTGCTGTCGCAGATTGGTGATTCCCATGCTGCGCTGTACGGACAGGGGGGATTTGTCCCCGGCGTGATCAAGGCCACGTACGGTACCGGCAGCTCGCTGATGACACCGGTCACCACCGTCGAGAGCGATGACTACCGCCTGGCGCGTACGGTCGCCTGGCATGATGATGCCCTGACCTATGCCCTCGAAGGCAACATTACCCATACCGGCGCGGGCATGAGCTTTATGTCGAAGATGCTGGGCATCAACGATATGGACAAGCTGGTGGCGATGGCCGAATCCACGGAATCCAACGATGGCGTGTATTTTGTGCCGGCACTCTCGGGTCTGGGAGCGCCGTACTGGAATTCCGAAGCGCGTGGTCTGATCACCGGTCTTACCGATAATGCCACCCCGGCGATTCTCGCCCGTGCCGCGCTGGAGTCCGTGGCGTATCAGGTCGCCGATGTGTTCTATCTGATGGAAAGCCTCTCGGGCAGCAAGCTCGAAGCGCTGCTGGTCGATGGCGGCGCGACACGCTGCCGCTGGCTGATGCAATTCCAGGCCGATCTGCTGAACCGCCCGGTACTGCGTTGTAAAACGGCAGAAGTCTCGGCGCTGGGGGCAGGCTATCTGGCCGGTAAAGCTCTTGGCTGGTGGGCCACTCGGCAGGATCTGGCGGCACTGAGCCGTCAGGTGGAGGTTATTGAGCCCGGCTCACCGCGAGTGGATTTGTCCGAAAGCTACGCGGGCTGGAAGCAGGCGATTGAACGCACGCTGCTGACCCCAACTGCTGAGTAGCATCGTGGTACATCGCATAACGGCAGTCGGAAGCTGGTGAAAAACACCGGTTTCCGACCTGAATTTGCCGGGTGGCGCGCCTTTAGGTGTCGTTGACCGTAAGACTCGTCATAATACGGGGCGAACCATCCCCTAATCTTGGCGCAGCTGGTCAGACTCGAACAAGGATACCGCTGCCCGCCGATCGGTTTCTGGAGGTATGCATGACGTTAAAACGTCGCAAGAAGATCGTGGGTAACTGGAAGATGAACGGCAGCACGGTGTTTGCCCGTACGCTGGTCAGCGACCTGCTGGAGCAACTCTCCCCCGCGCTGACGGAACAGGTGTGTCTGTGCCCACCGATGCCCTATTTGCCGATGGTGGCAGAGGCACTTGGGCAGAGTGGTGTGAGCCTGGGCGCCCAGAACGTCAGTAGTTATAACGACGGTGCCTACACCGGCGAGGTCTCCGCGACCATGCTGGCGGATATTGGCTGTGATCATGTGATTGTTGGCCATTCCGAGCGTCGTACGCTCTTTGCTGAAACCGACGCCATCGTCGTCAGTAAAGTCGCCAAGGCGCTGGAACAGCCGGGTTTGACGCCCATTCTCTGCGTCGGGGAAACCCGTGAAGAGCGTGAAGCCGGACAGTGGCAGGCGGTGATTTCCCGCCAGATGCAGGCAGTGCTTGAGGGCATCGACCGTGCCGGTGTGGCCCGTATCATCGTGGCGTATGAGCCCGTCTGGGCCATCGGCACCGGCCTGACCGCAACGGCTGAGCAGGCACAGGAAGTCCACGCGCTGATTCGTCAGCAGGTGGCGGCGCTGGATAGCGCTATTGCCGACTCACTGCTGATTCTCTATGGCGGCAGTCTGAATGATCAGAACGCCAAAGAGCTGCTGAGCCAGCCTGATATTGATGGCGGTCTGGTCGGCGGTGCTGCGCTGGTGGCGGAAAAGTTTGCCCGTGTGTGCAATACCCTGGCGGAGGTGGGCTAAGACCTGCCTGCCAGCACGAATCCAATTCGAGGTGTCGCTTCTTAACTTGAGGTGTGACCCACATTCGGCCCGGAGACAATCCGGGCTTTTTTTTGACAGGCATAGGCAGTTTTTGCGGATTTTCTGTACAAAAAAGCATGCAAAATCCTCAGTGAATAATTATTCACAACTGCTAGAATGAACCGCAAAGCTCTGTAGATGAGCGGGGTTCAGGGAGGCGTTGCGGACGCTTTCCTTCCTGAAAAAACATTCTTAGTCCCTGAGACGGGTTATCGAGGTCACTGTGGCGATCAGCACTGCACAAGAAATTATTGAAGATATTCGTCAGGGCAAAATGGTCATCCTGATGGATGACGAAGACCGCGAGAACGAAGGCGATATTTTGCTGGCGGCGGATAAAGTGACGCCTGAAGCGGTGAACTTTATGGCCAAGCATGGTCGTGGCCTGATTTGCCTGACTTTGACGCAGGACCGCTGCCGTCAGCTCAACCTGCCGTTGATGGTGCGCAATAACACCGAGGCTTTCTCTACAGCCTTTACGGTCGCTATCGAAGCGGCCACCGGCGTTGAAACCGGCATCTCCGCCAAGGACCGCTGCCGCACTATTCAGGTCGCGGTAGCGGAAAATGCCGTACCGGAAGACATCGTCATGCCGGGGCACATTTTCCCGGTCATGGCGCAGGAAGGCGGCGTTCTGACCCGCGCCGGTCACACCGAGGCCGGCTGTGATGTGGCGCGTCTGGCCGGGCTTACGCCTTCGTGCGTTATCGTCGAGATTCTGAATGATGATGGCACCATGGCACGTCGTCCCGAGCTGGAAGTCTTCGCTGAAAAGCACGGCATCAAGCTTGGCACCATCGCCGATCTGATTGCCTACCGCTACGAAACTGAACGCACCATCGAGAAGGTCGCCGAGACGGTGCTGGAAACCGCCTTTGGTGCTTTCAACCTTCTGACCTATCGCGACCAGATTGAGCACAAGCTGCACTTTGCCCTGACCAAAGGCCCCATTGATACCGACGGCGAAACCCTGGTACGTGTGCACTCACAGGACCCGGTCGTCGATGTGCTCCACGCAGGTGGCAAGAAGTGGTCAATTCCCGCCGCCATGCAGCGTATTGCCGAGCAGGGCGGTGTGCTGGTGATTCTGGCCAGTCAGGATAGCGAGGATGCGGTGCTGGAGAAGATTCAGCGTCTGGGTGGCAAGGAAACCAAAGCGGCCGCCAAGGCCACGCGTGGTCAATTCAGCCAGATTGGTGTGGGCTCACAGATTCTGTCTGATCTGGGCGTGCGCAAAATGCGCCTGCTGACCTCGACCGAGCAGCGTTATCACGCACTCTCGGGCTTTGGTCTGGAAGTGGTTGAGAACATCTGTGAATAACCTGCCTTTGATCCACAGGCCAGTGATCCGTAAACGGGAGCGCGATGACCAGCAATAACGAATTACGTCTTCTGATCAAGATCGCGACCCTGTATTACGACGAGGGTGTTAAGCAGGCGGATATCGCCAAGAACCTTAACCTCTCGCAGTCGCAAGTGTCCCGTGCCCTGAGCCGCTGCCTGAAAGACGGCCTGGTGAAGATCAGCGTGGTGCAGCCACCGAATATCTTCGTCAGTCTGGAGCGGGAAATTCAGTCTCGATTTGATTTTGCCCAGGCGATCGTGGTCGATGTGCCGGATGATGCTTCCCAGGATCAGATCCGCCGGGCCATCGGTGCCGCCGCTGCGCACTACATGCATACCACCCTGCAGAAGGATGAGCTGATCGGCATTTCCTCCTGGAGTGAAACCATCCGGGCGATGGTGGATAACATGCACCCGCTGGCCAACAAGGCGCGGGGCGTGATCCAGATGATTGGCGGGGTGGGCCATAACGGCAACCTGCAGGCAACCATGCTGACGCATTCACTGGCGCGACTGCTGGAGTGTGATTCCTACCTGTTGCCGGCCACGGGGATTGGTCAGTCGGTGGAGGATCGCACCCGCCTGATGAGCAGTCCGGAAGTGCTGGATGTCGTGGGCAGGTTTGAGGAAATCAATCTGGCGCTGGTGGGTATTGGTTCCACGGAGCCATCCTTCCTGCTGCGCAACTCCGGTAACTACTTTCAGGAAGAGATGACCTCAGAGCTGGTCAAGCGGGGTGCGGTGGGGGATATCTGCCTGCATTACTTTGATCAGCAGGGCGAGCCGGTACTGAAGGATCAGGAAGATCCGGTCATCTCCATGTCGCTGGCGCAGCTGAAAAACTGCCCGAGGGTGGTTGGTCTGGCCGGTGGGCTTGATCGCGTGGATGCCATTAAAGGGGCGCTGGCCGGTGGTTACATTGATGTGCTGATTACCGATCGCATTACCGCCAAGGCGCTGGTGAAGTAACAAATAACAAAGCGCGTACCTGCTAATGAAAACGGCTCGCCCTGATCAGGGGACGAGCCGTTTTTTTATGGGCACTTCAGCGCATCCTGTGCGAGTACACCCCAGCGTTAAGAGACCGCTCTGAGACAGTTTAGAGGCTGCTCAAAGGCCTCGGTCTTTACAGAATCTGCGGCGCGCCGGAGGCACTGAAACCGCTCTGCCAGTGCTGACCCTGGAGCTTGATCGCCAGCTCACGTTCGTGTTCGGTAGCAGCTTGCTGATCCTGCGCGGCCTGACGGTCCTGCAGTACCTTGGCCTGACGGCAGGCAGCATCCAGTCGCAGCGGCGCGGTGCCGAGCAGTAAGGTATTCAGGCGACTGCGCTTCTTGCGAAACTCCTTGTTGGCATCATCCATCAGATGCTGGGCAAACCGCTGCTCGATGGAGGCGGGCTCCGCCGTAGCCGGGCCGTGGTCATGATCATGGTGATGATCTGCCACCGGGCCGAAGAGATCGAGATAGGCTTCCATCAGCCCCTGCATTGCCGCGGGTGTTGTTGTCTCACTCGTCAGCTTTTCCGCCAGTGCGCTGAGTTTTCGCTGGCGTAGCAGATCGGTCGCAAGGCCTGTTCCCACGCTTTGCCAGTGCGTTTTCACCGCCTCTTCGCTGGTCTGCTCTGCCGCATTCTCAGAAGAGGACTGCGCGGCCTCTTGTGCAGATTCAACAGGTACGCCACTGGCCGTTGCTGGAGCTGCCGCATCATGGCTGTGCTCGTGATGATGGCGGTGCAGCGATAATCCAAAGCGATGCTTGTGCTCCGGTTTCTGGCTGACTGGCTCTTCAACGGGCAAGGGGTTGTCTTCCGGCTGATACAGCGCCTGTGCCAGGCGGTCATCCCCTTCACTGACATCAAACAGCCGCGTTTCGGCGGCCAGCAGATTGTCCATGTGCGTTAGCGCCTTGTTCACATCCTGCGCCATCCAGGCCTTGAGTGGCGCGGCGCTTTCCGGCTTGGTCAGAATCCGCGCCATTTGGGTTTTATTGAGGTAGGGCGTTTTATCGCTGAAGTCTTCCCGTGCGGCCGCCAGCGCGGGTTTCTCATGGGCTTTCAGGGTGCTGGTGAGATGCTGGGCGCCACGCTTCATCGGCAGGGTCATGCTTTTGAAACGGTCCTTCAGGGGACGGTAGCTATGATCATGAGTATGTTCATGAGCATGGCTGTGCCCGTGATGGTGCTCATGAGCGTGACCATGATGATGCTCTGCCTGTGGCGGGGCCGAAGCGTCATGGTGATGAGCGGAGTGATCATGGTTGTGCTCCGCAGGCTGGTAGCGGGTATCGCGATAGGCTTTCTTCCAGGATTCTCCGCTCAGAGTCTGGGGCGCGCTGTGTTTGAGATAGCTGCCGACGCCTCGCGACAGCGCCGCTGTCTGCTGGCCGCCTCGCTGCAGGGACTCACGGGTACGCTGCATAAAGCCCTTGTCTTCCTTACGCTGGGTTTCACGCTTTTCCCGGGTTTGTGCTGTGTCGGTGGAGTGGGTGGTGATCTTCTTGTGGCGCAGGCCGTTGGCCTTGGCCATATCCACCAGAAAGTCGGTGCGATGATCTTCACGCTCATCCAGCAAGCGCGCCATTTCCGTCGGCAGCTGGATGCTGTCTTTACCGCCATTGGCGGCGAGGGCCTTGAAGAGATCACTGCGCAGCTCCGGGTCTTCACGCTCTGCCCACTCTTCATGCTCATGGATGTTGGCGTGATAACGGGCATAACCGTAGGTGCCGTAGGCCACGGCGACCACGGAGGCGAGAATCGCGGTGCTGGCACTGATATCAGCAACGGTCGCGGTGCCTGCCACCAGTGCCGCAATCTTGGTGGCGCTGATCCCCGTGGCGCCGAGGGTATAACCGCCCATACCGCCGACGAACCAGTTCAGCAGTTTCTTGAAGGCTTTCAGCCCCTGCTCCTGGGATGCCCATTTGCCGTCCTTGAAGAAGCGGTCGTAGTCCTCGCGAATTTCCGTCGGCAGTTCTTCCTTGATCAGCTCGAAGGCTTCACCGGCCGTCTTGAGGCGGTCCTGCAGCTCTGCCAGTTGTGCTTTAGTGAGCTTCAGCGTGTTGACGCCCATGTAAAGGCCGGAGGCCGCAGCCGCAGGCGAAAGGCCAATGCCCGCCACGCCTGCGAGGGTCGACGCGACCGGCATGGCAACTTCACTGGCGTAGGCAAGAGGCTTACAGACCAGCTCGATCATGCCTTTAACCATCATCAGCGCGCCGGCCGTTTCTGAGCCTTTACCAAGGCCAATCTTGTATTTGACGTTCCCCAGACGCTGATCGAGCCGCTCCAGTTCCCAGTCGGTGACACGAAGCTCGGTACTCAGCAGCTGCAAATGCTGTTGACGCTCCTGATGCTGGGCCGGGGTTTCATCCGCTGGTGCCGTTTTCAGGGCCTCGAGTTTTTTCAGTAGCTGCGCCTTGTGCTCAATCACACGTAAGCGGGCTTTGGTATCGTGCTTTTTCTCCGCCTGACCTTCCTTGCGCTCTCCTTTACCAGCAGCGTAACCCAGCCCTCCGGCGCCCACCTGCAGGCCGGCCAGCAGCGTATCTCCGAATAGCTCCAGGCCCGAGCCTGAGGTTTCATGATGCTGAAATTGCTGCAGGCGGGAGAGGCCCGAGTGGCCATCATCCGGGTTCAGCACAGCAGCCATACCGGTCTTGGCGCCGACGGCCGCGTGAGGACCTTCGTCAATATCGGTGGTGCCAAGACACTTTTTCAGCAGCCGCTTCATGCGGGTGTCGGCATGGTGGTGATGCACATGCTCATCGTCATCATGGGAATGTGCGTGGGCATGATCATGGCCGTGACTGGCTTGGGTCTGCGCGGCGGCAAGAGGTTTATCCGCCAGTTGCAGCTCCTCATCGAGCAGCTCCAGCAAGGCCTGACAGGGCTGGGTGAAGTGTTTTTCTTCCGGGCGCTGGAAACTGCCCAGCAGAGTGTTAAAAGCCCCCATGAGTTCACGCGTTTCATGGAAAAACGCCTGATGATCCGGCGCGGCTTCATGGGCGTGCGCCTCATGCTGGGCGCTGACCTGACCGAGCAGCGCCTGCAGGCGATGCTCAATGGTGGAATCCCCTAAAAGGGTCTGGATGGCCTGTTGGGCTTTGGCGCTGGACTGTACCGCTTTAGCGGCGGTATCAGCCGAGGTGTCGCGCTGGGTAACCTGCTCAAGGCCTGTCGAGAAGTGCTGGTTCAGCACATTGCGAAGGCTGGTATTCATGATGATGCTCTTCTTTCGGCGTCAGTAACCCGCTTCGCCTGATTCAGGCAAAGGTCGGTGAGAGAGAAAACGCGGGATAACTCAGACGAAAGAAGGCGGAGCGCGTGGGGCAAAGAAGCGGCGGGTGATGAAAGGCGGCACGGGCGGCGCTGTCGTCTCACTGATGCGCAACGCCCGGCGGTACAGAGAAGGGGCGGCAAAACTCAGGCTTTGCAGGGTGATGGCCAGGGAGGCGGCATCAAACGCCAGACAGGAATGAGCATGGCTCAGAGCTTCATCATGATCCTCCGAGGAGGCATCACCATGAAAATGCGCCTGCACTTCCTGCCATTGGGTGTGCTCGATCCCGTGAATAAAACCGAGGTGATGCGCTTGTAACAGCGCAAACAGCAGCAGGCCAATCAGCCAGTGCTGATGGCGGTGCCTCGGTGATGTCAGGGGAGAAGCCAGCATGGGTTAAACCTGGGCGGCGGGGCTAGGGTGTCGCATGAGCTTTAACGGATGGCACGCCAATGGCGAGCTGATCCAGAGTGATTTCGCCGAAACGCTGCAGCATCAGCTGCTCGGCGGCATTCATGACTTCAGCCAGTGACTGGTTCACCGCCTGTTCGATCGGACAGGACTGATGCTCATCGGTCAGGCCAATAGTGAAGAGGGTGTTTTCCCCCAGCGCCTTGTGGACATCCAGCAGGGTGATGTTCGCCAGCGGCAGGCTCAGTGTCCAACCGCCATGATGACCCTTGGCCGCGTTGACATAACCGGCTTCGCGCAGCAACGCCATGGTTCGACGCACCACGACCGGATTGGTATTCAGCATTTTGGCCATGTCATCCGAGGTGACCGGTGTGCCGATGGCATTCAGGTGCACCAGTGCATGAAGCACTCGTGACAGGCGGCTGTCTTTACGCACAGTGGGCTCCGTCTGATCCGGGCGATGAAAAGCAAAATGTTATCATATTACGTATCTTTTTAGGTTACCTGTCTTGTCTTTTGGTTCCTTCCGCGCCAGACTAATATTAAGTAACTATTAAAGTTTCATGAAATGGTGGTTTGGGTGATCAGTGCTGGCTGACGCCGAAATCCTCTGGTGATGCGCTGTTGGCGCTAATGAATTCGCAGGTGTTTATGTCTTCTTTATCTTCTTCGCAGTGGAGCTCCTCCGTTTTTGATGTCGCGATTGTCGGTGGCAGTTTTGCCGGGCTTGCTGCTGCCATGCCGCTGGTGCGGGGTCATCGCAAGGTGGTGGTGATTGATGCGGGTCTGCCGCGCAATCGTTTTGCCGCCCATGCTCATGGCATCTTTGGCATGGACGGCCTGAGCCCTGCGATGATTCGCGAGCGTGCGCTGCAGGAATTACAGGCCTACCCAACGTTTCGGCAAGTCGAGGGACGTGTTGTCAGCATTACGGGTGAGGATGGTCGTTTTTGTCTGGCGACGGAGGCAGGCAGCGGAATGCAGGCGCAGAAGCTGATACTGGCAACCGGTATTCGTGATGAATTGCCTGAGCTTGCCGGCCTCGCTGAACGTTGGGTCAAGACGGTTATTCACTGCCCTTACTGCCATGGTTATGAGCTGAGCCACCGTGCACTGGGTGTGCTGGGTTCAAGTGCGATGTCCTGGCATCAGGCGGCGATGATTCCTGACTGGGGCGCCACGACCTTCTTCACTCAAGGCAATATTCAGCTGGAGCCTGAGCAGCGGGATTTGCTGGTGCGCCGAGGCGTCATGATTGAAGACTCGCCCGTGGTGACCTTGCTGGGCGAGGCGCCTGAGTTAACGGGGGTGCGCCTTGCCGATGGCCGTGAAATAGCTATCGAGGGGCTGTACGTTGCCAGTCGCATTAATGCAGCAGAGCCGCTGGCGCTATCCCTTGGCTGTAAGCTGGAGGAGAGCCCAATGGGGACGGTGCTTGGCGTTGATGCCATGAAGCAGACCAGCGTCCCCGGTGTTTTCGCCGCGGGTGATCTTTCCAACCTGATGCAAAACGGCACCTTTGCCATCGCTTCCGGCACCCTGGCGGGGGTGAGTGCTCATCGCTCGCTGATGTTTGGTTAAAGCGACAATAAAGCCTGGGGTCTGGAGTGACTGAACTCTATGAATGACTGGAGGTTAGTTACGCTTTCGTCTATAAGAAATAGAGCCAGTCACCGCAGGAGTGCTGTACATGTTTGGAGCCAAGGTTCGCAGGGAAAATGCCATTCTGAAAGAAGAGCTCGGTGCCTTCTTGCAGGTGCGTGACGGAATACGTGAAGAGATGATGGTGATGACCCTGGACCCCCAGGGCAAGATCATTTTTAGTAACTCGCATTTCGAAAACGAAATGCGAGTAGGTAAGGAAGAGCTGGAAGGTAAACGTTTTGCTGAACTGGTGCCTTCCGACCTGCGTAATACCATTCATTACCAGAAAATGGTTGAGGCTCTTAAAAGTGGTACTCACTGGATCGGTGCGGTTCAGGCGTCTAATGCCCGTGATCAGCGCTTCTGGATTCGCTGTATTATTCATCCTGTAAGAACCAGTGATGGCAAACTGGTCGAGATGTTTGTCATCGGTAACAACCTTACCCGCACTATCGAAAACTCCCTTGAGCATGAAAACATGATCAAGGCATTGCAGCGTTCTACTGCGGTGATCGAGTTTGATATGCAGGGGCTGGTGCTGGATGCCAACCCGCTGTTCCTGAAAGCCATGGGTTACTCCCTGAACGACATCAAGGGCAAGCATCACAAGATGTTCTGCGAGCCGGAAGTCTATGAAAACCCGGCCTATGAGGCTTTCTGGCGCAAACTGCGGGATGGCCAGTTCGTGGCGGACCGTTTCAAGCGGGTTGATCGCTATGGCAATACCGTCTGGCTTGAGGCGAGTTATAACCCCATCGCCAACTCTCGCGGTCACTTTTACAAGGTGGTGAAGTTCGCCACGGTAATTACCGATCAGGTGGAGCAGGAGTTGGCGGTATCACAAGCCGCCACAGTAGCGTATGAGATATCCCATGAGACCGATGCCAGTGCCAAGCGCGGTATGGATGTGATGCGGGAAACCACGGCAGTGATGCAAAAACTGTCGGACCAGATGTCTATCGCCTCGAAAAGTATCAGTGACCTTGAGCAGCAGTCTCAGCAGATCAGCAGCATTATTCAAAGCATCAGCAGCATTGCTGACCAGACGAACCTGTTGGCATTGAACGCTGCCATTGAAGCCGCTCGTGCCGGTGAACAGGGTCGTGGTTTTGCGGTGGTGGCCGATGAAGTACGCCAGTTGGCATCCCGTACCAGCTCGGCTACCGAAGAGATCGTCTCAGTGGTGGGGCAGAATCAGGCGCTGACCGCCAGTGCAGTATCGATTATCGAGTCCAGCAAGAAGCAGGCGGAAGATGTCGTGCATCTGGTGGCGCAGGCCCGTGATGTGATTCACGAGATTGAAAACGAAGCTCGCAAGGTGGTGGCTGCAGTGTCGCAGTTCTCGGATCAGATCAAATAGCCTCGAACGCTTTTCCATAAGAAAGGCCAGCATTTGCTGGCCTTTTTGCATTCTGTGGCGCGAAAACGGATGAGCTTTCTGCGGCATCCATTAACTTTTACAGGTTACGCAGCTTCTGCTCCAGCAGGCTGCGGGCATTTTGTGGCTCGGCACTGCGAATTTTCTGAGGCTGGGCCGGTTCTGCTGCAGGGCGCTTGGGGGTTGCAGCGGGCGAGGGCGCCGGGCCCTGAGAAACCTGAACTTTCGGCGCAGGTGCTGCCGCTGTCGGCTGGTTACTCAGGAAGTAATGCTTGCGCCAGTCGAGGGCTTCATCCACCAGACGGTTCAAATGTTCCAGCAGGGTTTTCTCATCAAGCGTCGGCAGTGGCAGGGTGTCGGTGAGCACGACATTTTTATGATCTGACAGGCAGCCAAACACATGGCTGTGACCATCGTGGCTCAGGTAGTTCTGCTCAAGCAATGCCGCCATGGCCGCCAGTTCACGGCCTTCCGGCAGGGTGCCGAAGGCAACGTAAATAAAGAGGGTGTCCGGGTGGCGATCCTGACTGTAGGCCAGATTAACAATCACGCCACCGATATCAAAGCTGTCCCCTTTCTTGAAAGGTTCACTGTCGGCAATACCGATGCCTTCGCAGAAGCGATCGATGAGCGTTGAGAATGCGTTAAAAGACATCTTGATGTTCCGATTGCCAAAGCACTTCCAGAGAGCTTACCTCTCAAAGTTCTTTGAGAAAATCTTTTGCGACGTCTGCAAGCTCTGGGGACATGATTTCTTTATCGACCAGCGCGCTGGACATATCCAGACCCTGATCCTTCAGGTGCTGGACGGTCTGGTTCAGCATATCGACGCTGGGCTTGTAATGTCCGCTCACGCGGGACATTTCCTGCAGACGGCCATTACTGACGATGAACTCACCGGCGCCACCCACATCACCACCGGCCAGGAAGCTGGAGTGCTGGAAACGGCCGTTTTCGTGGTCAGCGGTGCCGTAGAGTTTGCCGTTGGAGGGGTCGATAACGAAGATACCACCTGCGCCGCCGGCGGGGGTGTTAAAGCCATTGGTATCAAAGAGCTTGCCCTGATTGTTATAGATCAGGCCATCCTTGATGTGCAGCTCGAAGTGCTCCCGCTCTTTCGGGTTCAGGTACTGAACGCGGGCAGAGAGACCAAAGTCAGCAGAAAAGTTGTTATGACGTCCGGCGATATGTTCGTTCTGGTAACGGCTGTCCATCTTCGCTGTCAGCGGGAACTGATTACCTTTAAAACCTGAGTCGGGACGCTTCACTTCACTGGCTGCGCTGGTTTCATGCAGACCGCTCATATCCACGGCGCCGTGCTGTGCGGCAAAGGCCTTCATGTCGGTGCTGAACTTGTTATCAGAGCTTTCAGAAGAGGTAGGGCTGTGGTTGCCTGCCTGCTGATTCTGAGGGCGGAAGTCATCCGCAGTCACCGTAAAGCTGGACTTGCCTTGTGGCAGGCCAAACTCGGCCAGTGCCTGGGCCAGGTCATCCTGATCCTGCTGGGTAATCGTTGAGGCATCCGCACCTTGCTGCGGACGCATTTCACCGGGCTGCGGTGTCGGTGCGTAGAACTTGGGATCCGTCACATAGCCTTCATTTTCCTGCTGCTTTAACAGCTCTGACTGCTGAGGCTTGGTAAAGCGCTGTGGACGCGGTGAGGCGATCTGATCCTGCTCAATGTGGTTATGTGCCGTGTACTTAGGCTCATTGTCGACATTGCCTGAGCCCATGTGCAGCTCATCGGCCGATGTCTGAATCTGTGAGAAGTCAGGCATGTCTTCATGGGAGGACGCGGTGCTGGTCGGACGGCTGCCCTGATGAGAGTGGCTGTGATGCGTATGCTGTGGACGTGCCTGTTGCGGACGCTGCTGTTGAGGGCGCTGTTGCTGCGGCGCGTGATCTTCCACCAGCTCATACGAGGTTTGTACGGTATTCATCGGCAACGCATCCGGATTGGAATGCTGCTGATAGGGGCGGGTCGTAGCACTGTTGGTCTGAGCATTCTGGCTGTTCATGCTCTGCGGGCGTGGACGCTGGGGTGCCGAGTTCGGACGCGCCTGAGGGCCGCCTTGTGGACGCTGCTGCGGACGTTGTTGTTGCGGTGCGTGATCTTCCACCAGCTCATACGAGGTTTGCGCCGTATTCAGCACCAGTGCATCCGGATTGGCTGGGCGCTGATAAGGCCGGGTTGTCGCGCCATTGGTCTGCGCGCTCTGGCTATTCATGCTTTGAGGGCGCGGACGCTGAGGTGCGGACTGTGGACGTGGGCCGCCATCCTGAGGGCGCTGTTGTGGCCGGGTGCTTTGTGCTGCTGGCTCTTCCACCAGAACATGGGTCTTGGTGGGAATATTCATATCGTTTAGCGCATCAGGATTGCTCGGGCGCTGATAGACATTACCGGTGCTGTTGGGACGTGCGCCCATCTGTGGACGCGCCTGAGTGCCGAGATTCGGTGAACTCTGATGCTGGTTTCGGGCCGGCAACGGCGGACGCTGATCCCCCGCAGGACGTTGCGCCTGAGGCGACTGCTGATCAAAGCGCGATTGCTGCAGCGTCTGCTGAATGGGAGAGCCGTAACGGTTGGGCGCTCCCTGCTGCAGAGCTTGTCCCTGTGACTGCTGTGGTCCGCCCTGCTGGGGTTTCGCGTAGGCGCTTGGCATCTGCATGCCATTCATCGCCAGCTGGCTCTGATAAGGCGAGTAGGACTGGGGGCGCATCGGCGGCGGCAGCTGTGGCGAACCGGGGGAACCGGCAAAACCCTGGGGCACTGAATGCGGCATGGCCGCGGAGATTTCGTGGCGGAGGACATCCTGCAGACGATTGAGCTTATCCCCCAGACCTTGCGTGATCTGGTTTAATTGGGCGTTGAAGCCGGATCTGATATTTAGTCCCATTACCGGTACCTTAAAGCTGCGCTGCCAGTCTTTTGGGATGTCCCACCGAAAGAGCCCAAAGGTCGTTTAAATGACCTTCGGGCGGCATTGTTATCCTTTATGTGTCTGGAGTTTCGCAGCAGTTCCTTGCCGGACTCATGAGTTTGACCAGTTGGTTCAATCTTCGCGTCTTGGGTGAATTAATCGTCGCGATTAAGTACTTCCAAAAGCTCAATTTCAAAGGTCAGATTGGCATTGGCGGGCACTTTATCACCCATGCCGCGTTCCCCGTAGGCCAGGGCTGCTGGCACGTGCAGCCTGCGTTTGCCGCCTTCCTGCATCCCTTGCACACCATCGACCCAGCCCTGAATAACCCGCTTGTTGCTCAGTACACACTGGAACGGCGTGTTGCGCGAAAACGAGGAGTCAAACTCGTGGCCATCATCCAGAAAACCCCGGTAATGCGCGGTAATCAAGGAGCCGCGTTTGGCGGTTTTGCCGGTACCTGGGGTGATGTCTTCAATACTGACCTGAAGTGTCATAAGCCGTTGTCTGTCCTGTGGCGGTGGTGCGTATGCAATCACCGTGTTGCCTAAAAATAAGCCCGAAAGAGCCTCAAGGCGCGCAGTATAACAAAGCACTATCGCGCCCGGCGGTGGGGGGCGCTGGACTCTTCGCCGGTCAGTGCGCCTTTTCCTGACTGGCTTCAACGCTGCCGGTTGGGTGACTCGGATGGCTTTGGTCAATGCCTGCGTAACTGGAGAAGCGCGCACGACCTTCGGCCTTGCTTTGATACAGCGCCTCATCTGCCTGTTTGATCAGTGATTTAGGCTGCTGATCATTGCAGGGAATCACGCAGGCCACACCAATGCTGATGCTGACATAGTCAGAGGCATCTGACAGCGCATGGGGGATTTTCAAGTCCTGAACGGCTTTTAACATGGCTTCAGCCCGACCCTCGCCGCCGACCAGATCAGTAAAGGGCAGCAGGCAGGCGAACTCCTCACCGCCGTAGCGGCTCAGAAGATCACTGGGACGACGCAGGATGCCCTGCAGGCCCTTGGCCACCATGCGCAGACACTCATCACCCGCCTGATGGCCATAGTGATCGTTGTAGCGTTTGAAGTAGTCGACATCGATCAGCAGCATGGTCATGGGGCGCTCTTCCCGCAGGCACAAACGCCAGTCGGCAATCAGGTCTTCATCAAAGCGGCGGCGATTGGCGATGCCGGTCAGGCCGTCCAGCAGCGCCATATTGCGAGCAAAGTCATATTGCAGTTTAAGGGCGAGCTGGGTGCGAACCCGGGCACGCACAATCACCGGGTTGATGGGCTTGGAGATAAAGTCGACGGCGCCGATCTCAAAACCGAAGGCTTCATCGTTGTCATCGTTTTGTGAGGTGACGAAGATCACCGGAATGTTCTCGGTGGAAGGGTCGGCCTTGAGCTGGCGACAGACTTCATGGCCATCCATGCCGGGCATCACAATATCCAGCAGAATGATATCCGGCTGCTGGGAACGGGCCTGTTCCAGCGCCTGTTCGCCCTTGGTGGCCATCAGAATGTCGCAGTCTTCCTTGAAGACCTCATTCAGCGCGCGGATGTTAATGGGCTGGTCATCCACAATCAGGATGCGAGGCCGGTGTCCTGAGCGCTGCAGGGTATCGTGCAGTGTATTCAGCATCAGAGTCTCTCCATCAGGTCCATTAACTGCGACTGAGCCGCATCAAACTCCAGGTTCTCGGCCGCTTCCATCAGCGAGGCCAGAGTCTGGTCAAACTCAGTACGCAGGCTCAGGGCGCGATGGATTTCCTCAATGATATCCAGCGCTTTGAGGTTGCCACTTTGCAGGTACTGGGCAGCGGCCTGCATCTTCGCCTGCAGATCCTGCGTTGGGACTTCGGCTGTGGCCTGGGTCGCGGTTTCTTCCTCTTTCAACAGGGCTATCAGCATCTGTTGTTCTTGCTCGGCTTGCCCCTGCAGGCGACCCACCAGTGCGGTGGAGAACTGCCGGGCTTCGACCGGTTCCTGGCGCAGGCGCTTCTCCAGCTGGGCCAGCTGATGATGCAGACGCATGTAGCCTGCGGTTCCGGCGGTGCCTTTCATGGTATGGGCACTGGCGCGCGCGCCTTCCCAATCCTGGGTTTCAAACTGGCGACGAAGGTCATTCAGAATCGGTTGCAGTGAGGGCACCAGGCCGACAATCACCTTGCGGCACAGTTTCTCGTTGCCAGCGAAACGGCGCATCAGGTCGACCATCGCTTCTTCGCTGCTCATCACCTGAATATCACTTTCGTCAGTGTTCTCTTCATCGGCCTCGGGCGTAGCGAGCTGCGCCTGTTCTTTAGTATCGGCGGCGGCAAGGTTTTCCTGATTGACCGGGATCACTTTCGAGCTGTCCTCGTCGTTAGCGCGGGTGTATTCCAGAATGGTCTCGATCACCCGTGGCATATCCAGCGGTTTACCCAGGTGCGCATTCATCCCGGCTTCCAGACAGCGTTCCTGATCGCTTGGGCTGACATTGGCCGTCATGGCGATAATGGGAAGATGGGTAAACCTGCTATCAGCACGAATGCGGCGGGTCGCTTCCAGACCGTCAATGTCAGGCATTTGCATATCCATCAGCACCAGATCATAGGGGCGCTGACGCTCCAGCACCTGATTGACCCCTTCGAGACCGCCGGGAGCGACGTCCACTTTGGCGCCTTCCTGAGTCAGGAGTTCATAAGCCACTTCCTGATTAAAGAGGTTGTCTTCCACCAGCAACAGATGCAGGCCGGCAAGGGGGCCGTGATGCTCGCCGGTGGCCTCTTCTTCATGGCCGATGTCGGTCAGTACATCCGGCATGGGCTGGTGAGTCAGCACGGCTTCCAGCGTTTGCACCAGACGAAGCGGCGTGACCGGACGGCTTAGCACGCCATCAAAAGGCAGGTCCTTCGAGGCGTGGGGCAGCTCCATTTCGGTGGCACTGCACAGCAGTAGCAATTGCATATTCGGGTTGGTGCAGCTGTTTTTCAGCTGACGAACCAGCGCTGGCATGTCGGTATCTGGCATGGGCCAGTCCAGCAGGATCAGATCAAAGCACAGGGTATTCATCGGCCCGCACTGACTCATATGCTGCAGCGCCTGCTCGGCGGTTTGGGCTGTCAGCACAAAACCATTGATATGGTTGAGCTGGCGTGCCAACAGCTCACGCGAGGCGCGGTGATAATCCACCACCAGAATGCGCGGAGGTTGCGCCAGTGTCAGATGGGGAGAGTGCCATTCGCGAGAGGTATCCAATGGCAGGCGCAGAGTGAAGTGGAAGTGGCTGCCGCGCCCCACATGGCTATCCAGCTTCAGTTCGCCGCCCATGAGTTCAATCAGGCGCTTGCTGATCACCAGACCAAGGCCGGTGCCGCCGTAGCGTCGGGTGGTCGAGGCTTCCGCCTGAGTGAAGCCTTCAAAAATACGCTCCTGCTGATCCGGGCTGATGCCAATGCCGGTATCGATGATGCTGAAGTCAATTTCAGCGATGCCGTTCTCAATGTTCTGACAGGTAATGCGTACCGTGACTTCACCTTCGGAGGTGAACTTGATGGCATTGCTGGAGAGGTTGATCAGTACCTGTTGCAGACGCAGCTGATCGCCGATCAGGAACTGGGGCAACTGCTCGTCCATATCAAACAGCAGCTCGATGGATTTGCCGCGCAGATTGCCGGACATCACCACCCCGAGGTGCTCCATCAGCGCATTGATATCAAAGGAGTGTGGATCAAGCTCAAGCTTGCCTGCGTCAATTTTCGAGTAGTCGAGAATGTCATTGAGAAGGCTGAGCAACGAGGTTGCCGCCATCTTGGCTTTATTGGCATAGCCGAACTGGCGATCTTCCAGACTGGTTTTTAGCAGCAGCTCCAGCATGCCGAGCACCGCATTCATGGGAGTGCGGATCTCATGGCTCATGTTCGCCAGGAACAGGGATTTCGCCTCGTTGGCGGCATCAGCAATTTCCTTGGCTTTAATCAGCCGTTGTTTCAGCTCACGGTCATCGGTGACATCGCGGTTAATTCCGGTCACTTTGACCGGTTTGCCGTCGGCATCATGTTCGACGTAAGCGCCCGCCTGAATGTAGCGAATATCGCCATTATCCAGCACCAGGCGGAAGGTCGGGTCGTATTCGCTTTCACCGCGTATGGCTTGGTGCAATCGCTCGATGGCCATATCCACGTCATCCGGATGCAAACGGGATGACCAGTGATGAAAGGATAAGCCGCCCTCGGCCAGAGAAATCGGCTGCTGGTACAGCTCATACATTTTGTCGTTCCACTCCAGATGCTGGTCTTCTAAATGCCAGGTCCAGATACCCAGCTCCGCCGTTTTCGATGCCATCAGCAGCGTGTCGGAGGTGGCCATCAGTTTTTCCTGAGCGGCATTGAGGTCTGCCGCCGCGCGCTTGCTTTCGGTAATGTCGGTGGAAATGCCGAGGAAGCCGATGATATCGCCCGCATCATCCCGCATGGCGGTGACGACCAGCGTGACCGGGACCTGGGAGCCATCCTTACGGATAAAGGTCCACTCCCGGTATTCGGCGCCTGTGCTAATCGGGTTATAGGTAAAGACCTCGAAGCCATTCACTTCGCGGCCAATCTCCGCCGACAGCTCTGCCGCGCGGGCTTCGACTTCATCCCGCACATGGAAGATTTTTGGTGTGGTTTTGCCGACGATCTCCTCCGGGGAATAGCCCAGCAGAATTTCTGCCCCACGGTTGAAGACGCGAATCACGCCGCTTTTGTCTGTGGCAATAATGGAGAACTCAGAGGCAGCGGAGAGCACGTTGCTCATCAGCAGGTTCAGGTCCGCCAGTTCTGCCGTGCGCTGCTCCACTTCTTTTTCCAGATTGGCATTCAGGTCACGGATGCGTGACTCGGCCGCTTTCTGTTTGGAAATATCCCGCACGGATTTTGAGGCGCCAATGACCTGCCCCGTGGCGGAAATAATGGGTGCGACGGAGACCGATACGGGAATCTCGCGGCCATCCTTGCGTTTGCGCGTGGTTTCAAAGGAGGTAATGGTTTCCCGGTTGCTAATACGCTTCAGCACAATGGCCTCTTCATGGCGAAGCCGGTCGGGTATGAGCAAATCCACAATGTACCTGCCGATGGCTTCCTCTCGGGTAAAACCAAAGATGTGCTCGGCACCGGCGTTCCAGGCGATGATTTTGCCTTCCAGGGTTTTACCGATAATGCCGTCAGCAGAGCTTTCCATAATGGAGGTCAGGCGTGTTTGCTCCATCTGCAGGCGCTGATTATTCCGATAGTTAGCCAGCAGCACCGATACCAGTGCGGAGGCGAGTAGCGAAATAAAGATACCGATCAGGCCAGCCACGAGCGGCGAGAAAAGATGCAGGCTGTCGATAAAGGCCGGGGTCGCCGAGAGGGTCATCCGCCAGATGCGGCCATAGACTTCGAAGCGCTCGATATCCGTGTGGGAGCCTTTTTCCTTGGAGTTGATAAAGAACTCTTCGGGGTAGCTGGTGTCGGTCACATCACTGATGGTGAGAATAAAGCGCTCCGGGTCGAGACGCTGTTCGGTCAATGCATCGCTGATGGTAATAGGTGCCATCGCCCAGCCAATGGCCTTGTTGAGGCGATCCTCGGTGGTACTGGGTATCTCGCCCCCTTTATAGATGGGCATCAGCATCAGGAAGGAATGGCGAAAGCCGGTATCACTGGAAATCAGCTGAATAGGGCGGGTGATCCGCGTATCGCCGGATACCATGGCCTGAATAGCGGCGTAACGCCGGGAGGCTTCTGTGGCGATGTCCAGTCCGATGGCTTCGGTATTGTCTTCCTCGGGGGTAACGTACTGGACGATAAAATGCTCATCATGATCGTGAGCATTCAGATCTTTCAGCTCAAACTGGGGCCAGTCGAGTTTGCGGGTACGTTCCACAAAGGCGTCAAGGTCAGGGTCCCTGACCCTGCGCACGAACACAAAACTGCGGGTGCCGGGGAAGTCCTCCGCCAGATTAATGGTATGGCCGTAGCGGTTAAAATCCTCACGGGTCATATACTCGACGCCACCGGCCAGCACCGCTGCGCGGGTCGATTCCAGACCGTGTTCATACAAGTGCAGACGGTCAATAACCGCATGGAAGGCAATATCACCTTTTTCCTTTACCGCGTCGTTAGTGCGCAGATCATTGATATGGCGAATGGTGAGCGCGACGATCACGGTGATCAGCAGGCATGCCTGCAGGGTGATCAGCACCGTGCGGTTCAGGTAGTCAGAGTTTAAAGGCTTCAGTTTCATGGCCCCGACTCCTACAAACACCAGTTCTCGGTGGGCAGGCGCGCCACGTCGCTATGGTCATGAATAAACTCGCACATCTTGTCATAGGGCAGAGGGCGGCAGTAATAAAAGCCCTGCATGATATGGCAGCCCTGCTCGAGCAGATGATTCACCTGCTGCACGGTTTCGACGCCTTCTGCCACCACGCGCAGCTTCAGGCCCTGAGCAATGCGAATAATGGCGGACACAATGGCATCGTCGCTGGGGTCGACCAGCACATCGCGGACAAAGCTCTGGTCAATCTTGATGACATCAATGGGGAACTGCTTGAGGTAGGCCAGGCTGCAATAACCGGTGCCAAAGTCATCCATGGAGATCTGTATGCCGGTTTGTTTGAGGGCGCTCAGCATGTCAGCGGCACGGTCAATCTGAGTGGCGAGAACCCCTTCAGTGATTTCCAGCTCCACCAGATTGGCGCGCACTTCGGTTTCCTCGAGAATCGTGCCGACCTGTCGATCGAATCCTGCTTCTCGCATCTGCACGGCTGAAACGTTAATCGCCACACGAATGGGGTAGCCTTCCTGATGCCATTCAGCGCCGTGGCGGCAGGCCTGCTCCAGCACCCACTGGCCAATGGGAACGATCAGCCCGGTCTCTTCGGCAAGAGGGATAAAGTCCGCCGGGGAGACCATTTTTCCCTGGCGATCATGCAGGCGCAGCAGTGCCTCGACACCCACCAGCTTGTTGGTGTTGGCATTCATCTTGGCCTGGTAATACAGCTCGAAGCGTTTCTCTTCCAGTGCCAGTCGCAGCTCTTTTTCCATCATGTGGCGGGCGACAGCGGCCTGCTCCAGCGCCGGAGCAAAGTAGTGATGGCGGTTACGCCCGGCACGCTTGGCCTGATACATGGCCGAGTCGGCATGACGATACAGGGTGTCGACATCCTCACAGTCATTGGGGTAGAGGCCAATACCAAGGCTGGCGGCAATATCGTAACGGTTCTGCTGCACCCAGACCGGTTCCCGCAGGGTGTCCATCAGCAGCTGCACAAACTCGGTCAGCTCGCGTTCATTCTGCAATTCGGGCAGCAGAATAATGAACTCATCACCGCCGTGACGGCTGATGGTGTCGATAGGCCGGGCCATCTTTTTCAGACGTGCCCCCACTTCCTTGAGAATCTGGTCGCCCACGCTGTGACCAACGGATTCATTAATGGTTTTGAAGTTATCCAGATCGAGAACCAGCATCGCCACCTGATGATGCTTGCGCTTGGCATCCTGAAGACTACGGCGGGCGCGCTCTTTCAGAATCAGGCGGTTGGGCAGGCCGGTCAGCGGGTCATGGTTGACCATGTTGGACATTTTCTGTGCCAGGGCACGGGCTTCGCTGACATCGTGGAAAACCGTGATGGCCCCAAGAGGACGGCCCTGATGGTCAATAATCGGCGAGGCTGAATCTTCAATATCAATCAGCTGACCATCGGCACGGCGCAGGCTGGTGTGCAGTGAAGTCTCTACGACGCGCCCCTCTTGCAGTGCGCGATAGACAGGATTTGTGAGAGGTGAGGGTTCCAAGGGTTCACAGAGTTGCATCACCTCTTCGATGGGCTGGCCCTCGGCGCGACTCAGGGTCCAGCCGGTCAGGTTTTCCGCCACCGGGTTCATAAAGGTGATGGCGCCCATCAGATCGGTCGCGATCACCGCATCGGCAATAGAACTCAAGGTCACGCGCAGGCGCTCTTTTTCCGTGAGTAGCGCCGCCTGCGCTTCCATCAGATCGGTAATGTCATTGAGCACCATGGTCCAGCTGGTGATTTCACGTTTCTCCCGGCGGGGAATAAAGGTGGCATCAAAGGTGCGCTCACCGCGATCAACGGTATTCAGGCGCAGCTCGGTGTGGACAGTGTGGCCGGCAAGCACCTGCTGCACCTGGGGCGAAAGCGCCGCGAAGTTGTCATTACCGACAATGTCATGCAGGGATTTGCCACGGCTGTCGCCACCGGAGAGCTCAAACCACTGGGCCTGCGCGTTGTTGCTAAAGAGATTCATCATGCCGGGGGTCCAGCTGGAGACGTAGCCCGGAATATTATTGATGATGTCGTCGAGATCCTGACGGGCCCGCGCCAGTGCCTTGCGCTCACGCAGCAGGCTTAACTGAGTACGCACACGGGCCTGGGCAATGGGAATATTGATGGGCTTCATCAGAAAATCGACACCGCCGTATTCCAGGGCGCGTAGCTCGTTCTCTGACTCGGCATAGGCCGTCACGAAGATGATGGCGGTATCGCAGAGTTCCGGATCATTCTTGATGGTGCGGCAGACTTCATAGCCGTCCATGCCCGGCATCTGCACATCCAGCAGCATCAGGTCAGGTTTGACCCGACGAGCGGCTTCCAGGGCATCAAGGCCATCCATCGCAAAATGAATGTTGCCCAGCGACTCGACGGCCTCATGCAGCACCTTGATGTTGGAAGGCTGGTCATCCACCAGCAGGATGACATCGCGTGTTGGAGTGGCCATGGCGTGTTATTCCTCCGGGACACCTGACGGCATCACTGAATCGCGTCTTCCGGTGCGCTTTCACAAAGCGCCCCGGTGACGTTGCGATAATTCAAAATAATGCCCTGCATCCTGCTGGCGGTTGACGGCATCCCTGACAAATTACGGCTTCAGCTCATGAACGATACGCGCCAGCTCACTGACGGCGCCTTCAAGAAAGTGAATGCCGTCGGACACTTCGCGAATATGGTTTTCACCGCTGTCGGCAAGACCGGCGACACCCGAGAGCTGCTGGGACATCTGCTCAATCAGCTCTGCATTACCGCTGACCACCCGGTCTATTTCGGTGGTGGCATCGGCGGTACGCCGGGCGAGGTTACGCACTTCATCGGCGACCACGGCAAAGCCACGGCCGCTTTCCCCGGCCCGGGCAGCCTCAATCGCGGCGTTGAGCGCCAGCAGGTTGGTCTGGTCGGCGATGCTGCGAATGGTGCTCATAATGGAAACGATGCTGGAGGACTGCTCACTTAGCTGACCACCCAGCACCGAAGCCTGAGTAACCTGATGGCTGATCTGCTCGGAGTTATCGACCGCCTTACTCAGGCGTGTGGTCGCATCGGAGGCGGTCACGGCGGTTTCTTCCGACGTCACACCTGCTGCTTCGACAGCCTGAATCGCCTTGTTCATGCGTGAGGTGATATCCGAGGCAAACTTGATGACCTTGTAGACCTTGCCTGTTTCATCGCGGATGGGGTTATAAGTCGCCTCCAGCCAGATGCGGGTGCCGTGAGCATTTTTGCGGTCAAAGCGCCCTGCATAGAGCTGGCCGCTGCCCAGTGACGCCCAGAAGTTCGGGTTCTTCTGATAGAACTCAGGGAAGCAGAACATGCTGTGGTGCTTGCCTTTGATGTCCTCAAGCTTAAAGCCCATTACCTTCAGGAAGTTCTCGTTGGCATTTTGAATATGGCCGTCGGGGCTAAATTCGATCACTGCCTGAGAACGGTTCAGGGCTTCCAGAATAGCCTGCTGGTCCTGTAACTGGCGGTGCTGGCGAGTGACGTCAGAGGCAATCTTGACGATTTTATACACATCGCCTTGCTCGTTTTTGACCGGAAAGTAAGTGGCTTCGACATAGAGCGTCTGGCCGTTTTTGCCAACGCGCTCAAAGGTGCCATCCTGTTGCTTGCCTGCCGCGAGATCCTGCCAGAACTGGCGGTAGCGGTCAGACTTACTGAGTTCAGGTTTGCAGAACTGACGATGATGCCTGCCCTTCACTTCATCGAGTGAATAACCGATCACAGACAGGAACTGCGAGTTGGCCGTAATGATGGTGCCATCCGGCGTGAATTCGATCATGCCCACGGAGTTCCAGATTGCCGCGAACTTGTTCTGGGTATCTTTCAGCTCCTGCTGGAGTTGCAGTTGTGCCGTGTCGGGAACATCCGTTTTTTTACGCAACAGGCTAAGCATGTGGCACCTCGCCAAACTCTGGATTAAAGACAGCTACGAAATTGTTATTAAGATCGATCACTTCCTGATCCTCAAAAGAATTGTTTGTCAGGAATGTCACGGCTAATGACACGATAGCTTGGTTTGTTAATTCCTTCCCAAGGCTTTGGTCGCAAGCTGAATAATTGTAGTAAAGAATGGCGCACTCGGTGGGGAACTGAGCGTAGGGCTTCCTCAATTGATTAAATTGTGATCATTGAGACAGCGCTGAACCGATTAAGCGTTACTCAAACGAGCAAGAATCTGGGACGGGGCGGTTTTTATAGGGCGTGGGAAAGGAGTAAGGCGCAGAAAGAAAAAACGCCGCTCCGGACACGTGGAGCAGCGTTTTTTGTACCTTGAATAACCGCCTTTTCAGGCCATCATTCGCGATAGGGCGCAGGCCCTGTTCACTTACTTGGCGAACAGCTGGCTCATGTCCTTGAAGGCCTTGAACTCAAGAGCGTTACCGCAAGGGTCGAACAGGAACATGGTGGCCTGCTCACCGACCTGACCTTTAAAGCGCACATAGGGTTCGATGACGAACTTGGTCTCACGTGCTTTCAGGCGATCCGCCAGTGCTTCCCACTCTTCCCAACCCAGCACAACACCAAAGTGGGGAACGGGCACGTCGTGTCCATCGACCGCATTAGTGTGAGCCGCTTCCTGTGAGGTGGTTTTGGGGTGCTCATGGATGACCAGCTGGTGGCCGAAGAAATCAAAATCCACCCAGTGATCGCTGCTGCGGCCTTCAGACAGGCCAAAGATATCGCCGTAGAAAGAGCGCGCCGCAGGCAGGTCATAAACAGGGATGGCGAGGTGAAAAGGAGAAAGGCTCATGGGGTTCTCTCACGGTCTGGCCGCCGGGCGGCATGTTCTTCTGATGGGCTGACGCTGGCAGCGTGCTGCGGTTTGCAAACAGGCTCAGGCGTTTAGCCCCGGACGAAAATTATTATTACCCGTCGTTTTCTGATTAAAAAGCGGATATTTTCAACGCTGAGCAAGAATAATTTTGATGCTTTGAAGCGGAAAACTATCGTGCTTCCTGCGTTTGGACTATGCTGCTCACGTTTCGGTAGTAATGGACACTAATACCGACTTTTCTCAACGATACATGGAATGTGAAATGAGAACTCTTAACGTATGCCCAACTCCCAGTGGATCAGCGGTTGTCAGTAATCCTGCTGGTCAGCCGTTTCTCGATGAGCTAACTCCCATCGCGGAATACATAGTCAGAGAAATTCGCACGAATCTCCGTTCTCGTGATGTAGGGGTGATGCGTTACCTCAACCGATCTGCGGACTACTTTCTTAATCACGGGCATGAAGTTAAATCATGGGGATTCGGAGAGTTTTGGGACTGGAGCAAAGACAAAGCCAAAGGCCTCACTTGTCGAGAGGCGGCTATGATGATCTGGACAAAAAAGGTAGCTCAGGACAGTACTTGGGATCATAAACCGGTGATCAGCCACTGCTTCCATCCGAGAGACCCGCAATCGCAGCAATTCCATGCCTGGAAAGATCGTCGTTATTTTTACGATATCTGGTCAAATATTCATTATGGATTTATTGGCGCAGCATCGGGTTTTAATGATGCCATGCTCTTAGATGGTGCAGGGCTAGAGCAAATTGCCAGCGATTCATTAGCAGGCTCATGGCCCTCACGCCAAGGGGCGCTGACGGGAAAACTTCGAGATTTTGATGGTGCCAACGACCGTCTCAGTATTCAGTTGGGCATTCAGCTTTATCGAAAGTCTCCAGGTGGTATCAGTGTGAATATGCTGGTAAATGCCATTCTCGATAGTCAAATTGTTTATCGTTCAGCAGGGCTCTAAGAAATATGTTCAAGCGATATTTCTTCTTCAGCCTTCTTCTAGCGGCATGTGCTTTCTGGTTTTTTACACGTCATTCAGGGCCGGTGTCCTATGTCGAGATCGAGTTTGTCGCACCTGCAGGGACGAACCCACTTCGCACTGTAGAGATCATGTCTGGTCCTAGTAAAACCAGACTTACCGATATTGAGCCAGGCGATACACAAACTGCACAGGTTTACCCTGAAAATGCTCATGGTAATGAAGTGAGCCTTTTCATCTATCCAACATCTGATGGCTCTAAAAAGAACGTGGGTTGGGGGGGCGCACGCTACTATCCTGCGGGCACTGCTTTCCGTACCCATATTCAAGTTGATCAGAATGGACAGGTTATTAGCGAAAAATCCTGCAAGCTTCCCTGTACTTTTAAAGCACGTTAATTAATCGCCACCAGCCTCAGTGTTTAGGTGATATAGGAAGCTTAGCTTGTGCGTTATCTACTTATAGGAATAGCGTTCCTACTTTGTGCAGTCGGGTGGTTGGTTACGCATAATGGACCAACCAGTTACGTTGAA
This sequence comes from Pokkaliibacter sp. CJK22405, assembly GCF_046614695.1. Classification (NCBI taxonomy): domain Bacteria; kingdom Pseudomonadati; phylum Pseudomonadota; class Gammaproteobacteria; order Oceanospirillales; family Balneatrichaceae; genus Pokkaliibacter; species Pokkaliibacter sp. CJK22405. The sequence goes on from NZ_JBKKHQ010000012.1 coordinate 168,411, forward strand.
GTTGAGTTTATGGCGCCAGAGGGAGCTGCGCCTCTGGCTGCGGTGACCTTGATATCAGGCGGAGACAAGACCTGGGTTACTGATATTGCGCCCGGAGAGACAAAGTCTGTGCGCATCTATCCTGGAGAGTTTGCTGATAATGCGGTTGTCGCATGGGTTCAACGTTATCCCGATGGTAATGCTCCTAAGGAGGGTTGGTCTGGGAAACAACTTTATCCAGCAGAAACTGCATTTCTCACGCATTTAGTGATTAATAACGCAGGCCAGGTTGTTGATGAAAAGTCCTGTAAACTGCCTTGTTCTTTTGACTAAGTCATACGTATTTCAGGTTATTCATGAAGACTGAAGGTCTTAGACGGGCCTTTAGTTTTCAATAGATCAAGCGGCTATTCATATCGTTTCTCTTGAGTGTAAAGAGGACGTGAAAGCAAAGAAAAAACGCATATAGGGCTTCTCTTGGCTCGTGCCTGATCTCTCTAAGTTAAAGCAAGTCATTCCTGTTCGACCACCGCCTATTCCCTGATGAGTTAAACCGGATTCCAGTGTCATGATTCGAGAACTGAAAACCTTTGTCAGCGTCTGCCACTGCGGCTCCTTTGCGGCGGCGGGAGCCAAGGTCGGGCTGACGCAATCCGCAGTGAGTGCGCAGATTCGCCAGTTGGAGGAAAGCTTGGGTCAGGCGCTGTTTGATCGGACCGGCCGTTCGGCGGTACTGAACGCTGCAGGTAAGCGGGCGCTGGCGCTGGCGGAGGAAATCCTCGGGTTGTATCAGCAGATGGCGACACCGGCGCAGCTGGAGGATTTTCGCGGTGAGTTACGCCTCGGGGCGATCAATACGGTGCAGACGGGCCTGTTGCCTGAGGTGCTGGTGCGTTTACGCCAGCGCGCGCCGGGGGTGGAAACCAAGCTGGTGCCGGGGGTGTCGCTGCAGTTGTTTAATCAGGTGGATGCCGGGGAGCTGGATCTGGCGCTGATTATCCGGCCATCCTTTCCGCTACCGAAAGAGCTGCATACGGAGCCGGTCGCTCGCGAGCCCTTCGTACTCCTGGTGCCGCCGTCCGTCGAGGGGGATGATCCCTTGCATCTGCTGCAAACCCAGCCCTTTATTCGCTATGACCGGCACTCCTTTGGCGGGCGTCTGGTGTCACGGTTTCTGCGTCAGCAACGGTTGACGCCGACCACCGTGATGGAGCTGGATGAGCTGGATGCCATTGTGCGGATGGTGGAGTGCGGGCTTGGCGTGGCGCTGTTGCCGGAAGCCGGTCTTTGGCACCAGCGTGCGGAAGGAATTCGCAAGTTAAGCCTGGGTGAGATGACCTTCCACCGTGAGCTGGTGCTGATCTGCCGCTATGGCCAACGTGATGCCCCGCTAACCCGCGCCTTCCGGGATTCACTGAAAACCCCTTAAGCAAAAAAAGCCCCGAGTTGTCGGGGCTTTTTCATTGGGGAAGGGTAAACGTTTTACCTGACAGGTCAGGCCGTCAAAGCGGTGGCGGCCTGCGCCCGGTCTTCCTTGGGTGGCACGCCAAAGTAACGTTTGTATTCCCGGCTGAACTGCGATGGGCTTTCATAGCCGACATCCATCGCCGCGCTACTGACGGTCGCGCTGCCTTCGTAAATCAACTGGCGTGCCCGCAGCAGACGCAAACGCTTGATGTACTGTAGCGGCGAGGTCGCGGTGATCTGGCGGAAGTGCTGGTGAAAGCTGGAAGTGCTCATGTTGGCCTGACTGGCAAGCGCATCCACATTCAGGCTGGAAGTGTAATTGCTGTGCAGCTGCCCCAGTGCCCGAAAGATGCGTGAGAACTGTGAATGACTGTTCAGCAGGTGTTGCAGTCTTGAGCCATAAGGGCCGCGCAGGGCTTCATACATCACTTCCTTAAGACGCGCTTCGCCCAGCACCCGCATGCCTTGGGGATCATCCAGCAAACTGAGTAGGCGGATCAGGGCTTCACTCAGGTTGGCGTGCATGGGTATCGCCGTCATGGCTTCGGCATCAGTGGTGCAGTCCTCGGCGCGAGAGGCTTCGCGCAGCGGGGCATCGTCCAGCAGTTGCCGCGCCATGCTGGCAAAGAGGCTCATGTCGAGGCTAAGACTCACGGCCAGCAGTGGCACTTCCGGGCTGGCAATATGCTGGCATTCAAAGGGCAGCGGTAGCATCTGCACCAGATATTTGCCGGGGTTGTACTCAAAGACCTGATTGCCGAGAAAGCCGATCTTGTCGCCCTGAGCCACAATCACCATGCCGGGTTCGTAAATGAAGGGGCCACGGCTCTGGCTGATGTGAGAGCGGATCAGGTTGATGCCAAGCTCAGGCACGGGGCTGAAGCCGGGTTCCGGCTGGTGGCGGGCAATCAGTGCCGCCAGACGAGAGGTTTGCTCATTCAGGCAGGCGGTCCGTTGTGCTTCACTGGCGATGGCATCGGCCGAGACTGCCGGCAATACAACCTCATTACGGGTCACAGAAGTCAGGGCATGGTCTGTCGGGCCGGAGCGAAGCTCGGCGGACGTTTTGTCGAATTGTTCATGTCGTTCGGGCATGGGCTGAACTCGCTCATCTCAGAATGCCCATCATCATGGCCTTGCGCGCGCGAGTTCGCCAGTGCCTGTTCCTCACTTCTGGAGGATTAGGCAAGCTTTGCGCAGTAATGATCATCTCCGTTGTCATCGTGGACTCTGCTTCGCTGGTTTGATCTTTCCCGGTTTTGACCTTAAGTGCATGGCTCACGTCTCGTGCTTTGCCGGAGGGTGAGAATGGCCCCGGCAGTATGAGCGAGGAAAAAGACCGTGATGGGGACGTCTGTCGACATGCTGGCGCTTTGGTTACTCGCTTGGGTGACTGAAGTGCAGGTGGTCTGTCGGAGGTCATCGCCTCCTTGACGGATCGTCAGGCAAGACCGAAACCTGCGGGCCTTAATGCCCATCCCTTGCCTGTGACTGTGCCAACGACAGACCCCAACAATAAAAGGAATGATCATGCTGAACGTTTTAGGATACGCCGCCGAATCTGCAACTTCTCCGCTGAAGCCTTTTACTTTTGAGCGTCGTGACCCACGGGCCGACGATGTGACTATCGAGATTCTCTACAGTGGTGTGTGCCACTCGGATATTCACCAGGCGCGTGATGAGTGGGGCGGTTCCATGTACCCCATGGTGCCCGGGCACGAAATTATTGGCCGTGTTGCCGCTGTGGGCAGCGAGGTTAAAAAGTATAAAGTCGGCGACATGGTGGGTGTCGGTTGCATGGTGGAAAGCTGCCAGCAGTGCAGCGCCTGTAAAGATGATCTTGAGCAGTATTGTCTGGAAGGCATGGTGCCGACGTACAACGGCACCCACAAATTCTCCGATAACCTGCCGACCTTTGGCGGCTACTCCAAACAGATCGTCGTCACCCAGAACTTTGTGGTGAAAATCCCCGATGCGCTGGATATCAAATCCGCCGCGCCGATTCTGTGTGCCGGTATCACGACCTATTCACCGCTAAAGCACTACGGTGTGGGCAAAGGCCATAAGATCGGTGTGATTGGTATGGGTGGCCTCGGCCACATGGGCGTTAAATACGCCAAGGCGCTGGGCGCGGAAGTGACGATTTTCACCCGCAGCGAAAGCAAGGTGGCTGAGGCCAAGAAGCAGGGCGCCGACCATGTGATCATCTCCACCGATGAGGCCCAGATGGCAGCTGCGACGGAAAGCTTTGATTTCATGCTGGATACGGTGCCGGTGCAGCATGACCTCAACCCCTACCTCAATGCCCTGAAGTACGATGGAACGCACATCATGGTGGGGCTGATTGAGCCAATGGATAACCCGCCGGTGCACGGTGCCAACCTGATCATGAAGCGTCGCCGTCTGGTCGGCTCGCTGATTGGCGGTATTGCCGAAACGCAGGAAGTGCTGGATTTCTCTGCAAAGCACGGCATCACCTGCGATGTGGAAATGATCAAGATGGAAGACATCAACGGTGCCTACGACCGTATGATCAAAGGCGATGTGAAATACCGCTTTGTGATTGATATGGCCGCCTATCAGGGCTAATGCCCAGGCTCGTTTGAGTGCAACAAAAAACGCCGGATCACCGGCGTTTTTTTATGGTCAATCGGACTGGCGCAAGTCGCGCAATCAGGCTTCTTCGGCCTTGGCTTCCTCACGCTTGAGCTGCTGGTGCTGGTCTTCCACCAGACCGATCTTCCAGTAAGGGCTGAGGTAGGTTTGCGCCCGAGGTACACCGCGCTCTTTCAGCACATGATCGCGCAGCGCTTTCACTCCGTGAGCTTCTGCGGCCGCGAACACACAGACATTGTCCATGCTTTCTGGCCAGTCCAGTGCGCGCGCCACATCCAGCATGGCGTAACTGGGGTTGTGGGGATGCGCATGCACACGCCAGTGAACCTCAATGCCTTCGGGGACATTCAGCTTCTGGGCATCTTCTTCAGCGGTGATTTCAAACATCGCCATACCTTTGGCGGTCGCAGGCAGTTTTTCCAGAAAGGCCGAGGCCGCAGGCAGGCCGGTCATGTCGGCCATGACCAGAAACCATTCACAGTGACTCGGGTCGAGTTTGATGGGGCCGGGGCCTGCGACACCGATGGTATCGCCCACTGCTGCATGTTTCGCCCAGTTGCTGGCAGGGCCGCCATCGCCATGCATGGCAAAGTCGATGACCAGATGCTTATTGACCGCATCAAAGCTGCGGACGGTGTAGGTGCGGACGATGGGGCTTTCCGGGCTTTTGGTCCGGAAGGCTTCCAGCACTGGTTGCTTCTGCCAGGCGCGTGGCAACAGGAGCTTCAGGTTGGCGCTTTCCTTGCCTTCAGGAAAGTCGTGCATGGACTCACCACCAAGGGTGATGCGTTGCATGTTGGGAGTAATACGTTCGGAGGCAACAACCTCCAGCAGGCGCATGCCGGGACCAGCCATGAGTGGCTCCTTTGTTGTTTTGATGGGGGCAGCAAGGAATGAAGCGAGGGATCAGTGCTGTGCCGATTCCAGTGCGGCGAGGCGTGCTTCGAGTTCCGTCAGCCGCTGCTCAAGGGCTTCGACCCGCGCCGGACCACCGCCACGCTTTTGGCTGCCTTTATGTTTGCTGATGTAGCGCGACAGGATACGGCGGATCACTGTTGCCATGGACACCTCGGTTTCCATGTCCAGCTCCAGTTCACCTTTAAGCTGGCTCAGAAATTCCAGCTGCTCCGGGTTCAGGCGGACAGAGACCACCTGGGATTTGCCTTCATCTTTCATGACAAACTCTTCTTCTTAACTGTTTACGATGGATGCAATGTATACATGGTAGTCGTTGTATTCAATGTCATATCTGTAAACAGTCCGTCGCTGTACAGTGAAGAAGCGCTCCGGCACCCGAATTCAGGCGTCTCCAAGGCCTCGCAAGAGAGCAGACTGCAACACTATGTCGGCAGATAAACTGCAGGAAGGTGGTTTAGAAAAGTTGCTTAAGCAACTATTATTCTCGCTCCCGGAGTTGGCCTTATCGTTTCAGCACCAAGGCTGCTGTACGTATGCCTGACTGAAACTATGCCTTATTGAAACTATGCCTTATTGAAACAAAGGTTCGGGCGAGTGGGCGTATTACCCGGCAGGGTCTACGCTCAATTCAGGCATTACCCGCAAGACTGCCTTAATAAGATGGGCTGTTGCTAATGGAGTTTCCTCATGCCGGATGCTAAAGCCGCCTCACTTTTTGCCCTGACGACACTGTTGCAGCCTTTGCGGCGCAGCTGGTTTCAGGCTGCCAGTCAGACTTTCGAGGCCACCGGTCTTTCGATGTCGATGGCGAGCATTATTCTTATTACCTCCCGTCAGGGCGGCGGTCTGACCCAGGCGGCCCTTGCGGATGAAATCGGTGTGAATCCCGGTGCAATGGCGCGTTCTCTGGATCAGGCAGAAAGCTCTGGCTGGGTGGTTCGGCAAACATCAGAAACCGACCGGCGCTCCAAGCGGGTGTATCTCACGGAACTTGGACAGGAGATGGCGGCTGAAGTTGAGGCGCGGGTCGCTGAACTGCGTGAAACCGTACTGGGGGATTTGCCGGAGGATGAGGTTAACCTTTGCGTAAAGGTGCTGCGCCAGTTTGATCAGCGTCTGGCCAGTTATCTGCAAAAGCCCGGACAAGGCAAAAACGCTTTGGAGGCATCCGTGGCCGATGGCGATCAGCAGGAGCAGCCTGCATCGTGAAAATCCGTGGGTTTCAGGTCGTTTTTGCCTTACGACTCTTTATTGCTGCGATGCTGGCCTTTGCCGTGGCGGTAAAAATGGGGCTGCCGCAGCCATACTGGGCGATGGTGACCTGCTGTGTGGTGATGAACCCGACCATGGGCGCCCTGCGTTCCAAGGCGGTGTATCGTATCTGCGGGACGATTGGCGCGGGCATTATCACGCTGGCGCTGGTCTCAGTGCTGGCGAGTGTGCCGCTGGTGCTGGTGGTTTGTACCGGCCTTGTTGCGGCCATCAGTTTTGGCCTGTCCTTTATTGATCGCACGCCGCGTGCCTATGGCTTTCAGCTGGGCGGCATTACCCTGATGCTGGTGGCGGTGGCCGGTATCAACAGCCCGGAAACCATGTTCAATACCGTGGTGGCGCGTTGTACGGAGATTTGTCTGGGCGTGGTTTCCACCGTGCTGATCGACAGTATCATCGCCCCGCGCTCCATGGCGCCGATGCTGCATCAGCGCATGCAAAGCTGGCTGCCTGACGTGGAAAAATGGCTGACGGATATCCTGTCCCACCAGAGCAGTGACACCGCTATTGCTCATGATCGACTGAAAACCTTGGCGGATATCGCCTCCTTGTCACAGCTGATCAGCCAGTTTCGTTATGACCCTTCCATCAGCCGTTTTGAGCTGCGCTGTGCGCTGGCGATTCAGCACCGGTTAATGCGAATTGCACCGCTCTTGTCCGCCATCCGCGGGCGCCTGGCGCAGCTGTCGGAAGCGGATCGTGAATTATTGCAGCCCACGCTGGATGAGATCACCCAGCAGCTGCACAGCCGTCAGCAGCTGACGCCAGAGGTGATTGCGGCGTTGCGCCAGCACCCGGCCGCATCCGCCGAGGATGTACCCTGGCTCAGTCTGGTGCATGACCAGCTGGCGGATCTGTTAGGGCGGCTAAGCCGTTACTGGGAAGAGGTCTGGCAGCTGCATGATTCCATGTACGAGCATCGTCCTCTTTCCGGCAGGCTCATGAAAGAGCTGAAGGAAACGCGAGCCTTTCCATTGCCGCCGGATCTGAATCTGGCCGTGCGAATGGCGCTTAGCGTGGGAACGGCCTACACCATTCTCAGCCTGATCTGGTACTACACGGGCTGGTCCCAGGGGCCGAACATGGTACTGCTTGGGGTCATCGGTCTGGCCTTTTTTGGCGGCGGTGATGAACCCGGCAAGGGGATCGCCAAGTTTGGCCGCTTTGCCTTGCTGGCGCTGACGCTGGCGGGCGTCCTCTGTTATGGCCTGTTGCCGATGGCGACGAATTTTCCGCTCTTTGTCATGGCGATGGCCTGTCTGATGGTACCGCTTGGCATCTGGGCGGCGGTCAACCCGATGGCGATTCTGCTGCTGGCGGTCGGGCTAAGCTCCATCAACCTGCAGGGAACCTACAGTCCGTGGGACTTCGGCTTCTTTCTGGATGCCGGTGTGGCCAACCTGCTCGGCATCTACGTGGGCTTTGTCTCGGTCAGCTTCTTTCGGAGCTGGGGCGTGGTCAGTGTGCTTGAAGGTTATCGCCAGCAGGAGCTGGATGACCGTCTGAAACTCATCGAGCGGGCAACGCTACGGCGCAAGGAAGCCTATCTGTACCGCGCCCTGGACCGTATCGCCTCGATGACGCCGCGACTGGTGCCGGGCGGTCAGCTGGAAGAGAGCTTTATTCTGCTCAGGCGGCTGCGTATTGGCGCCAATATCGCTGATCTTCGGATCCTGCTTCGACAGCTGGAAGGGCCAGTGGCAGCGCAGCTTTTTGGTGTGCTGGCGACGCTGGCGCGGGATCTTAAAGCGCGTACGCCCAGTGATGAGCTACTGCAGCAACTCGATCAAAGCCTGCGTGATCTCTGGTATTCCGAGCATCCACAACGTCTGGATATCCTGCGTGCGCTGACCGGTATTCGCCTTGGCGTGTTTGAGAGCGCCTCCCCATGGCGCTTGAGTTATCGCCGTGCCGATGGCAGCACCGAGCTTGCAGCGTCTGCCTGATGAGCTTTGTTGAATGAGAATAACTGCTTGATGAAACCCTTAGTGTCTGACGGACTGCACCATGATCGGTGAACTTAATCTTGGCGGGATTTTTATCTCGCCGTTGCTGCTGTGCATGCTGATGGCGTTTTTTATTCGTATCGGCGTCTCCTGGCTGATTGATAAGGCCGGGGGCTATCGCTTTATCGCCCAGCGCACCCTGTTTGATAGCGCTCTGTTCCTGCTGCTGACAGGCGGGGTGTTTACTGTTCTTCGACTTATGACGACTCCTTGAGGCTTTTATGAAGACATCCTGGCTTAGCCGAAGTATCCGCTGGTTAGTGACGGCGGTGGTGGTGATCCTCGCGGCGTTGGTGATCTGGCATCTCTACACCTATTACACCTACGCGCCGCAAACCCGTGATGGCAAGGTGGTGGCAGACGTTGTGCCACTGGCCGCAGATGTCTCCGGGCGGGTGGATCAGGTGCTGGTGCACGACAATCAGGTGGTCAACAAGGGGGATCTGCTGTTCGTGGTCGACAAGGCGCGTCTGCAGAATGCCCTGGATCAGGCCAATGCCGCACTGGAAAGTGCCGAGGCCAATTACGAGTCGGCCCAGCGGGAATTCAACCGCTATCAGCAGCTTTCCAACAGTGCAGCCTCCCAGCAGGAAAAAGATGACCGCCGCTATCTGGCCGCGCAGGACCGTGCTCGTGTCGATGCGGCCAAGGCCTCGCGGGATCTGGCGCAAATAAACCTTGAACGTGCCGAAGTGCGCTCACCCGTGGATGGCGTTATCACCAACTTCTCCCTGCGCCCCGGTGCCTATGCCACTGCCGGCCAGCCTGTGATGGCGATTGTGGATCGCCACAGTTATTACGTCGTTGGCTACTTTGAGGAAACCAAGCTGCCCTACATTCATGATGGTGCGCCGGTCACTGTCCGCATCATGGGAGAGAGCAAGCTGATTGAAGGCCATGTGGAAGGGCGATCCGCAGGCATTGCTGATCGCCAGCGCTCGACGGCGCCGGGCTCCTTGCTGGCCAATGTAACGCCGACCTTCAGCTGGATTCGACTGGCCCAGCGTATTCCCGTGCGTATCGCGCTGGATCATGTGCCGGATCATGTCGCCCTGATCGCCGGAAGAACCGCGACGGTGAGCCTCAAAGGTGCAGAAAACGTTCTGGGTTTTCGTTCCTTCGTGGATGACTCGAACAATTAATTCGAATTAAAAACGGTCGTCAGGGTCGTAATTACGGGGAGAAGGTCTTACATAGAAGAGATCACTTTCTGACAGTAACGGGGGCAGGTTTTATGGGGCTTTTAGTCGATGGGGTCTGGCATGACCAGTGGTATGACACGGCCTCGACCGGTGGGCGCTTCAAGCGTAGCGAATCGCAGTTTCGCCACTGGGTGACGGCGGATGGCAGTGCAGGCCCAACGGGGGAGGCAGGTTTTGCTGCGCAGTCCGGTCGCTATCATCTTTATGTCTCACTGGCCTGTCCCTGGGCGCATCGCACCCTGATTTATCGCAAACTCAAGGGGCTGGAGGAGATGATTTCCGTCAGTGTGGTGCATCCGCACATGGGCGAAAACGGCTGGAGCTTTGCTCCCGGTGAGGGTGTGATTGCTGATCCGCTGCATCAGGCGCGCTTTATGTACGAGGTGTATCTGGCGGCGGACCCTCACTATAGCGGGCGCGTTACGGTGCCCGTCCTCTGGGATAAGCAGCGCAATACCATCGTCAGTAACGAGTCGGCGGATATTATCCGAATGTTCGATACCGCCTTTGACGGCATCGGCGCCAGACCCGGCAGTTATTACCCTGCAGACAAGCGTGAAGCCATTGATGCCTGGAATGCGGTGATCTATCCCGATGTGAACAATGGCGTTTACAAGTCCGGCTTTGCCACGTCGCAGGAGGCTTACGAAGAAGCTGTCACCGCGCTGTTTGCTCGCCTGGATGACATCGAGCAGCAACTGGCGGGGAATCGGTATCTGACCGGGAATGAAGTCACGGAAGCCGACTGGCGGTTATTCACCACTCTGGTGCGCTTTGATCCGGTCTATGTCGGTCACTTTAAGTGCAACCTGAAGCGCCTTAAGGATTACCCGAATCTCTGGGGTTATCTCTGTGATTTGTATCAGCAGCCGGGGATCGCTGAGACAGTGAATCTGGATCACATCAAGACTCACTATTTCACCAGTCACCCGACTATTAACCCAACGCGGATTGTGCCCAAAGGGCCTGCGGTGGATTACACCGAACGTCAGAACCGCGGCCGTTTCGGTTAAACCCCTCCTGACCGGAGACCCGCTCAGGCGGGTTCCGGTGTCTGGTGATGACGGCTGGTAAAGCGAAGAATCACCACCGCCAGTACGATCAATGCAATCTGGCCGCTGCCATACCAGGTGGCCGTGGCAATCAGGCCAATATGATGCGCCAGCGCGCCTGCGCCCATGGCAGGAACGCTGAAGGCCAGATAACTCTCCAGATAGTAAGCCGCCATCAGGCCTGCGCGTTCGCGTGGATTGGCCAGCGGCATCAGGCTTCTGAGCACTCCCAAAAAACCACTACCAAAGCCCAGTCCCGCAATCACGCTGCCGGTCAGCAGCAACCACGCCAGCCCAAGATTTGAAGCGGTAATGATGGTTACGAGTCCGACGGTCAGCAACGCTGCGCCACGGTAAAGCACATGATGCGCGGCGTGTTTACGCAGGTAGGCAATAGCGCTGGCACCGCTCAATGTCAGCAAGGAGACGGTCAAACCGCCAAGTAATGGCGATTCAGAGCCGGTAACCTTGGCCACCAGCGACGGCATCAGGGAAAGATAAAAGCCTCCCAATCCCCAGATCGCAATGTTCAGAGGACTTAATGCCAGCAGCATCGCGCGGGCACGCTGCGGTACCAGAATGCTGGGTTTCAGGCTTCTGAGAGCGCCTGCGTGCACATCCGCTGTTTCCGGTGTTTTCCAGATCAGGATGGCACCGAGAATCATGATGGCCAGTAGCACGTCATAAATCAGATGCATTGGCGCGGGAGCAAACTGTACCAGCAAGGTGCAGCCCAGAGCGCCCAGCGCCATGCCGCCCAATGGCGTGATGGAGTTGATCAGTGCGCCGCGATCTTTGTTGACGTCCAGCAGTGCTGCGCCAAGGGACGCCATGCCGACACCCGTGGCCAGACCCTGCACCAGCCGCGCTGCGATCAGCCAGCTGCTGTCAGAGGCAAGAGTAAACAGCAGGGTGGCGATGGCTTCCACAATCAGCGATGCGAAAATCACCGGACGTCGACCGATATGGTCGGAAATCTTGCCGCCGACCAGCAAGGCAAACAGCAGGGCGAAGGCGTAGATGGCGAAAATCAGCGTCAGGGTTGAGGAAGAAAACCCCCAGGCTTGCTGATACATGTGGTACAGCGGGGTTGGCGCGCTGGAGGCTGCCATAAAGGTGGCCAGAATCGCGCCGTGAATGGCCGGGGTTGACCAGTGTTCCTGCCCTGCATCGCTGTGTACAGGGCGAGTTGCGGTTGAACTCATCATTAGCTCCTGGCTAAAGTTGAATATTAGCTTTAAGCTAACCTAACGTTGAAAATGCACTAAAGCAAATTATTAGCTTTTATGTTGTTGCAACAGTGCGTTGAGCAAGACGCTTACACTGACAACAACGGTGGGATAACAGGGGGGAAGTATGCGTGAAGGGCTACGCCCCGGTGGCCGCAGTGCCCGGGTACAAAAGGCTATTCATGAAGCGGTGAATGCGCTCTTGGCAGAGCAGAGCCGTGACTCCATCACCGTGCCGCAAATTGCTCAGCGGGCTGGTGTCACGCCGACCACGATTTACCGTCGCTGGGGCGATATTGCCAGTCTGCTGGCCGATGTCGCCGTTGAGGCCTGGCAGCCGGAAGTGCCGCCGGCCGATCATGGCTCCCTGAAGGCAGACCTGTATTGCTGGCTGGAAGAGTGTCTGGACGAAACAGGCTCCGGCCCGGGCCGTCAGCTGCTGATGGATGTCGTGTCCACGGCGCAACAGGGCCCGGCCGAACGTTGCTGTCAGTTCACCAATGTGCAGATCGAACATATTCTGAACCGCGCCAACGCTCGGGGTGAGACAGGCCTGCCAACGGTGGATGACGTCCTTGATGGCGTTTACAGTGCGCTGATCTACCGGACTATTTTTGTACAGGAGCCCTTAGCGGTTCCGCAGCTTCATCGCCTGATCGACCGCATGTTGCTGGGTGTGGGGTATGTCGCCAGTCAGTAAGTAAGTGCAGGTTCACTCCCCGTTCAGGGTAATAATCACTGAGCGGGAGCCGCCGTGGTCGCGGTGTTCACATAGATAGATACCCTGCCAGGTGCCAACACGAAAACCACCGCGATGAATGGGCAGGCTGACACTGGAGCCAATCAGCACATTTTTAATATGTGCAGGCATATCGTCATCCCCTTCATAGTCATGCTGGTAGTAGGGTGCCCGCTCAGGGACATAGCGATTGAAATGTTCTTCCATGTCCATGCGAACCGTCGGGTCGGCATTTTCATTGAGGGAAAGGCTGGCGCTGGTGTGCTGGATAAACACGTGGCAGAGACCGACTTTCAGTTGATGAATCTCAGGAACCGCCTGCAGGATTTCGTCGGTAATCAGGTGAAATCCCCGTTTGCGCGGTTTGAGTCGAACCTGAGTCTGATGCCACATGGCTAAGCGCTCCCTGATGTTTATGGAGCGCTTATTGTGCCTCCTTACCTGTCAGAGGCAAACAAGTGAGGTGGCTTAAAGCAACCTCACTTCATTGTTTACTTACTGCAATGGCCAGACTCTGCAAGTTTAAGTTTGGCCACGGCTTTTTCGCCTTCCTGCTCACTCATCAGCTCAAGGTTTGCGCCACCCACAAACATACCTGGCTTGATATATTGTCTGATGAAGTAGTTCTTGCCCGCTTCTGTGGTAACCATCAGATCATTAGGCGAGAACTCGGATTCCGTCGACACTTTATGGTTTTGGTTGCCAAGGACTTGCTTATAAAAGTAAATGCCAGAGGCCGACTCACCCAGGCACTGGTCATCAATCCAGAGGTCCTTTTTCAGACCCGACCCCATCACAGAGTTACGATATACATAGATGCCTGCGTTACCCGCATCTGGCTCAGGGAATGACTTGAGTTGTGTATCCTGTGTCGTGTTACCCATAGGAACAGATGCACATCCGGTCACTAAGGTGGCCAGTGCTGCTACAGCAATGAACTGCTTAATCATGTTTACTTCCTGTATTGGTTTGTTGTTTAAGGCTTCCGTCATGGATGCCTTTGAGTTAAGCGTTAGAAATAGTGAGGTTTTTAGTCTATTGAATCAGCAGATAACCGCCGTAGCGTTTGCAGTCATTGATCATGCGTTTAATGGCCTTCTGCACCAGTTCCTGATCCATATTGCGATGGTCAAGAGACTCGCCGCTGATCTCTTTTTCGAGGCGTTGTAATGACCACTCATCGAAGGTGCTGCCGAGCTGCAGGGTGGACTTGAGCCAATCAGATTTCAGCGAATTTTTGAGCTGATTCCAGCTGCTTTGTGTCCCTAACACCCAGGTATCAACCTCTTCCTGATTATCCGTAAAGTGGGAAATGCTGACGGTGTAATCCTCCGGAGCCTCGAACAGAATCTCGCCGCCGTGTGCTGTCATCAATTCTGTAATCGATGCCTCGACTTTGGTGCCTTCCGGTATCTGCAACACGAAGAATTTCTGGTTTTTAATCGCGTTATACATGGCAAGCCGAACTTCATGGGTATTGCGAATCATCGGGGCATTTTTGTAGAGGCGAGCATGTGTGTCACAGTTAAAAGTGATTACGCCACGGGTGACCTGGGGTCTGCCAATATCGAACTTTTCTTTCACGTTACCCAAGAAGTTCTGAATATTGCGCAGATCAAAAACGCGTAGCAGAAAGTGCATGATCTCCATTCTTAATGAGTCTCTTGAGTTGTAGTTATTCGCAGAGAGTCTAAGGCCATATCCTCTGTGGCCTTCCAGTAATCAGGTACTTCAGACCTTTTGACGAGCGTTAAGCAAGGTTTCGTTAATCGCCTTATCAATTAGAAGTTTGCAGTCCGGGTAGGAGGCAACGGCGATCTCCTGGGCAAAACCCTTGAGCTTATGCCGGTAAGAGGAGTCTTCTCGCTCATTGTAAATAGACTGCAACTCCGCTGGTGTTATGTATTGGGTCAGCGCCACCGCCATTTTCTGATTCCAGTCACTCTGGTAGCGGGCGATAGCTGCACGCATTTCTGATTCGATAAGGGCGTTACCAGCAGGTCCATACTGGGCAATAAAGGCATGATAAGACTGGCTATGCTTCAGCTGTTTGTTGGCTATAGTGCTGAAAAATGTACTGAGCTCGGAGCGTTGTACAAAGGCTACCGGAGTGATCTTTTTATGCTGATGTGACTGATAACCCTGATAGGCCCCGAACAGACACAGTCCGAGGATAATCGCTTTCCATGCGCTCATTTAGTCTCCCTGACAGCCGAAAAATAAGGCGTTTTACTGTTTACGTTTTTTACTTGTTTGGAAACAAGTGTTTCTAACCTATTCCATCTACAGTAGCTACTACCTTTCTGCAGAATTCTTAAAAAATTGTCCGAGTGGCCTGAACTTTGTTTGTGGAAACAAAAAAAGCCAGCGCGAGGCTGGCTTTGGTTGAGCGGTTAACGAGCAGGTTTAATCAGCGTCGTTAAAGTCTTCACCGGATACCGGCTTGGCTTCCTCCCGTACGGGTGGCTTTTTGCCTTCCAGCATTTTGGATTCAGCCTTCAGCTCGATGGCATCTTCTTTCGCCAGCGGGCCATTGGCAAAACGCAGGTTGGCGGGCGGTGCCTTGCCTTCCTTGTCTTCGCCAAAGTAGACGGTCATGTGCGGGAACGGAATCTCGATACCGGCGGCATCCAGGTGACGTTTCACCAGACGGTTGTAGGCACGGCCCACACCCCACTGATCGCCAGGACGGGTCTTGATACGAACACGGACATTCACGGAACTGTCGGCCAGGGCGGTGACGCCATGGACTTCCAGTGGCTCCAGAATTTTGAAGTTGTGATCGGTATCTTCCATCAGCTCATCGAAGGCATTCTGCAGATGGACCAGTACCTCGTCGGTATCTTCACGATAGGCCACACCGTATTCACCCACATGGTAGCCGAAGCCTTTCATGTAGTTGGAAATGGTATCGACTGAGGAGAAGGGCACCAGATGATAGGTGCCGTTCAGATCGCGGATACCCACCGAGCGGATAGTCAGGCGTTCAGCCGTTCCGGTGACGCCACCGGCAGTAACAACATCACCGGTATTCAGGGTGTTTTCCAGCTGGATAAAGACACCGGTAATAATGTCCTGAACCAGCTTTTGCGCACCAAAACCAATGGCCAGACCCAGAACACCGGCACCGGCAATCAAGGGGCCGATATCAATGCCAATCTCGGACAGCACGATCAGTACGGTCATGGTGCAGATGATGATGGCCAGGGCATTGCGGAACAGGCCTAGCAGCGTCTGCACGCGAGCCGAAGGCGCACCACCGCCGGTTTCAGGATTCAGCTTGTGCTCGATCACACTGGCGGTCACCAGCCAGATCAGGGCAGCAAACAGCAGGATCAGTGCGACATGCACGATGCTGGCGATTACGTGGGCACCTTCTTCGGACTTAATCCAGGTGAGGGTGTCAAACAGCGCCCAGGCATTCATGACCAGTATGATCACAATGGCCATCAGGATCAGACGCACCACGCGAAGTGCTGCCGGGATATAGCTGTTAATGCGATTTTCCAGCAGGGGAACCTTGCGACGGATTTCCTCCGACAGGGTGATGCGGTGGCCAATAAAGTGGCCAAGCAGGCTGGAGAGCAGCAGACCCACGCCGATGCAAATCAGACTTTTAATGGTGGCTGCTGCCATAAAGGGCAGGGCATCATCAGGACGCAATTGCGTGACCAGGAACAGACCCACCACGTAGGCAACAGCAATCAGGAACCAGGTTCGCGCCAGAATGCGCAAGCAGGCCTGTGTGACGCCCATCTGTGAGTTGGACGCCAGATCAAGAATGCCATCGGCCACTTCCTTGCGGTTACCGATAATCATGATCAGGGCGTAGACCAGCGCAATTGTCATCACCACCAGCTCAAGAATCTGACCCAGTGAACCCAGTTCATAAAGCTTGAGAATCGGGACGATAACCAGAATGGTGTAGCCGATGAAGCCCGCCATCAGTGCCAGCCAGTTCCCCCATTTACTTGCTGCCTCGGTGCTCATGGGCATCAGGCGCAGTGAGGCAAAACGGGGTGAGAAAATCAGGCGCAGGATGACTTTGAAAAGCTCAATCAGCACAAAGCCGTTGAGGAACAAAGAGGACTGGGTATCAATGGTGCCGCGGTGACCAATCAGCGCCAGGGTGATCGCGTTGCTGATCATGTAGGCCAGAATGACGATCACGCCGTCCAGTAGCGTTGCGCCAATAATTCCGGCGGTTTTTCTCAGCAGCGGCGCGCTCGGCGTGGCGTACTGCGGATCAGCGATTCGATACAGCCAGAGATCGATCTTGCGATAAATCATCGCCCCCAGCAGGCGAAGCACCAGGAATGTCGCGAACGCAGCGACAATGGTTAGCCCGAGTTTCGTCGCATCCTTGCCCACTGCCGTCCAGTTGATCCCGGAGTCGGCGTTGCCAGAGGTCAGCTCGCTCAGGGAATCCGCCGATGCACTCAGCTGGCTACCAATATTATCCAGCAGCGCTTTGGTGGAGTTGGCAAGTTGTCGCGGTAAACCCGGCTCGTTGTCTGCGCTGCTGGCGGCCGCTGTGGCAGCATCGGCGTTACTGCTGTCGGACGCCGACGCATCGGCACCGCTGGCAGGTTGCTCCTTGTTATCAGCAAGGTTGCGCAACGTCTGAATCAGCGCATCGCGGCTTTTGTCATTCTCCAGAAGGTTGGCAAGCTCGGTATAGGAAGCTTTGTCACCTTCTGCGGAAGTGGTTGAGGACTCTGCTGCCAGACCAGGCATCGCAAAAAGCGTCATACAGAGAAAGAGTAGTGAGGATAGCCAGGCTCTGGCTTTAACAGAGGGTGGCGTCATGCGCGCTCCTTAGCATTTTTTATCCATGACAGGTAAAGCGTCGACCAGCAGGTAAACCAGTCTTGTCTTTTCTTTTGGGGCAAGAATTGGCGATCTACACCGTAGGCTCGTCACTCGATTGTTAAGAATTGCTGTGAAATGTGAGGAGTCTTAAAGGCCGGAGGGAGAAGTGAGTGCGTCAGGCGCAGAGGAAATGCAATGGAAGTCTAAGGGGGTAAGGGATAACCACCTGAAGACGGTCAGGGCTGAGCGTCTTCAGGCGTTAGCACAGGTTGTTATAAAAAACAGGGTGTTAGTAAGACATAGAGAAGGCGATCGAGCCGTAGCTGTGTGATTTCTTCTGGGTCTTAAACTCACGGGTTTTGTAAACGTTGGAGAAGGTCAGCTTCATGTTGCTGTAGGACATACTGACACCGGCACTCAAGTCACCCACCCAGAGGTTTTTATCAACACTCGGGCTGTCTTCGAAGGTGTTGCCGTCGAGGAAGATGTTGTGCAGCACCATCCTGCCTTCTGCAGAGACGAACACATGCCAGCCGAAACCGCCATCCAGTACGCGACTATCCCACTTCTCACCAGGGGCGCTGTTATCCCCCGCTGGACGGATCGAGGAAGAACCAAAGTCTGAGGGCAGACGATAGCCAATTCGATATTCAAGGCCGGTGGCAGCGCCGGTAAAGACGTTACCGGCGGAGACGCCGTAGTGACCAATCAAGTCATTACTGTAGAGACCACCCAGGGCGGAACGAAACAGGCGGTTCTTTTCTGCATAGGTCACAGTGATACCGGGTTCGTTGTGTAGCTGGTTATCCCAGCCCTTGAACTTGTCAAAACCGCGCAGCTTGTGAATAAAGTCCTGGGATTCATGGGCCAGTGAGGCTGGGCCCACAATGCCCAGCTGTACTTCGGCGACTTTCAGCAGCTTGTTACTGTAACGACGCTGATAGGAAACCCCGCCAAAGAGATAGCCTGCGTAGGGGCGGTCATCCGGAATCAGCTCGGTGGCGTCCTTGTCCGCCGGGGTGTACATGGTCTGACCCAGATAAACCACGACATTACGCTGTTCTGCCGGATTCTTACCGCTCAGCCACACCATGTTGCTGTTAATAAACTTAAGCCAGCCGGGGAGTGAAGGGTCATTCTCAAAGGTGTTGAGATCAGGAGAGATCCAGGACGCTTTGACCCCATTGGTGTATTGCTGGTCAGTGTTGGTAAAGAGGTCATTGTCCAGATAAAGATTGAGCGTCCAGAGCCGTTTTGGGTCTTTCGCATCCGGTATTGCAGACTGGTTCTCAGGCAGTGGCCGTGATGCAGCAGAGGTTTTTTCTGTCGCATTGGCGGGCAGTGCCGAATTGTCTGAAGAATTGACGACAGGTGTTGGAGTCGCACCTGCGGCCAGAGTCCAGCCCGGCAGGGTGGCCAGAGTTAAACAGCTTGCCAGCAGACAGCGTTGATAAGACATGCTTTCAATCTTCCTGAAGTACGGCAGCCTGAATACTGCCCGAGGAGCCAGGTGAGGGCTCGTCCTTATTGCTCGATCGTTTCCGGTCCTGTACGAACCAGACGCAGAGATAGTGTTGCTCAACAATGCTAAGCGATTCTTAACCGGGCAATCACCTTGGTAAGCAGTGTTTGCTGTCCCATCACCCGTGTTTCAAGGGCTGTGGTGATCAATCTGTTAAAAAATGGACTGCTGAGTTTGATTAAGCTTACTTGTGGGCTTCATGACTCGCCAGCGCCCGAATGTTTCAGCTCGCTTCGTGACGCTCAGATTGCGAACATCGAGTCCAGATCGTGTTTTGAATAGGCTTTAAACGCCATCATGGTTTCGGTCTCGAGAATGCCATCGATTTGATGCATTTGTTCAGTCACCAAAGTGGCCAGCTCGTCATTATTCTGAACACGGGCGATGGCAACGAGGTCATGACGGCCACTGGTTGAGAACACTTCGGAAATTCCTTTGAGCTCGACCAGGCGTTCGGCCACCTGATTGACGCGCTTTTTCTCAACGTTAAGCAAAATGATAAAAGTGACCATGATAATTCAATCCTCAAGCCCGGCGGGTGGTGAGGGGTCAAGGCGTTCTTGACCCATCGGTTGATAATAGCATAGCCCCCTGAGGCTTCGGTCAGGGAATCTCGAATGTGATGGTCGCGCTGCTATCACCTGTGTGTCCTGTTACTCTGTGCTCACTGATTCCCGAGTTTCTGACAAGACCGTGACAATGGCATTACCCCGGTACCTGATCGACAGTCACAGCCATCTGGATTTTGCTCGTCTTGCGCCTGTGCTGAGTAGCGCTCTGGATGAGGCTCGCACTGCCGGAATTCGTCAGTGGATTGTGCCCGGTACGACGCGCCAGGCCTCTGCACAGCAACGAGCGGTGGTGGATAAACACACCGGGCTGTTCGCTGCCCTGGGACTTCATCCTTACTTTATTGCTGAGCATACTCCGGCAGATCTTGAGTGGCTCAGGCGGGGAGTCATGGAGGCGCCTGCCCAGTCACTGGTGGCGGTGGGAGAATGTGGGCTGGATGCGATGCTGTCAGGTGAGCTGTACTGGGACTGGCAGCTGGAGCTCTGTGAGGCCCAGTTGGCACTGGCTAAAGCCTGTGATCTGCCGGTGATTCTGCATGTGAGAAAAGCGCATCAGGAACTGTTCAGGCTACTTAAAAAAGCCAGCCTGCCACGTGCAGGTGTGATTCATGCCTACACGGGTAGCTACCAGCAGGCCAGTGCCTACGTTGATCTGGGCTTTTGCCTGGGTGCCGGTGGGGCCATCACCTACGAGCGTGCCAGTAAAACCCGTGATACCTTTAGCCGCCTGCCTGTGGAGCATATTCTGCTGGAAACCGATGCGCCGGATATGCCCGTGCAGGGTTTTCAGGGGCAGGTAAATTTGCCTGTTCGCATGCTCGATACCCTGAACGTGCTGGCTCAGCTAAGGGGCCAGTCTGCTGAGGCTCTGGGCCAGCAGTTAACCGAGAATACCCGTCGTCTGTTTCGCTTGCCGATAGCGGCCGATATTAAGGAGTGAATGAATGAAACTGGCCGAAATCAGTGTCTATCCGATCAAGTCCTGTCAGGGCGTGCAGCTGTCGGAGGCCTGGGTGGCGAAAGATGGTCTCAGTGTTGATCGGCGCTGGATGGTGGTTGATGCGGACGGTAAATTCATCACCGGACGATCTCACTCCAAACTCACGCTAATCAAGGCGCATCTGCAGTTTGATGGTCTGATGCTACAGGCTCCCGGCATGTCCCCGCTGGCATTGAAAATTGCAGATTTCTCCGATGACTATAAGCCTGTCACCGTCTGGTCGAGTCATATTGATGCCCAGTGCACGACCATGGAAGCGGATGCCTGGCTGAGCGAGTTTCTGGGTGAGCCGGTACATTTGCGCTATCAGGGGCCGAAGATGCACCGGCCCATCGCCAAACTCGATTACAGCGTCAGCTTTGCTGACGGTTTCCCTCTGCTGCTGACAACCTCGGCCTCACTGGCAGAGCTGCAGCGCCGCAGCCCGGACGCGGTGCCTATGGAGCGCTTTCGGACCAATCTGGTGATTGATGGCACTTTACCCTTTGAAGAAGATGACTGGGTCGAATTGCAAATTGGCGAGGTGCGTTTTGCCAACGTGAAGCCCTGCGCACGCTGTGTGTTCACCACCCTTGATCCCCACAGTCAGAGCTACGATGAAGACATGGAGCCGCTGGCGACGCTGCAAACCTTTCGACAGGACGATAAGGGCGAGGTGTACTTTGGGGTGAATCTCATCGCCCTGAACACGGGCAGCATTCGTGCCGGAGACGATGTGAGGGTGCTGGTGCGCTCACCGGGGCCACGTTATCCGGAGCGTCCCCGGGCGCTGCTGAAGGAAGTTGTTACGGACTCTGCGACGCATAGGATCAGCTTGTCCGGGCAAGGGAGTTTCGAGGGTAGCGGTGAGCGTCCACTGCTTGATCAGATTGAGCAGGCCGGAATGGAGTTACCTTCCAGCTGTCGTGCAGGTATCTGCGGCGCTTGTAAGGTGAAGCTGATCGCCGGGCAGGTCAGTAGTCGTAGTGTGGCACCGTTATCTTCGCAGGAGCAGGAAGAGGGGATGATTCTGAGCTGCTGCAGTTATCCTCTCAGTGATGTGGAGCTGGCTTCACGTTAGCGTTAGGCAGAGGTTAAGCATAAAAAAAACCGGGCAGATGGCCCGGTTTTTTATGCACTGGAAAGTCGATCAGCTCATATCTCCGAACGGATTATCCAGTTTCAGGTTAACGCTCTGTGCATAGCCCGGCAGACGAATCTCATCAGCGCTGATGCTCAGGTCTTCACCGGCCAGAACGTCCTGTCCGAAATGATAGACCGGGCTGGCGGTACCGTGAGTGGCTGCGGTGTCGTATTCCGACGCTTTCTCTTGAGCCGCTTCCTGACCTTTGCGCATGGCGGTGATGGCATCTTTTCCATGACGCTTGGCCAGCATGGCCATGGTGACATGAGGTGCCAGTACCGCAGAGCTGGCATTGTTACCACCGAAGCCCTTGGAGTTCAGCAGGATGGAATCAATATCCGTCAGGCCAACCTGCGTGTGCTCGGGCTGAATCCTGAGGTTGGACGCATTCACATCATCAGCCACGTGATCAATGGTGCCGATGCCGGGAATGATGCCATGAGCCCAGACGCCCAGTGCATTCACCAGCTGATCTCCCGCAGCGGTGCCCTGGGAATGGCCGAGGAAGCATTTGATCGCGGCGACCGGCCATTGGGGGATATCAAAGGCTTTGGCAATTTCATTCAGCACGTGAGATTCCGTTGTCCGGTTCTGTGGTGTGCTGGTGCCGTGAGCATGAATAAAGGAGCGATTGCGCAGGGAGTCTTCGCCCAGCATGGCGCGAACAAGGCCAGCGGTTTTGCCGAGTGTCAGGTAGTTACCGATACCCGGTGCTGAGATGGATTTCTTGTTGCCATCGGCATTCACAAACACATCCGGAACAGAACCAAAGACCTGAGCGCCCATTTCAACGGCGAGGTCATCGGACATCAGCATGACAAACTGAGCCGCTTCGCCGACAGTGAAACCGCAGTTGGTCGAGAACGGACGGCAGGAGCGACGGTAATGCGCCTCTGTCAGCTCGGCAATGTTGTCGAGGTCGCGCAGATTCTTGTCTTCGGCCAGTGCGCCCATGGCGCGGAAGCCTTCAATAATTTCCGGCGTAATCGGGGTGTCACTGCCGCCCACCATAACCACTTTGCGGGCACCGGAGCGAATGTCCTGAACGCCAAGCTGCAGGTTATAGAGGAATGAAGAACACGCGCCCAGCACAGTGCCGGTTGCACCCACGCTGCCAAGAACATAGGCGTTGATAAAGTCAGCAGGCATCTGGCCGTAGCCCAGAGGCATCTGCTTGGACGTCGTGCGCTTGCCCATGAAAGGGGCTTTGAGCATGCCGCCAAAACCGTAGTCATCCAGCTGGCCGATGGAGTTACCGGCATACACGGCAATCTGGTCAGGACGAACACGATCACGAATTCGCTGCCAGTCGATACCCATGGAGCCCAAGCAATCGGACGCGCCGAAGATGGACATTTGCAATGCACGCGGATGATGACGGGACTGGTAAAGCTCGCCCGGCGCAAAGCCGGTAGGCAACTGGCCACCGCTCTGAACCGGAGCGGTACGATAGTCGTATAAAAGAACATCCAGAGGGTCGGCGGTTTTTACCTTGAGATAACCGCTGCCGATATCTTCAGTCACCCAGCTGGAGGGAATCTGCTCAGGCATATGGCGCTGGCGGATGACAAAACTGTGGCTGCCGTCCTCTTCCGGTGCCAGCGTTGCCGCCACCTGATGAGGCACATTGTTGATATCAAAGGCTTCGTGATTGATGCGGCGAATCAGGGTGTTATTCAGGATGTAATCTCTGAAAAGCGCAACCACATCGCGGGATGACAGGGGCTGATTCTGAACATCGAAAAACTGGCCGTTTTCAGCGCGGGCCAATCCCATCATGGTGGCCAGACCGAGTAGGGTCTGATGAGAAACTTCGTCAGAGAGCTGATCAATAACCTGGCGACGATAACCGTGGTGAAAAGAGGTGCGCCCGGAGGCGTTGACTCCGCCAAAACCGACGATGACAGGCAAATAAGACAAAGAAACATCCTCTCGAGGTTTGGTGGCTACAGATAAATACACACCATGTATGTCGTAGATTCCCGGCTTCTCAAGTCCGGGTTGCGCCTTCTGAAACGCGCGGTGGGGGAGCATAAGGAGAACAAAAGCGTGATGACTTGTATAAACCCTGCTTCTGCCACCATAAACAGCTCTCAGGCATCCACGCATTGTATAGAGCAACCGACTGTGTGACCAGTAGATGACGCTCTCGAACTAAGTAAGGAAAGTGCATATGAAAACACGGAAACTTATCGTCGCCTCCACCCTAATGGTATTTCTGGGCGGCTGTATGACCAATGACCCCTACACGGGCCAGCAGAAAGTGAACGATACCACCAAAGGCGCGGGTATTGGCGCGTTAGCCGGTGCAGCGCTGGGTGCCGCTGTGACCAGTGGTAAAAATCATGGTCGTGGTGCTCTGGCCGGAGCCGCTCTCGGCGCCGCTGTCGGTGGTGGTGTGGGGTATTATCTGGACAAGCAGGAAGCTCAGTTGCGCCAGCAATTACAGGGCTCCGGCGTACAGGTTCAGCGTAATGGTGATCAGATCAACCTGATCATGCCCGGTAACATTACCTTCGCGACTGACAGCACTCAGCTCGAAGCTTCTTTCTACTCGACTCTGGATTCAGTGGTTAAAGTGCTGAAAGAATTCGATAAGACACACCTTGATGTGATCGGTTACACCGACTCCACCGGCTCCTTTGAGCACAATCAGGTACTTTCCGAAGGCCGAGCCAATGCGGTCGCTTCTTACCTGTTGCAGCAGGGCGTGGCTTCAAGCCGTGTCACTGCCCGTGGTCTGGGTGAGCGTAACCCCATCGCGACTAACGATACCGCTGAGGGGCGTTCACAGAACCGCCGTGTTGAGCTGCAGATTCGTCCCATACAATAAGCTCAGGCTCTCTGCTAAAAAAACAAAGCCCCCATTTGGGGGCTTTGTGCATTTGAAAGCGAGGTGTACAGATTTTACAGCTGATTCAGTTGTTCAAACTTGTCCAGCATGCCCTTCAGGGCGCCTTCCCATTGCTGTTGCTGTTCTTCAAGGCTGGTTTTGGCATCACGCAGCTCGGTGACTTCCATTCGTAGCAGCTCGACTTCTTCGATGAGACTCTGGATTTTGTTATCGAGGCTGGACAGTAATTCGTTATGCATGGGACTAATCCTGATATTACGGTAAAAAATGGGTTCCCGTGGCCTACGTGGGGGTGGGAAACCCGAGTCTCAAGAGAGACGACGGCATGCTACCGGATTTACCAGGCAAAAACGCGGTCATCTTGCTGAATATTGATCTGACTTGCGTCAAAAGGCAGCGTCAGCCAGGACGAGTCTCCCTGAATGCTGGTGACTTTCGCGGTGGAGCCGGTGTCATCCAGCTGTGGATAAACATCACCCTGTGGGCCGTAGTCGTATCGTTGACGATAGACCTGCAAGGTGTCCCCAACACGAAGCCCCGCCTGACGTCCGGCATTGACCAGTAAGCGTGGCCCTTCCGAGCGGATAATCCGGGCATTGAAAGGCTGGCACTGCAGCAAATCACCCACATGCGCATCGATATCGTTCAGGGTCAGATTCACCGCCTGACCGTAGAGGCTTTTCCAGAAAGTGGCGGTGCCAAAGCCGACGCTCTGGGTATGGTCGCTGATCCAGGCACCTTGAGTAGAGTAAGAATGCTGCCAGATCAGTTGGCCGTCGTTCGCATCATGGATAAAGACCTCAATGGCAAACTGACGGTAACGACCTTCCACAAAGGGCAGATACTGGCGCAGGTTCTCGGGGTCAATCACTGAAGGCAGTTTGCTTTGACCCACAGGTGCTAACGAGAGATCTGTCAGGCGGCCGGAAATCACATACTGAATATTGGTCATGTGACGCAGAATCGGCAACGCCAGACTGATATTGGGCAGCTCGCCGGCGGTCGGTGCCGTACTGGCTGGCAACACCTGCAGCTGACCGGAGGGTATAAGGTTCAGCCCCGGCGTCCCCTGCATCCGTCTTGCCATTTCCTGGCTTAAATCCTGACTGATGTTGCCGATGCGTCCGAGAGTGGCATCATCCGGATGTACCAGCGGGAAGGCGGCAATCACCACATTCTTGCGATAGTTACTGGTCTGGCCGGGGCGGCTGCAGCTCTGGCGTGACTCAATGTCGGCCTCAATAAAGACCGTCAGTACATTCTGACTGACCACTTCACGAGTGACTTTAATGGTGCGAATGCGGCCTTCAGCTCCCATGCGGGCGGTGTCATGGCGCAGAATGCCATTATCGACTTCCTGACTGGTGCTGAACCAGTTACCGGCCTGCAGCAGTGCCAGGCGGGAGGCTTCTGCAATCGCATCCTCGCGGGCTTTCGCTTTACCTTCGGGGCCAATCAACGCCTGACCCTGAGAGCTGACGGTCATGGCCTGAGTCACAAGGCTGAATGTCAGGCCAATCAATAGCATCAGCAGACGAGTGAAGAACGAGGTGAAGGCAAAGCGGTTGTGCGGGGATCGTTGTTGTTGGAATAAGGTCATGGACGCATCCGTCACGGGGGCTTAAGTCACACTATACTGTTCGGCGTTACTACTGGTTTTCAATCTTGGCTACTGCCAGTATTAAACGGCTAACGGCGGCTCAGAAACAGCGTATTGGCAAGAAAAGGCCGAACAGCGATAAAGAGTAGATAAAGTTGTACTCCCCGCTGCCGATAACCTCAAGGCATGTTGCCTTCAATCCACGGAAAGCTGGAGCTCAATGGATTGCTGCGCAGTGCCCAAGATCAAGCTTCTCAGGCCGCTGGCAGGGTGCCGGATAACCTGAAATGGCGCAAACACAGGACTATATCGATGATGGCACGACTTCGCAAAATCTGCGCGACACGGGGATTCGCGCATCTCGCCGGGGCATTAATGTTACTGGCTGGCCTGGCTTTTGGCTCATCTTCCGCCTTCGCAGAAAATGGAGGCTGTAATGGTCAGAGCTGCTCAACCTATCAGCAATCGGCGCCGATGACCTATTCCAACACCCAGCCTTCAGGTCATGCTGTTCCTTGTCCTGAATGTTCCCAGCGTGTGTTGGTCGTACCCAAGCCGGCAGAGCAGTGCGCCAAGAAAGTAGCGCAGGTGGAGTATCATGCGCCGTGCCGTGTTTGCGGAAACTTCCGTGTGTCCGTGCGTGAGCAGAACGAGTACCGTTCCACGCCCTGCAATCAGCAATAAGAAGGCAAAAGGAGAGTCTCATGACCCGGATTTTTTCGCGCGCATCCTGGCTGCGACTGGGCACTTGCCTTGTTGCTCCCTTATTTCTGGCGGCTTGTCAGTCCAAACCGGTGGAGGTCGCCGCGCCACCTGCTAAACCGCAGTTTATGTCTCAGGTTCAATACGACCGTTTTGGCCCCGGCGGCGCGGCACCTTCCGTCCTGACTGATCTGGTCAGCTTTATGGGAGATCAGCTGGCGGTTAACAAAGATTTCATGAACGTTCAGGACACCCCCATCGCGGTGACGTCTTTTGTGAACATGGAGAATCTGGATGAGACCAACAAGCTTGGCATGCAGATTTCTGAAGACATGATTCATGAAATGCAGGTGCGTGGTTTCAAGGTCGTCGACTTTAAAACCATGGGTGCTATTCGAGTGAACCAGCGCGGTGACTTTGCTTTCAGCCGCCGTCTGGAAGACCTTACCCGTCAGTACCGCATCAATTATGTACTGACCGGCACTTATACCGGCTTCCCTGAAGGCGTCATGGTGAATGCTCGCCTGATCGACCTGCATTCCAAAGTGGTGATGAGTACCGCGCAGGCCTTTATCCAGACGGATGATGTGGAAGGCATCATGGGCGGCTATGATCCGGTGCGTAACTTCAAGGGCCGTATCGTTGAGCAACATGTTGCTCCGGGTGTGTATCTCTACAATACGCCGCTGGTGAAGTAAGCTTGGCGTCTGGATTGGGTATCAAGGAGTCAACGTCAATGGACAAGCTACCGCGTTATTTGGGCCAGTCGAAAACCGTTGTGGCGATGGCTGCACTGGCGGCGGTAGTTCTGCTTGCTGGCTGCCAGAATACCCAACCCCAGGCTGCGCAACAGGCCACGGCACCTGAGCGTGGCCAGATGGTGCGTGACCCGCAGGTCATTACCGTCGTGGGTTATGCGCCCATCAGTTTGCAGCCAGGCCAGACCCAATCCCACAAGGAGCTGATGGCCATGAAAGCCTCCAAGCTTCAGGCTTATCAGGAACTGGCCGCCGTTGTGCAGGGACAGGTGATTTCCACCCGTTCTTCCATGAATGACATGGTGTTGCAGGGCGAGAAAATTCAGAGTGCTATCTCTGGAATTATCCGGGGCGCGCGTGTCGTGAAAACCTATCCGGTGCAGGATGATGTTTACGCGACGGTTCTGGAGCTGGATTTACGGAATCTGCCTAAAGAGCTACGTCCGCTCTGAAGACGGCTCTCTTGTGTACAGAAATAAAAACGCCCGTCATTCTGCGGGCGTTTTTTATTAGAGGGCCGGTTGAGCGGTCAGGCTCAGTGGGCTTTGTCGATCAGCGGATCTTGTGCAAACTGAATGCCCTGCCAGCCGTGACGCATAAACTGACGGATGTTGCGATGGTCCGAACCTTCGGGATGGTTCAGGACATCGTCCCGATAGAAGCGTCCAAAACAGGCCAGTGTCTGGCTTTCGCTCAGTTCATGGCGTTTGGCGAAGGCGAAAATCTTGCATGAGCCTTCATTCGTGCCGGCATCATTCACGACCTGATCCGCGTCCTGACCGTTGGTAAAACTGGTGGGGTGATAATCGTAGTTGGCGTGAATCACACCCATGGTATCTTCGAAATCGATCTCGGCGTTATGGCCGATTTGCTCGAGAAAGCTGGCAAGCGTCATTTCGCTCATTCAATCAATCCTGCTGCCGTAAAAGGGGAGTTGGCCTTTTCCCGGTAAGGAGCACGTTAGGGCACGTGTCTTAAGACCCGGTGCTTTTTGCACCTGTTATGTTCTTCTACTTTGGTTGTAAGGGAAGAGCTAAGTTAAGCTATCCTGACCTGTCAGGCAAGTTATCCCCCGGAGCAAGCGAGGTTCGCCATGAGTACTCTGGCCCAGTGGCCTTCCCATCAACTCTGTTTGAGCCAGTCACAGCGCCAGCATGCCGTGCGTGCCACAGAGCTTGCCTTCGCCCGAACCCTTACCAGTTTGCAAATCGACATCGGTCTGGTGCGTATTCTGGAGTCCATCTATGTTCCCATGGCCGCCTGGGTGGTGGAGAGGCAGGAGCGTCTTAAAAGGCCGATGGTGCTGGGCATCAATGGTGCGCAGGGGGCTGGGAAGTCGACCTTAAGTAATCTGCTGGAAATTATTCTCGGTACCGGCTTTGGCAAGCGTGTCGCCGTTTTCTCTATTGATGACCTCTATCGAACCCGCGCCGAACGCGAAGCACTGGCACGTGAAGTCCACCCGCTGCTGATGACCCGTGGAGTGCCTGGCACCCACGATGTGCAGCTTGGCTTGCAGGTGATCGAGTCCCTGAAAAGTGCTGCGCCGATGCAGGCAACCAAGATCCCTGTCTTTGATAAATCCATCGATGATCGCTGTGATCCGATTTTCTGGCAGGAGTGGGAAGGGGCAGCTGATGTCATCATTTTCGAGGGGTGGTGTGTGGGAGCCACGCCGCAGGATGATGCCGAGTTGGTGACTCCCCTCAACTCCCTCGAACAGGACCAGGACCCGGAGCAGATCTGGCGCACCTATGTCAATGACCAGCTGAAAGGTCAATACGCGGAGCTGTTTGCAGAAATTGACGCAACCGTGATGATCAAAGTGCCCTCAATGGAAGCGGTGTATTCCTGGCGAACCCAGCAGGAACAGAAACTGGCGGAGCGCGTGCAGATGATGGGGACGCATCATGCGACAGAAGGGTTGCGTATCATGAATACCGAGCAGATTCGCCAGTTCATCATGCACTACGAGCGCATCACCCGGCATGTGCTGACCGAAATGCCGTCACGGGCAGATGTGACGCTATACCTGAACCATTACCACCAGATTGCGCAGGTGCAGGTGGCCCCCCGGAGAATGTCATGGCCTGACTAGTCGTCAGGTCACATGCCGAGGACCAGCTTAACTCTCCGGGAGAGAACAGGTTAAATCCCGAGGGGGAAAAGCGCGGTGGAAGCGATACCCTGCACAAAGCGATTCACTGCCCGCTGATCACCGTCACCCGCGATGGTCGCCATCATGTCCTGCAGGGCAATCATCTTGCCGAAGAGTCGCTCAAAACTGAGGTTGGGCTTTTCAGGGTCCAGTGAGTTGCTAAGCAGCCAGACACTGCCAGCGGCAGGGCCTTTATTCTTCAGACGCCAAAGCACTATTTCCAGATTTCTCGCACTTTTATCGAGCTTGTCAGCCGGCAGCTGATCAATGAAGTAATAGTCCGTGCGGTTGCCGTAGGCGGCATCCAGCATGCTGGTCAGACCGACCATCAGCGCAAAGACCCGATCACCCCGAAAGGTCGGATCAAACGCCAGATCAATCGCATTGGTTCCCTTATTGAATTTAAGCTCAGCGAACGCCAATTGACGTGGACGACGAAACAGCTGATCCATGCGCTGATCGATGGTCATGCCCTTATTTTTGTGCAGTTCGAAGGGGTTGCGCTTATACAGCTTGCGGGTGAGGGCGCGACAGAGGGCTTCCTGTTCATTGATGTAGGCATCAATCACGAGATCTATATCGGTTTTAGCCAGTTGTGACAGGCTGCGATGGGGGTCACTGGTGCAACCGCCAAGCAGCGACAGCAAGAACCAGACAGCCAGAATCCGTAACGTCATGGGCAGCGGCGCTCTCATGGTAAGTGAGATTAAGAATACACCCTGAGCCGAAACCCGCGGGGTCGAAAGCCGTTCCGGGAAAACCTCCTGCTCTCCCGGTCTTGAAGTGTCGACATCTTACCGAATATTCCCGGAGAGGTTCGAGTTTTTACCGCCTTCTCCGGCCCGATCATCACAAATGAAATGGCTGGTAGCGGCTGGCAACATCCTGAGCAGGATCATGAAAACTCGTTAATAGTCTTGTGGTTAGGCATTCCGGGATTACACTCCTTGGAACGTTTGATCGCAAAGACCGGTGATTGGCCACGTTGGTGGTCAGGGCTGAAGTGCACGCCTTCAGTGATGCCGGTTCTGATAAAGCTGGATAATAAATCCGGAAGTCATAAAGGACCTGCCATGAGTGAGCAAAAGTACGGCGATATCCGCCGCGAGTATGAAGCCAAGGAACTGAACCGTGAGATGCTGGACGACAGCCCGGTGGTGCAGTTTCAGCAGTGGCTGGCGGAAGCACGTATTCATCATCCTGATGATGCGACCTCAATGGCACTCTCGACACTCTCGCCTGAAGGCTGGCCGGAAGCGCGTATTGTGCTGCTCAAGCATTGTGATGACGCGGGCTTTATTTGGTTTACCGATAGTCGCAGCCGCAAAGGACAGGCGCTGGCGGCCAACCCGCGTGCCGAGTTGTTGTTCTATTGGCGCGGAATGGAGCGACAGGTGCGTATTCAGGGGGATGTTGAGCCTTTAAGTGCTGCTCAGGCCGATGAATACTTTAACTCCCGCCCTTTAGGCAGCCGGTTAAGCGCTGCAGCTTCTGTGCAGAGTAGCGAAGTGTCGGGCCGTGAAGCACTGGAAGCACGTATTGAAGCGCTTAAAGCCGAGTTCCCTGAAGGGGATGTTCCGCGCCCGGAACCCTGGATTGGTTATCGTCTGGTGCCTAAGCGTCTGGAGTTCTGGCAAGGCCGTGCGTCTCGTCTGCACGACCGTTTTGAGTATCGTCTTACTGACAATGGCTGGGCGGTTGCTCGCCTTTCACCCTGATACAGGAACGCAGTAATCATGCAGGACACTCTGGTTCATCAACCGCTGGATGAGCATCTGGCTTCGGTGATCTGGCTTCACGGTCTGGGGGCGGATGCCTTCGACTTTGCTGATCTGCCACAGCAGCTCGGGCTGGCAGACAATGTGCGCTTCCTCCTGCCTAATGCACCGGTACGTCGGGTAACGATGGCCGGTGGTATGGGACTTCGCTCATGGTATGACATTCTCGCTGCAGCGCCTGAGCGGGTCATCAGTGAGAAAGAACTGGCCGAGTCCGTGGCACAGGTTCACGCGCTGATTGAGCATGAACTGGAGTCCGGCATTCCGGCTCATCGCATTGTGCTGGGAGGTTTCTCCCAGGGCGGCGCAGTGGCCTGGCAGAGTTTGCTGACTTCACCCTGGGCGCTGGGCGGATTAGTCGCGCTATCGACGTATATTGCCTCCCCTGACAGCGTGTCTCAGGAAAGTTTCTCCATTCATCGTCATACGCCGATGCTGGTCATGCACGGTCTTAACGATGATGTGGTGCCGCTGGAGCTGGGTGAGCAAAGTATCGCCCATGCTAAAAACTGGGGCTTCTCTCCCCAATGGCATGCCTTGCCGGGACTGGAGCATGAGGTGGCGCCTCAGCAGCTCGAAGCCATTGGGCGTTTTCTGTTGCCGCTGGTAAGAGACTGAGCAGACCAGAGCGCACTGCAGCTGACCGGATGTTGATTTGCATCAATGTCCGCCGCAGCGCCGGGGCATAGACTGGCAGGGCAGGTAAGGTGAAGCAGCCCAAGGCGAAAGCCGATGGCTGTCAGGAATGTTGAGCGTCACGGCCGGACATTCCTTCTCATGTGTACCTCTTGACTCTGTGCTCATAGCGGGATCTTTGATCCCGCTTTTTTTATGCCTGAAATATGCCGCGCCCGGCACATTGTCACGCGCTAATCGTGTGGCTGGCCTTGTTTGCTGCGGAGTTCGTCCTTACCCTTCCAGAATCTGGCTGCTCAAGGATTAGGGAAATGGATGCAGTAATGACCTTTGCGACCAAGTTCAGCAAGCGTCGTGAATGGCAAGCGCAGGACTATGGCCGCCATCTGGTGGGTGATTGCGGTGAAGAGGAGCTGCTGCGCCAGCTGGAAAGTGACCGTGGTCGTATTATCAACTCAGCCGCTGTCAGACGCTTGCAGCAGAAAACCCAGGTCTTTCCCCTTGAGCGCAACGCGGCGGTGCGCAGCCGTCTTACCCATTCGCTGGAAGTGCAGCAGAATGGCCGCTTTATCGTGCGGACGCTTTACAAACTGGCCAAGCGTAATTGGCTACAGGCCATGGGTCTGGATCTGGTGGAGCGCGCGCTGGAAACGCAGGTCGAGATGGCCTGTCTGCTGCACGATGTGGGTAATCCGCCCTTTGGGCATTTTGGTGAACAAGCCATTCAGGACTGGTTTCGTGATCAGCAGGAAGTGCTGCGTGAAGCCCTGGGTTCGGATGAACTGGGGCAGCAGATGCTGCGGGATCTGCAGAGTTTTGAAGGCAACGCCCAGGCCATTCGCCTGACCCACAGTATCCTTCGCCTGAACCTTACCTACCTGCAAAACGCAGGTTTGCTCAAGTATGTGCGCTGCGCTGCTGAGCCTAAGCCGCAGGCAGATCACCCGCAGGCTTATCTGCATAAAAAGCCGGGGTATTATCTGTCCGAAGCGCCGATGGTGAAAAAGCTTTGGCAGACCCTGCATCTTGAGCCAGGCAGCCGGCATCCAGCGGCCTACATCATGGAAGCGGCGGATGATATTTCCTATTGCCTCGCCGATATCGAGGATGCCGTCGAGAAAGGCTATTTCGATATTCATCAGCTTAAGAGCTATCTGCTTGATGCTTTTGCCCGTTCAGGCTTTGATCCGCAGGCGCCTCTGATTGAACAGTTTGGGCGTGAGTCCAGCTTCAGGGATATCGTCGAAGCTGTGGAGCAAAAAGCCAGTCGCGAGCCTATTGACCAGACCGGCCGTTTCTTTATCGAGATGCGGGTACAGCTGGTTCATCCTCTGGTGAGCCATGCCGCCCGACAGTTTATTGAGCATAGCGGCGCGATTTTACGGGGTGCGCTGGATCGGGCGCTGCTGGAAGATGGCTCGGTGTACACCGCCATTGTCTCAACCCTCAAGCAGGTCGCCTTCGAACGGGTTTTCTCGCACCCGGAAGTCGAAACACTGGAGTTGCAGGGCTATCGCATTATTTACGGGCTTTTGGATTTGTATAAACCGCTGATGACCCTGTCGACAGAGGCCTTTGATGCGTTATTAAACGAAGGCCGGGGCAGTCCTTTTCTGAGCCGCCTGATCAAGCGTATTCCTGCCAAACAGCGTGCAGCCTATCAGACTGCGGTTGCCGAGGCCGATGCGCAGACGCGTCAGCAATGGGCGTTTTATTACCGGGGGCGGCTACTGCAGGACTTTGTGAGTGGCATGACGGATCAGCTGGCCCATGATGAATTCAAGACCCTCAGTGTGAGTGACTAACGACTCGCTGCTATTGGATAAGGAGCATCCATGAGCCTTCGGCAACGCTGGACTCAGTGGCAAACCAGCCGCTTTCTGCATAACCATCCGCTGGATAATGACGAGTGGCACAGCGCCCTGGCGACACTGCCTTGGCTTTCATCACTGGATGCGGTGCAGCGTGCGCATTTGCGCATGAATGTACTGCGCTTTATGGAGCAGAAGCAGTTTTCTGCCGCCGGGGATTTTAGCCTCGATCGTCAGAAAGTCCTGTTGATTGCGCTCTTGGCGAGTCTGCTCTGGCCTCATGAAGAAGGCGACATCTTCCCCGGCTGGGTGGAAGTGATTGTGTACCCGGGGGATTTCAGCGCGACTCATACTCAGGCAGGCGATGCCGGGGTGATGGATGAAAAGGTGGCCGCTATGGCCGGGGAGTCGTGGCTGCGAGGCCCGGTGATTCTTTCTTGGGATACGCTTTGGCAGCAAAGCCAGCAGTCGAGCTCTCCGCACCAGCTGGTTTTCCATGAGTTTGCTCACAAGCTGGATGGCATGAACGGCGCTGCCAACGGCATGCCGCCTCTGCCGCGCAGCCTTCGCCAGCAAGAGTGGACGCAGGTAATGACTGGTGCGTATGAGCGGCTGAATCATGTACTGGATCAGGGGCAGAAACCCTGGATTGATCCCTATGCAGCAACAGCGCCAGCGGAGTTTTTCGCGGTGCTTTGCGAAGTCTTTTTTCGACAGCCACAGCAGCTGGCCAAGGCTGAGCCCGGGGTGTTCTCACTGTTGTGCCGCTGGTTCGCTAACAGCCCGGGTATCGGGCTGATTCCCGAGCCTCTGCGTCAACACAGCGAACATGCCTGAGGCATCAGTCGTTCGTTTTTCCTGTAACCCGTGATGGAGTACTGCCGTGCGGCGGTTTATTGAACAACGCGTCATCGGCATGACCGGGCTGGTGCTCAAAGGGGTGGATTATGATCAGCCACTCGGTGATCCCGGGCTGTATGGCCCGCATTCCCAGGTCTGGCGTGTGCACTCGGATTTCACCTGCATGCTTTGTGGTGGCGTGGCCGCCTTGCTGCTGCAGATGATGCATCCACTGACACTGGCGGGTGTGTGGGATCACTCCAATTTTCGTGAGGATATGATTGGCCGGCTGCGCCGCACCGGGCAGTTTATCGCCGCCACCTCCTTTGCTTCTGAACCTCAGGCGCAGGCGATTGTCGACAAGGTTCGGGGCATACATGACCGCATTGAAGGCATCGCGGCAGATGGGCGTCATTACCGGGCTAATGATCCGGCGCTACTGACCTGGGTGCATGTCGCAGAAGTGCGAAGCTTTCTGCATGCCTATTGCCGCTACAAGCATCCGCTGACACGTGAGGAACAGGATACCTATTACCGTGAAGTCGCGCTGAATGCACGGATGCTGGGAGCGGAAAATGTCCCGGAGTCGGTGGACGAGGTTGAGGCCTACATGGCAGCTATGCGCTCTGAGCTACTGGTGGATGACCGTGTTCGCGAAGTGCGGGATTTACTGCGCTCAAGCTATCTTGGCAGCAAGGCCATGTTGCCGGTATTGCGTCTTTTTATGTATGCCGCAGCGGATTTGTTGCCACGTTGGGCAGCGCAGGAGCTTGAGCTGGATTTACATCGCCCCCAAAGAATTGCCGTTCGCGGCTCAGTAAAAACCGTGGCCAGTGTGCTGCGCTGGGCCGTTCGTGACAGTGCCGCGATGCGTTCGCGAAAACGCATGGGTTTGCCGCCAACCCGCGTCGATTAAGGCTTTCGCTGACTGTTGTTCAATTACAACAGTGCTTTGTCAGTTCCCCGTCTTGCTATTGTCTGCCTAGGCAGTATATTTCACCCTACTTGCTGCCTAGGCAGTAATAAGTAATGTGATCTTTTTGCTGCTGAGCAGCTTTTTCTCTGCCGAAGGTACAAGGCTGTGCCTGTTCGGCCCGGAACACTCCTATGGCTAATTACGATGGTGAGGCAATGGCCTCAGTCACTTATACCCTGGGGCATCTGGTTCACCTGTTGAATGTTTATAAGGACCGCCAGCTGGATAAATACCTGGCGCCTTATGACGTGACGGCAGCGCAGTTCAAGGTGCTGTTAACACTGGCCCGACAGGGCGATTGCAGTGTGGCCTGCCTGAGTAAGGCATTGCCGATGGATTCAGGGGCTGCCACCCGGATGGTGGATCGTCTGGTACAAAAAGAGCTGGTCGAACGTGCTCGTAACGAAGAAGACCGCCGCCAGATTCAAGTCAGGCTGACGCCGCAGGGCGAAGCCTTCCGCCTCGAAATACATAAAGTGGCGGCCGATTTTCTTAACGAATTTACCGAACCTTTAAGTCGTGACGAGCTGACAGAGCTTGAACGGCTGATGAAGAAATTACTGGCTCCTTCAGGAATGCTGAAGGAACAGGCCCAGGAGGACTGATTCCATGGTACTGCGTTTAACTCTTATAGCCGCCGTGACAGTGCTGACGCTGTCGGGTTGTGCATCCACCGATGGACTATCCACTCACGGCAAACTGATGGACCCCTCCACGCTGGAAGGTAAAAACACCCTGGGCGATACCTCCCAGAGTGAGCTTGCCTGGCCTCAGCAGCAATGGTGGACCCAGTTCAATGATCCCAAACTGAATGCCCTGATCAAGGAAGCGCTGGAAAACAGCCCAAGCCTGCAGGTGGCAGATGCCCGTGCCCGTGAAGCGCAGGCTGCCGTCATCGCAGCGGATGCTGCACGCAAGCCTACCGTTGAAGGCGAGGCGGGTATTACCCGTTCACGTATTTCCCGTGTGGATGATCCGCGCGGCCAGGGCGATGTCTACGGTACGGTGCGTAACCTGTCGGCCACGGCCAGCTACACCTTTGATCTCTGGGGCGGCCAGCGTGCTGCCTGGGAAGGTGCGGTGGGTAGTGCCAAGGCTGCAGAAATTGATCGTCAGGCGGCACGTTTGACCCTCGCGGCGGATGTGGCTGCGGCTTATAACCAGCTCGGTCTTGCCTATGCGGTGGAAGATATTGCCAAGTCGGATCTCAAGCGCGCGCGCAATATGCTGAAGTTGTCCCAGCAGCGCTACGACGCTGGCCTCGATAGCCAGGTTCAGCTCAAGCAAAACCAGAGTAAGGAAGCCGCATCCCACGCCAGCCTGCTGGCTGCCGAGCAGACGGTGAAAAGTGCGCAGATTCAGCTGGCGGTGTTACTGGGTAAAGGCCCGGACCGCGGTACGGATATCGAGCGTCCGACACTGATCGCACCGGATACGGTTTCCCTGCCGGACAATCTGCCTGCAGCACTGGCAGGTCGTCGTCCTGACCTGATCGCGGCGCGCTGGAGAGTGGAAGCTGCCAGCAAGAATATTGATTCGGCCAAAACCAGCTTTTACCCGAACCTGAACCTGTCGGCGACGGCGGGTGTGAAAGCGGTACTGGGTGATGCGATTTTCGCCAGCCAGAGCCAGTTCTTTAATGTGGGCCCTGCGATTTCCCTGCCGATCTTTGAAGGCGGCCGTTTGCGCTCAGAGCTGGCCAGCAAGGATGCCCAGTACGATCTGGCGGTGGCGAACTATAACCAGTCGCTGGTGAACGCCATGGGCGATATCGGCGAGCAGATTACCCAGTTCCGTTCACTGGATGCCCGTATTGCCGAGCAGACCCGTGCCCGTGATATCGCCAAATCTTCTTATGACATTGCCATGCAGCGTTACGGCGCCGGTATTGGCAGCTATCTGGATGCGCTGAGTGTTGAACAGCAATTGTTCGATGCCGATCAGCAGCTGGCATCGCTCAAGTCCGAGCGTGTGGCCAGCGCCATCAAACTTATGCAGGCCCTCGGTGGCGGCTATCAGGTATCCGACGATCTTGCGGCACCTGAAGCCAAGCCAACTGATGCTGCAGCCGAGACGCACTGAGAGTAAAGAGCATGACTGACACTGCGAATAATCAAGCTCAAAACGAGCAACAGGGAAAAAACTCCCGCAAGCGCAAAGTCTACTTCATCGGCCTGATTCTGGTTCTGGCCGCTGCGGGACTGGGCGTGTACTTCTATCACGAAACCTATGGCCGCTTTTATGAAAGCACTGATGATGCCTATGTGGACGGCAACCTGATCGAACTGACTCCTCAGGTCAGCGGTACGGTGGTCAGCATTGCGGTGGATAACGGTGACTTTGTCGAGAAAGGCCAGACTCTGGTGCAGCTTGATCCAAGCGACAGTGAAGTTCAGCTGCAAAGCGCCGAAGCCGAGCTTGCGCATACTGTGCGTCAGGTTCGTGGTCTCTACAGCAATGTGGATGGCTACAAGGCTCAGGTGTCTGAGAAACAGGTTGAGGTTCAGCGCGCCGAGGCTGACTATGCCCGTCGTCTGAAACTGTCCAAAGGCGGTGCTATTTCCAAGGAAGATCTGGCTCACGCCCGCGATGCCCTGAATGCCGCACGCTCTGCACTGACCAATGCCAAGCAGCAACTGGACTCCAATGCGGCGCTGGTGGATGACACCGTACTGTCTTCACACCCGGAAATCCGTGCGGCGGCAGCGAAAGTGAAACAGGCCTATCTGGCTCATGAACGCACCACGATCAAGGCGCCGGAAAGTGGCTATATCGCCCAGCGTTCCGTGCAGCTTGGCAAGCATGTTCAGCCCGGCGCGGCGCTGATGGCGGTGGTGCCTCTGCATCAGGTCTGGATCGATGCCAACTTCAAGGAGACTCAGCTGCGTGATATGCGCATCGGTCAGGAAGTGGAAGTAGAGTCGGATCTGTACGGCGATGACATCGTTTATCGCGGCAAGGTGGAAAGCCTGGGCGTGGGTACCGGCAGCGCGTTCTCGTTGCTGCCCGCTCAAAACGCCAGCGGTAACTGGATCAAGATTGTTCAGCGTCTGCCTGTACGTATTCGCCTCGAAGGTGACAACCTGCAGAAACATCCACTGCGTATTGGCCTTTCAACCAAGGTCACTGTGGATCTGCATAACCAGGATGGCGCACTGCTGCCACCCAAGTCACCGGATGAACCCCGTTACGAGACCAATGTGTATGACCGTCAGATCGCAGCAGCGGATGAGCTGATCAAACAGCTGATCCACGACAACGGCCCAGCGGCTGTTGCCATGGCTGACACTGAGGTTGCCAAGCACTAATTCGAGGCTGTTATGAGTCAAGCGACTTTCAAGCCTGCAAGCCTGGTACTGGCCACCCTTGGCCTCTCTCTGGCGGTTTTCATGCAGGTTCTCGATACGACTATCGCCAACGTCGCGCTGCCCACCATCGCCGGTAACCTCGGCGTGAGTGGGGAGCAGGGCACCTGGGTTATCACCTCCTTTGCGGTGTGTAATGCCATTGCCCTGCCGCTGACGGGCTGGCTGGCCCGCCGTTTCGGACAGCTCAAGCTGTTCCTCGGCGCGGTCATTCTTTTTGTTCTGACCTCGTTTCTGTGTGGTATTTCCCGTTCCATGCCGGAGCTGGTGCTGTTTCGTGCACTTCAG
Organism: Pokkaliibacter sp. CJK22405; assembly: GCF_046614695.1. NCBI lineage: Bacteria > Pseudomonadati > Pseudomonadota > Gammaproteobacteria > Oceanospirillales > Balneatrichaceae > Pokkaliibacter > Pokkaliibacter sp. CJK22405. The sequence continues at coordinate 207,686 of NZ_JBKKHQ010000012.1, forward strand.
GGTCTGGTGGCAGGTCCGCTGTACCCCATGGGACAAACGCTGTTGCTGGCGATTTTCCCGGCGGCGAAGCGAGGGATGGCTTTGTCACTGCTTGCCATGGTGGCGGTTGTGGCGCCGATCATCGGCCCGATTGCCGGTGGCTGGATTACCGATAACTACAGCTGGCCGTGGATTTTCTTTATCAACGTGCCGATTGGGATTATCGCGGTCACTATTGTGCTTGGGCAGCTGCGCCATATGCCGGAGAAAACCGTCAAACAGCCTATCGACTATATCGGTCTGATATTGCTGGTACTGGGGGTTGGAACACTGCAGGTGGTGCTGGATAAAGGTAACGACCTGGACTGGTTTGACTCCAACTTCATTGTCATCGGTACACTGATTGCGTTGGTCGCTCTGGTGACGCTGGTGATGTGGGAGCTGACGGATAAACACCCGATCATCAACCTGCGCCTCTTTAAGTACCGCAACTTTACCTTCGGTACGCTGGCGCTGGTGATGGGGTATTCCGCCTTCTTCGGTCTGAACCTGTTGCTGCCCCAGTGGCTGCAAACCCAGCTGGGCTATACCGCCATCTGGGCAGGTCTGGCCGCTGCACCCCTGGGGATATTGCCGGTATTTCTGTCGCCTATTGTTGGTAAGTACAGCTCGAAGGTGGATCTTCGTCTGCTGGCGGGCGGGTCATTCCTGGTGATGGGCACCACCTCGTTTATGCGAGCGGCATTCAATACCGAGGTCGACTTTGCCAGCATCGTGCAGGTGCAGGTATTTATGGGGCTTGGGGTGGCGCTGTTCTTTATGCCGACCACCAGCATCCTGCTCTCCAGTCTGCCCCATTCGGAGATTGCCGAGGGTTCGGGTCTGGCGACCTTCCTGCGTGTACTTGGTGGCAGCTTTGCCTCGTCGCTGTCGACCTGGCTCTGGCATCGCCGCGAGATTTTCCACCATGCGCAGCTGACGGAAAATATCACGGCCTATAACCCGCAGGCCCAGCAGTACATCGAACAGATGGGAGGGGCCAGTCAGGCACATTTTGCCCAGATTGACCGCGTGATTGAGCAGCAGGCCTACATGATGTCGACCATCGACTTCTTCAGCCTGCTGGGATGGATCTTCTTTGCCCTGATCGTGATTATCATGCTGGCAAAACCACCATTCCACGCCAAGGCCAGCGGCGGCGATCACTAATCGTTGATGCCCGATTCTGGAAAAAAGCCGCTGTAACAGCGGCTTTTTTGTGCCTGCGCAGCGGGGTTTTGGCATCTGCGGCGAAGGTGACGGGTAAACGGGTGACAGGAAATGTCAGTGATTCTGGTGGTGGATGTCATTGCTGGCTTTGTCACGCTGCTGCCATTCTCGGTAGCACTGACATTTTCGTTAGCCTTATTGCCTAGTGACCGCCGGGGGGCGGTAGTGTCAATAATGTGTAAAAGTTTCGGGTGGCGCGAAAAAGGATGAACGCCTGACGATTTCCTGCCACCCAAGGAAGCGGTGGCCCGTGACCGGGCCCAGATGTCAGTGATCGCCAGGGGAACGAACATGAAAGAGTGCAGGGTGTCGTCGAAGGCTGTGGCTGAAGCTTACAGGCGTCATCACCGGATGTGGCAGTGGTCGCTGACGCTGTTCCTGATCGTCATCATGAATATGGCCAGAGCCGCTGAAATCACCCCGGTGGGCTCCGCGGATTTACGCGAGTATCCGGCGCTGGCGCTGCGTCATCCTGAGCATACGCTGCAGGTGGATCTGGCCCGTGCAGGCAAACGTATCGTCAGTGTGGGCGAGCGTGGCATTGTGATTTACTCCGACAACGAAGGGGTTAGCTGGCATCAGGCCGAAGTCCCCGTGAGTGTGATGCTGACGGCGGTGACTTTTATTTCCCCGGAGGAAGGCTGGGCGGTGGGCCACGGCGGTGTGGTGCTACACAGTACCGATCGTGGTGAGCACTGGCAGAAAGTGCTGGATGGCAACCGGTTGGCAAAGCTCACTATTGAAGATTGGCAACAACATCTTGAGGCGTTGAACAACTCCATTGATGTGGATGAGTCCGCCATTGAGACCGCGGAATATGCGCTCGAAGATGCCAAGGCCAATGCCACCAGCGCAGCAGGCAATCCACTGCTGGATGTCTTTTTCAGCTCTCCCGAGAACGGCTGGCTACTGGGGGCTTATGGTCAGCTTTTTGAAACCCGCGATGGCGGCGCAAACTGGCACTCCATCGCCTCCCGTACTGAGAACCCTGACAACCTGCATCTGAATGCGATGACCGAGCTGGCGGATGGCGAGTTGCTGATCGCCGGTGAAGCGGGCCTGTTGCTGCGAGCCGGTGGCGAAGGGCAGGACTTCGTCGCCGAGACTGACAGCCCCTACGAGGGTTCCTACTTTGGGGTGTTTCGCAGTGCGCAGCGGGTATATCTGCTGGGGCTGCGCGGTAATGTCTTTGCCGGTGACAGTGCCGGTCATGGCTGGCAACCGGTTAGCCTGAGTGACAGCCAGTCCGTGGCCGCTGCGGCAGAGTCCTCTGGCGAAGTGGTCATGATCGGTAACGGCGGCTTCTGGGCGCAGGGCAAGGAGTCGGCGCTGAATGCATTAACCGTTGAGACGCTGCCTGAGCGTGCGGCTCACAGTGCGATATTGCCACTGGACAGCGGCTGGCTGATTGCCGGTAATGACGGCTTAACCCGTATTCCCGCCTCCGGTCCTGAATCGGCGAGCGCCATGAACCTGTCTGCTCAGACCAACAAGGAGGGCGCTCAGTGAGTTTTGATGCTCTCCGTCAGCGTCTTAAGCATCCGGTGGACACCCTTGAACAATGGCTTGAGCGTGAACTCTTTCATAACGTCAAACTGGTGATTGTCAGTTTTGTGCTGATCACCCTGTTCCTCGGCTATCAGGCGCTGGGTATTCGCCCGGATGCCAACTTCCTCAAGATGATTCCCACCAGTCATCCCTATGTGATGAATTATCTGGCGCACCAGCAGGCGCTGTCAGGGCTGGGGAACAGTCTGCGGGTGGCGGTGGAGTCCACTGAGGGTGATATCTTCCAGCCGCGCTTTCAGGAGCAGCTGCACAAGATTACCGATGAGCTGTTCTTCCTGCAGGGCGTGGATCGCAGTGGGCTGAAATCCCTGTGGACGCCGAATGTACGCTGGAGCGAAGTGACGGAGGATGGCTTTGCTGGTGGCCCGGTCGTGCCCGAGGATTACGACGGTTCTCCTGCCAGCATGGAAAAGCTTCGCCAGAACGTACTGCGCTCAGGACAGATTGGTACGCTGGTCTCGGATGATTTTCGCTCGGCCATTGTGCAGGTGCCGCTGCTGGATAAAGACCCCGTGACGGGCCAGCCGCTTAATGTGCAGCTCCTGAGTGAGCAGCTGGAGCAGAAGATCCGACAACCTTTTGCCGATGCTGACATCCATATCCACATTACCGGCTTTGCCAAAGCCGTCGGCGATCTGATCGCCGGTGCCATGCAGGTTGCGGTGTTCTTTGTGATTGCCATGGCCATCACTCTGGTGCTGCTGTTGTTTTATGGCCGCTCCTGGCGTTGTGCCCTGCTGCCCCTTCTGACGTCACTGATGGCGGTCATCTGGCAGCTGGGTTTACTGCGTCTGATGGGCAAAGGGCTTGATCCCTACTCCATGCTGGTGCCGTTTCTGGTGTTTGCCATTGGCGTCAGTCACGGCGTACAGGTGGTGAACGGTGTGGCGCAGGAAAGTCTGGCGGATGTGACTCCGGATGCGGCCGCCAGGCATACCTTCAGGATGCTGTTTATTCCCGGTATGGTGGCGCTACTGAGTGATGCCATCGGCTTTATCACTCTGATCGTGATTAATATTGCGGTGATTCGCGATTTGGCCATCACCGCGAGTATTGGCGTTGCCGCCATTATTCTGTGCAATCTGCTGTTGTTGCCGGTGGTGCTGGGGCAGGTTTCCCTGCGTCATACCCGGCTGGCGCAGGGGACCCATCATGAAGGTTTTTGGGCGGGGCTTGCCTGGTTCAGTAAACCGGCGGGTGCCTGGACTGCAGTCATTGTCGCGCTGGTCATGACAGCCGGCGGCGCCTACCTCGCCAGGGATCTGAAAATAGGTGACCTGCAACAAGGTGCGCCGGAGCTTCGGGCCGACTCCCGCTATAACCTCGACAATGCCTTTATCAATGCGCACTACTCTGCCAGCAGTGATGTGTTTGTGGTGATGGCCGAAACCCCACCGGAGCAATGCAGCCGCTACGCGACCCTTAAGATGATCGACCGTTTTCAGGGGCGCATGGATGATGTCGCTGGTGTGCAATCGTCGGTGTCTCTGGCCGATGTTGCCCGGCAAACCACCTGGGGCATGAACGAGGGCAATCTCAAGTGGCGCACACTGGTGGATAATCAGTACCTGATTAACGCCAGCCTGAGTTTTGTGCCGCCGGGACTGATGGATGCGCGCTGCTCCCTCGTTCCCGTGATTCTCTTTCTGGATGACCACAAGGCTGAAACCTTAAGCCGTGTGGTTGCGGCGGTAAAAGACTTTGCCAGCAGGCACAACAGCGATGAACTCAGGTTCAAACTGGCGGCCGGTAACGCCGGCATCGAGGCGGCCACCAATGAAGTGATTGGGCAGGCGCAATACACCATGCTGGCCTGGGTCTATGGCGTGGTGGGGTTACTCTGCCTGCTGACTTTCCGCTCCCTGAAAACCGTTGTCTGTATTCTGCTGCCGCTGGCGATGACCTCGGTACTCTGTCAGGCGCTGATGGCGATGCTCGGCATCGGAGTGAAAGTCGCGACCCTGCCGGTGATCGCGCTGGGAGTCGGTATTGGTGTCGACTACGGAATTTATATCTACTCGCGGTTGAGTGCTGCTCTGGCGCGTGATGAGCCGCTGCCCAAAGCCTATCTTTCTGCCCTGCGAAGCACCGGCAAGTCCGTGGCCTTTACCGGCCTGACGCTGGCGGTCAGCGTGGGTATCTGGGCCTGGTCGCCGATCAAGTTTCAGGCAGACATGGGCATGCTGCTGACCTTTATGTTCCTCTGGAACATGCTTGGAGCGCTTATTCTTCTACCTGCGCTGGTGTGTCTGTTGGGCGCGGGGAAGAGTCAATCCGGGAGGCGATCTCCCGATCATCCTGATGAGGAGCCAGGAATGACCTCATCCGGTTAACCCCTGATTCAGGAGGTGACCATGTGTGCTGACGAAACCCAAAGCCATGTCCCAGTGCTGGCGCAAGTTGCAGTATCCCCGGCAGATACCTTGCTAGTGGTGGTTCGGGCGGAGGTTGAAAGCCTTGCCAGCCTGCAACGAGCGCGGTTGATTGCCTCGGTGCTGCCGTGCCGGATGATCGTCCTGGTCGCCGGACCGGGAGCAGATCATGCCGACTGGCTGCAGCCCAAGTTCGATGAGTGGCAGCAAAAGTCGCTGAACTTTGAGGTGCGTCGGGATACGGATGTGGATCTGGCCGATGCGGTGGCCCGGGTGATGCAGGAGTGCTCTGTGGGCCTCGTGATCAAGGAGGTCGACAGCCAGTCGCCTGCACGCGCCTCTTCCCATTCCTGGCGCGCACCTGCGGACTGGCAGCTGTTGCGCCACTGTCCCTGTCCGGTGTTGCTGGTGAAACCTTCGGTGCACTGGCAACAGGGTCGCATGTTGGCGGCGGTGACGCCGGATCACTCCGCTGAACATGCCGAGCTGAATCTGGCCGTTGTCGCGCTGACGGACTTTATCAGTCGCCATACGCAAGGTCAGCTGGGGCTGATCTCGGCTTATAGTGCCGTGCAGCTCGGTGCAGAGTCCACCTCCGGGGCGAGAAAATCGGAGGATTGCACGGCTCATGCACTGGGGTTGTGTGAAAAGCTGGGAATTCAAACGCCGCAACTGCTCATCGGGCAGGGGCCTGCCGAACACTGGATTCCTCAGGCAGTCACTCAGGCTGACGCTGCGCTGGTGGTGATGGGCAGCCTTCGGCGTCATCAATTCAGTGGTGCCTTGCTTGGCAATACCGCCGAGCGAATTCTCTCCTACCTGCAGGCCGATGTGCTGGTTTTACCCGTCAGTGCCTGCGCTTCTATTCGTGCTCTGGTGACCTCTTCTTCGGCCTGAGCACCTTCTGCGCTGGGCCAAATTGTCAGTGAAACTGCGTCCTTTTGTTATTGGCCCTCTGGCGGCTTTGCAGGATGCTGACCCCTATACGTTGGTGCTCATCCATAACCTGACTTCTGGCTGAGCACAAAGGCTGGTCACAGTCAGCCTTCTGGCCTAAAAGAATAAAAATGCCCCTGCGAGGTGTTCGCCATGCCCCGGTTTCAGGTTCCGCTTCGAGATATGCAATTTACCCTGCTGCAAGCGCTGGATGGCGAGGCCCACTATGCCTCATTGCCCGCTGAGGAAAGCCTGACGCCTGATCTGATCAGCGCCATTTTCGAGGAAGGTGCCCGTTTCGCTGAGGATGTGGTCGCGCCATTAAATCGCGTGGGGGATGTGGAAGGCTGCCGGTTTGATCAGGGCGAGGTCAAAACCCCGAGCGGTTTTCGGCAGGCCTATCAGCAGTATGTTGAGGGCGGATGGCCGTCGCTTGCTCATGATCCGGCCTATGGCGGGCAGGGGTTGCCGGAGTCTCTCGGGATGATCATGAACGAAATGATCAGTACCGCGAGCTGGGCCTGGAGTATGTATCCGGGCTTGTCGCACGGGGCGATGAACACCATTGAGACTCACGGCACCGATGAGCAAAAGGCGGTCTATCTGACCAGGCTGGTGTCCGGTGAGTGGACAGGCACCATGTGTCTGACCGAGGCCCATTGCGGTACTGATCTCGGGCTTTTAAAAACCCGCGCCGAGCCTGAAGGCGATGGCAGCTATCGCATCACCGGCACCAAGATTTTCATCTCGGCCGGTGAGCACGATCTGGCGGAGAACATCGTGCATATCGTACTGGCGCGGTTGCCGGATGCACCCCAGGGGACTCAGGGGATTTCGCTCTTTATCGTGCCAAAATTTTTGCCGACCAGTGAAGGCGGAATTGGCGTTCGAAATGGCCTGAGCTGCGGTTCGATCGAACACAAAATGGGGATTCATGGTAATGCCACCTGCGTGCTGAATTTTGATGGCGCGACGGGATTTCTGATCGGGCCGGCCAATAAAGGCCTGAATTGCATGTTTACCTTCATGAATACGGCGCGTTTGGGAACTGCATTGCAAGGATTGGCACACACGGAGTGGGCATTTCAGAATTCACTCGATTACGCTCGTGATCGACTGCAAATGCGCAGTTTGAATGGGCCGGTTGCGCCAGATCAACCGGCAGACCCTATCATCGTTCATCCGGAAGTTCGCAAGATGCTGCTCACCCAGAAAGCCTTCGCCGAAGGTGGGCGTGCACTTATTTACTATTGTGCACTTTTGGTAGATCGGTCCAAACTCAGTACATCACCAGCCGCGCGAGAGAAAGCTGATTCCCAGCTCGCGCTGCTGACCCCCATTGCCAAGGCGTTTCTGACCGAGGTGGGCTTTGAGTCTGCCAACCATGGATTACAGGTCTATGGCGGTCATGGCTATATTGCTGAATGGGGGATGGAACAGAACGTGCGTGATGCCCGTATCGCCATGTTGTATGAAGGTACAACCCAGATACAGGCGCTGGATTTGCTGGGGCGCAAGGTACTGATGACCCAGGGGGAAACCCTCAAGTCCTTTACCAAAGTGATCCATAAATTCTGTCAGGCGCACCGGGAGCATTCGGCCTTGTCGGAAATGGTGACAGAACTTGCCGCTCTGAATACAGAATGGGGGGAACTGACACTGGGCATCGGTATGAAAGCCATGCAGAATCGGCAAGAAGTAGGAGCCGCATCAGTGGATTATCTGATGTACTCCGGATACATCACCCTGGCGTATCTCTGGGCGCGGATGGCAGTGGAAGCCCATCGGCAGCTCAAGGAAGGGCAGGGTGACGGGGGATTTAATCAGGCCAAGCTGGCAACGGCAGATTTCTATTACAAGCGCATCCTGCCGCGCACTCGCTCACTGGCCGTTATGATTCAGTCAGGGGCGGAACCTATCATGGCATTGGATGCGGAGCTCTTTTCGCGAGAATACGGATAATGCGCAGATTGTTGTTTCGAATGGCCACACGTATGGCAACTTCACGCTTGGGTCAGTACATGATCCGGCGTGCACTGGAACGCCAGATGAGAGAATTGCAAAAGGAAATGGCCACGCCTCAGGTGGAGCGTCGTGTCCCTCCTGAGAATTTGTACCAGCCTTATGGCATTACGGATGAAGAAAAGGCATCGGCTGAGGCCCGTGTTGAGGAGGCGTCCCAAATGACGACACCCCATCTGCTCCTGAGTGAGCTGGCCGACCGCTTTAACCCGGTCGCCGCCGCAGGGCTGGAAGTGATTTATCAGTTTGAACTCACCGACGGCGAGCCTGGCTATATTCAGGTACAGCACCAGAAACTGGTGATCAGTGGCGGGAGCCATCCTGAACCATCGGTGACGCTGATTATGGAAAGTGAGACCTTGCGTGGGCTCATGAATGGGGAAGTCGACGGCATGCAGGCCTTTATGGCCGGGCTGATCAAAGCCGACGGCGATATGCTGCTGGCGACCAAACTGACCCGTCTGTTCCCGCCGGGCTGATAGTCATCCGGACCCCTGAGGCTGATCTATACTGCGATCAGCTTCAGGAATGAAGCGCGCCGGAGCCATGATGCCCGGCGATTTTTGAACACTTTGCATGATGCAACCGACGGCCAGGCCGTCAGTCTCAGTCCACTAAGTCCCGATAACAACAATAACGGGGTCGAGCCATGGAGACGCGTATGCATCCACTGTCGGGAACGGCCGCATTGCTTGATGATGCCTCTGCCACGATTCCGCAGTTACTGGACGATGCCTGCAGGCGCTTTCGCAAGCGTCCGGCATTCACCTGTTTTGGTCACTCCCTGAGCTTTGGCGAATGGGACCGTGAAGCCAACGCCTTTGCTGCTTACCTGCAACACTGTACGGATCTCGAACCCGGAGACCGCATTGCCATTCAGCTACCCAACATGCTGCAGTACCCGGTGGTGTTGCTCGGTGCCATGCGTGCCGGGCTTATCGTGGTCAATACCAACCCGCTCTACACGCCGAAAGAAATGCGCTACCAGTTTCAGGACAGCGGTGTGCGGGCGCTGGTTATTCATCGCTGTATGGCCAGCAAGGCACAGGAAGTGCTGGAAGATACGGCGATTCAGTACGTCTTCACCACCGAAATTGGCGACTTGCACCCCTGGCCGAAGCGCTGGCTGATTAACACGACCATAAAGTACGTCAAACGCTTGCAGCCGCCTTATCAGATTGCGGGGGAAATCAGTTTGCCGGAAGTTCTGCTGCAAGGCCGCTCTCTCGTCTTTGAGCCGGTGCCTCTGCACGCCAAGGACACGGTGATGCTGCAGTACACCGGCGGTACCACAGGCATCGCTAAAGGAGCGATGCTGACCCACCGCAATCTGGTGGCGAACATGGCGCAGGTGCTGCACCGGATTGAGTGCCGACTGACCGATGAGTCCATGACCTTTGTGGCGCCACTGCCGCTCTATCATATTTATGCCTTTACTCTGCACTGCATGGCGCTTGGGGTTTGCGGTCATAACAACCTGCTGATCACCAATCCGCGCGATATTCCAGGCTTTATCAAGACGCTGGCCAAGCGGCCTTTTCAGGGCTTTATCGGGCTCAATACCCTCTTTGTCGCCCTCTATGATCACCCGGAGTTCAGGCATCTGGATTTCTCCCAATTGGTGCTGACTTCTTCCGGCGGCATGGCGCTGGCTCACAGCGTGGCGGAAAAGTGGGAGAGCATCACCGGCTGTCCGATTCTGGAAGGTTATGGCCTGACCGAAACCTCGCCGGTGGTGAGCTTTAATCCTCCTGAGGCGAATCAGCTGGGGACGATCGGCCTGCCCGTTGAGAGAACCGAATGCGTGCTGCTGGATTCCCGGGATCAGCCCGTCTCTGAAGGGATGCCGGGGGAGCTGTGTGTGCGTGGCCCGCAAGTGATGAAAGGCTACTGGCAGCGGCCGGAGGAAACGGCGCAGAGCTTTACCGTGGATGGTTTTTTCCGTACCGGTGATATCGCGATCCGCCAGCCTGATGGCTATTTGCGCATTATTGATCGTCGCAAGGACATGATTATTGTCTCCGGCTTTAACGTCTATCCGAATGAAATTGAAGATGTGGTCATGACCCATCCTGAGGTGCTGGAATGCGCGGCGATTGGCGTCAGTGACGATAAAACCGGCGAAGCCGTTCGGCTCTTTGTTGTGCGGCGCTCGACTGAGCTGAACGAGGAAGCCCTCAGGTTGTTCTGCAAGAGCCATCTCACTCCCTACAAACTGCCACGCCAGATCGTTTTTCGTGACGAGCTGCCCAAGTCCCCCGTGGGCAAGATTCTGCGTCGTGCTCTGCGTGATCCGGCGGGAACAGAAGAGACGCCCCGGCTCGACTGAAATTGCTATCCCTCGTTGCCAACACCTCTGGTTTGGCTGTCTGGCCATTTTCCCGGCTCAGACATTGTGCTTGGGCACATTGCTGACTAGGCTTTCCCTCCAGATTTTTCCTGCTTGTTCTTGCTGCTGCACAACTGGAGGTGCTTATGCCGCAAACTGCTCATCCGGATCTGAGTTTCTACAACAAGAAAGACCGCCCCTGGCTCGGTCGTCTCGACCAGTCTGCTATTGTCGGACATACCACGGCCACGACCTCGCGGTTGTGGATGCGGGTTAAGCGTGCTGGCCACTACACGCTTTGCGTTTTCAATCAGCCGGTTCGCTGTGATCACCCCGGTGTGCAGGTGGGGCGCCACTGGCTGGAGGCGCTGCATTGCCACAAGGAAACCGTAAACATTGCGGACGGCAGTCGCGACTTTACGCACACCTTTGAGCTGACGGATCTCAGCCCGGATACCCGCTATTACTACGGCATCTTCAGCGAGGATGAAAAACTGTGGATTCTCGGCCAGGATTCGACCCTAAGCTTTCTGACCCTGCCCGAAGAGCGGGCCGACCATCGCAGCGATATCACCTTTGGTTTTTACAGCTGCCATATGCCGTTCCATCCCAACAGTGCCTCCTCCGCCAATGCGAGCCTGTGGACACGTTTTGCCGAAGAGCTGAAATACGCCAATGCGCGCTGCGTACTGGGCGGTGGTGATCAGGTCTACGCGGATGGCGTGCCTTATCTCAGTATCTGGAACTGGCTGAAAAAGGTGCAGAAGTACAACCCGACGCAGGCGGACATGGTCTCCTGGTATCGGGATATTTACCGCGGCTACTGGCAGTTCCCGGATCTGCAAAAGGTGCACCGCAGTTTCCCGAATTACATGATCTGGGATGATCACGAGATCATGGATGGCTGGGGCTCCTACACGGATAAAGAGCTGTCACAGCAACTGGATACGCTACTGCGCTGGGAAGATGAGAAGCGTAACGTCAGGCTGGCCAAAACCATGTTCAAGGCCGCGACGCAGGTCTATGAGGAATACCAGCACAGCCATAATCCGGTGACGGCGGCCGGTGTCTGGGATTACACCTTCCAGCTGCCGGAGTCCGATACCTTCGTGATGGACATGCGCGGTTGTCGTGATTTCCAGAAAAAGAGTCACGCGATTCTTGGCAAGAAGCAGCATCAGCGCCTGAAAGACTGGGCTGAGAATCTGCAGGAAGCCAGTGAGCGGCCAGGCCCGATTTTTGTGGTTTCCACCGTGCCGCTGGTGCATTTGCGGGAAATGGTCAGCAACCTGCTCGATTGGGCCAGTATCTTTGGTGGTCGTGATGATGTGCGTGATCACTGGGCACACGAGTCCCATCAGGCAGAAATCGTCACGCTACTGGATGTGCTTTTTGGCGCGGCGAAGCGAACCCGGCGTCCGTTGGTGGTGTTAAGCGGTGATGTGCATATTGGCGGGATCTTCAGCCTGTTCTCGGATAAACCCGAGTTCAAGGATGTGACGGTCTATCAGGTGACTTCCAGCCCGGTGACCTATGCGGCCCTTGGCCCGGCGAAAATGGCCATGCTCGGCAAGGCGGTGGCACCGAAAGGCACCATTGGCTGCCGCCCCGGCGAAGTCATGCCAGAGGGGAAAAGCTGCGGCTATCGCTTTGTGAACCATCGCGTCTTTGTGCAGAACAATATTGCGCTGGTGCGCTATAGCACCGAGGGGCAGGGCATTCAGCAGCTGAGTGTCGAGCTGATCGGCGAGGATGTTGACCGTGCCATGAAGGAAAGTACGCGAGTGGATTTATTGAAGTTGTAAATGCTGTAACTTCGATCAGCCAGATTCTTAATCTGGCTGATCGGCTATTACTTTGTCTTCTAGTTCTTGCGCGTCAGAGTCTTGAATATTTGGCAATTTGACCCAGCCGCCGGGAGCGTAAAGAGTGATTGTGCAGTAACCACACCTTCTTCCCAAGAATGTTTGAACTCTTTCAACGTTTTCTATTTTATTTAGAGCAATCTTATCTTTGCGTCTGGTCAGAATACCGGTTGTAGCCGTTATGTGGTTTTCACTTCTTTCAATTTTTATAAAGAGTGGCTCAATAATAACGCCTATACTTTTTAAAATATAAAGGGCTGGTAATAGAGCAATACTCAATAAATAGTCAGAGTTAAAACTCTCAGTAAAATAATTAGCGACATATTTGAAAGTGATATAGGTCAGCACTAAGCCAATAAGCTCAGCCAGGATTGTAAGCAACTGCTCTAGGCAAGGTATCCAGCGATGTGGGGTGATTGTCTCGGTACTCATGTCCGGTTCCTTCCAATGGATTACTCCAGTGCATAATATGTCTTTCTAAATGTTGCTGTAATGTAATTTTTTATGTGTAATGTGCATCCTGTAGCCCATTTTGCAAGGATGCCTAAGTGTCATACGACCTCTCTGCTCCGGAAGCTGGCGCTTCCAGCGTTGCTCCACCTCCTGCGCCTGCCGGTTTTACCAGTACGCCTCGTCATCGTTTCCAGTTTATGGGGAATGGCTCCGAATACTTCGGTATCTGGATCGCTAACCTGCTGCTAAGCATTATCACCCTTGGTATTTACTCTGCCTGGGCCAAAGTGCGTAACAACCGCTATATCTACGGCAATACCGCACTGGGCGGGGATCGTTTTGAGTATCTGGCGACACCGATGCAGATTCTGATCGGGCGTATCATCGCCGTGATTGCCCTGGCGCTCTACAGCTACTTAGCCAATATCAGCATCTATGCTCCTCTGGTGATGTTGTTTTTGGTCAGTTCAATCGTGCCTGTCCTGGTGGTCAGAAACCTGCGTTTTGATGCGCGGATGACGCGTTTCCGGCATGTCTGTTTTGATTTTCAGGGAAGCTATGTCGGTGCTTTCAGGGTGGTCTACCTGAATAACATCATCGCGGGTCTGATGATTGCCATTCCCTACTTTACCTTTTCAGTTCTGTTTAGTTTCCTGATCAACGACAGTGCAGGATCACTCATCGGAGTGTTGGCGGGTATCGCAGGGGCAATATGTGCTTATGGCTGGACCCGTAAGCGTTTTCACCATTATCTGATCAATGGTTATCGCTACGGTGATAAAGCCTTTAAAGGTGAGGTGAAAGAAAAACAATTTATCAAAATCGGTCTCTATAGCAGTTTATTGACGGCAGCTTTACTGGCGGTTTCTGTGGCAATCCTGTTTCTTGCAGCATCGGCCATTTTGGGTGATTTCTCGGCGTTATGGTCATTGGATGCTGATGGATGGACGTATATCTATATGCTCCTGCTCGTCCCTTGCTACATCCTCTATATGCTGATTTTTGTGGTGATGAAGTCCTACATGCATGTCATGACAAGAAACTATGTCATGAGCCAGATGACCGTCGATAACCTGTCGCTGGAGTCCCAGATTCCGGTGGGTAAGTACATTGCCACCGTCGGCATGAACCTGCTGATAATGATTTTTACCTGTGGCCTTGCCTATCCCATCGCGCAGGTGCGTCTGCTGAAACTCAGCCTTGGTAATACGCTGGTGAATGGGGATCTGGACAATCTGGTGGTGCGCGGTGCCGCGGATCATGAAGGCGCTGCCATCGCCGATGAAATGAGTAATGCCTTTAACATCGACCTGGGCGTGATCTGATGACCTGCTTTGAAGGCTATGTGACGGAGCCGGGAGTCTCGACCCGGCATCCGGCCGCGCTGCATTGTGATGAGGGAGGTCTGCGGCTGGAAAGTGAGCCGGTGGCGCTGGACTTTCCCTGGCGGGATGCTGTGCTGGCCCAACCACTGGGCCAGCTGCCGCGGGCGATGACGCTGCCGAATGGCTGGGTGTTTTTGCCAAGGGATGCCATCGCCTTTAACGCCATGCTGCATGATCGTGAAGGTGCTTCATGGATTGATCGGCTGGAGTCCAGCTGGAAGTGGATTCTGCTGGCCCTGGTGTTAACGCTGTTTTCCGGAGTGGGGATCTACCGTTACGGCATACCGGCGTTGGCCTCCGTCGTCGCGCCGATGATTCCTGATGCCGTGGTCGAGCAGGTCGGTCAGAGCCATCTGGCGATTCTCGACAAGGCCGGGATTGTGCAACCCACCACGTTGCCGCAAGCCGATCAGGACCGCCTACAGGCCGATTTCACCCGACAGCTGCAAACGCTGGAGCGTGAAGGCAAGCACTTTTCCCTGCCGCCACAGTTGGTGTTTCGCCATCTAAAGGATGGGCCAAATGCGTTTGCTCTGCCGGGTAACACGCTGGTGATGACCGATGAGCTGGTGGCCTTACTGAAAAAGGATGATCAGGTAATGGCCGTGCTGCTGCACGAGCTGGGTCATGCTTATCATCAACATGTGATGAAACAGCTGGTGCAAAGCACGGTGATGTCGGTGGCCTTTGCCATGCTGGTCGGTGATGCCAGCGGTATTGGTGACACGCTGAGCGGTGGCGCGCTCTTTATCATGAGTATGGGTTACTCACGCGATGCCGAACGTGAAGCTGACGCCTTTGCTGCCCAGGCTCTGCGGGATGAAGGTGTGGGCGTTGAGCCCATGATTCAGGCCTTTATCGCACTGGAGAATTACATGGCCAAAGAGCATCCGGAATTGAGCGATACCCCCGACTGGATCAGCAGCCATCCGGCAATGAAGGCCCGAATTGAGCAGCTTAGGCAAGCGGATGCTGTGACTCCCTGAAGTTCATAACAAAGCCAACCTGTGGTGGTACACACCGGTTGGCTTTTCTTAAGCTTTCCCCGCCCAAGTGCTTCATCGAGCGTTAATAAGTCACAGGCAGAAGGGGCGCCAGTTCTTTCTCCGAACCTATCCGCCAGCCCGAAGTTTCGCTGTTGATGACCCCTAAAAAAGGCTCTATTCGCACGGCCGTAAAATGCTCTGCGTCTTGCTGGCTTCGTTATCCTCGACCCGCTTGCGCCTTTCTTCTGAGTTCCCGGAACCGTCGGTTGTAGTCAAACAGGGCCGCCATCGCGCGGGAGCGATACATCCCCAACGCCAGCAGTGGCAAGAGCACACCTGTCATTTCAAAAAATGGCTGACCGGCGTAGGCACCTTCTGGTATCAGCAGGGTGAATAGGAGCGACAGCACCAGCAAGCCCGAGCTCAGGGTGATCAGCAAAGGCAAAGCCCAGGGCTTGGCAAAGCGTATAGCGAAGGAGCTTGTCATGGTGAGGACGAAGAATATCACCCACAGGACTGTCATCAGTGGTTTTAGCGCAGTCCATGTCTGATGCTCCAGTACCAGCCAGCTGATCGGCGCTTGCATGCCTATGGCGATGCTCATGATGACAGGAGTAAAGGCGGCAAAGAGTCGATGGGGTGCTCGCCAGGGTAGCTCCTCAGGCGAAGGTTTTGGCCCGGACCGTCGATGACGTTTATGCGTAGGCGGTGGGCTGGGCTGCTGCCGATTCGATGCACTCACGAGTTGAGATTCCTGTCCTGATAAGCCCGTGCTGTTTTATGCCAGAAATTACCGGCCTGTGATTATGCCTGCTTCTTGCAACCAGCGCCTTGAATTCCCTGAGATTATCCGTGGCATCTGAGAATGCTGAGGATTTTCGTCACTCAGCCTGAGAGCTTTTGTCATTGCCCGATGACCCTTGAGAGCTACACTCCAAGAAGCTTTTTCAGGAATCCTGAGCGCTCGGGTTGGGTGGATTTACTTTACGTTGAGTTGAGTTCCCAACCGCTCAGGAGCCGCTTCCCCATCACAACAATAAGAGGGGCGCCATGAAGATACTTGTCGCGGTAAAGCGCGTGGTTGATTACAACGTCAAGGTGCGCGTGAAGTCAGATCAGTCCGGTGTGGATCTCGCCAACGTCAAAATGGCGATGAATCCCTTCTGTGAAATCGCGGTGGAAGAGGCCGTGCGCCTCAAGGAAGCGGGCAAAGCCTCCGACATTCTCGTCGTCTGTATCGGGCCTGCTGCTGCGCAGGAGCAGCTCAGAACGGCACTCGCCTTGGGCGCTGATCGCGCCATGCTGATCGAGGCGGAAACCGGCATGGATTCGCTGAATGTCGCCCGGCTGCTGGCGGCGGTGGCGGAGCGCGAATCGCCCGATTTGCTCATCCTCGGTAAACAAGCCATTGATTCCGACAATAATCAGACCGGACAAATGCTGGCAGCCTTGCTGGGGCGCCCTCAGGGCACCTTCGCCTCTGCCATTGAAGTGCAGGAAGGCAGCATTGAGGTCACCCGTGAAGTCGACGGTGGTCTGAGCACGCAACGGCTGACCTTGCCCGCGGTGGTCACCACGGACTTGCGCCTTAACGAGCCGCGTTATGCCTCCCTTCCCAACATCATGAAAGCCAAGCGCAAGCCGCTGGAAACCCTGAGCCCTGACGATCTGGGCGTGACTCTCAAAGCCCATAGTCAATTGCTCAGGGTGGAAACGCCTGCACCTCGCCAGGGCGGGATCAAAGTCGGTTCTGTGGATGAGTTGCTGGATAAATTGCGCAATGAAGCCAAGGTGCTGGGAGGTGAGTCATGAGTATTCTGGTGATTGCCGAACATGATCAACAGCGTCTGAGTGCTGCGACCCGTTCAACCCTTGCCGCCGCCAGTCTGCTCCCGGGTGATATTAGCGTGTTGGTGGCCGGGCAGCATTGTCAGGCAGTGGCGGAGCAGGCAGCGCAGGTGCCGGGGGTGAAAAGCGTGCGGCTTGCCCAGGCAGACCATTATGCGGATTTGCTGGTGGAAGAGCTGGCGGTCCTGGTGAAACGTGAAGCCGAAGGATGCGATTACCTGCTGGCCGGCGCCACTACCTTCGGTAAAAACCTGCTGCCGCGCGTGGCTGCGCTGTTGGGGGTAGGCCAGCTGTCGGATGTGATCGCCATTGAGAGCGCCGATACCTTCAAGCGGCCGATCTACGCCGGTAATGCCATTGCCACAGTACAAAGTCTGGATGCCATTAAAGTGCTGAGTATTCGCGCGACGGCCTTTGATGCCAGCAAGGAAAGCCAGACGGCAGCCCCGATTGACAACATCGGGGCGACTGCTGCGCTGGGTATTTCCAGTCACGTTTCAGCCTCTAAAGTCGAGTCCGCGCGACCTGAACTGACCAGCGCCGAGGTGGTGGTGTCCGGCGGCCGTGGGCTGGGCTCAAAGGAAAACTTCCAGATGATTGAAGCGCTGGCAGATCAGCTTGGCGGCGCCGTGGGTGCGTCCCGGGCGGCGGTGGATGCAGGCTTTGCCCCGAATGATGTGCAGGTCGGGCAAACCGGCAAGATCGTTGCGCCAGCGCTCTATATCGCGGTGGGGATTTCCGGTGCGATTCAACATCTGGCCGGGATGAAGGGCTCCAAGGTCATTGTCGCCATCAACAAAGACCCGGATGCGCCGATCTTTCAGGTCGCTGATTATGGTCTGGTGGCGGATCTGTTTGAGGCCTTGCCCGATATTCAGTCCAAGCTCTGATGCCTGTCGATTCGCAACCTAGGGAGGGCAGGTGATGCCTGGCACCGAACATCTGAATTTTCAGGGACAGCACCTTCGCTGTGAGTTGATCCCGGACCCGAACGCAGCGGACAGGGTTGTCGCCCACGTCTGCTTTGATGCACAGAAGGGGCGGGTGAATACCTTAAATCAGGCCACCCTCAGCGAGCTTTCACAGGTGCTTGACCGCTTGGAGAGCGCTGAGCCATGTCAGGGTGTGCTTTTTAGCAGTGCCAAGGCGGCCTTTATTGTCGGCGCCGATATTACCGAGTTCGGGGCACTGTTTGCGGTGGATGAAGCGCAGATTGCCGAGGCCATCAGCAGCATGGCGAACCTGTTTAACCGCATCGAGGATTTGCCGATGCCGACGGTGGCTCTGGTCAACGGCCTGGCACTTGGCGGTGGCTTTGAGCTGTGTCTTGCCTGTGATTTTCGTCTGCTGGAGCACAGTTCCCGGGTGGGTTTGCCGGAAGTGAAGCTCGGTATTTTTCCCGGTTGGGGCGGCACCGTACGGCTGCCGCGACTGATCGGCGCCGATAATGCGCTGGAGTGGATTTGTCAGGGCAATGAACACACTGCCGAGGAGGCGCTGCAGGCGGGTGCTGCCGATGGCATCATCGATGGGCAGGGTCGTGAAAATGCGCTACTGGAGGCGGGTCTTGGGTTGCTCGCAAACGTTGCCGCAGCGCCTGATTCCTTCACCATAAGCCAGCGGCGAGGGCAAAAGCAGACGCCGCTGAATCTGTCTGAAATCGAAAAAATGATGGTGTTTGAAAGTGCCAAAGGGCTGATTCTTGGTCAGACGCGCGGGCATTATCCGGCGCCGCTGGAAGCGCTGGCGACACTCCAGAAAGCCGCGCGTCACAGTCGCGAGCAGGCGCTTGCCATCGAAGCCAGGTGCTTTGCCAAACTGGCGACAACGCCCCAGGCTGCGGCGCTCACCGGGCTCTTTCTGAAGGATCAGACCCTCAAGCGCCTGTATAAATCACTGGAAGCCGAGGTGTCACCAGTTCGCTGCGCGGCGGTGCTGGGTGCTGGAATTATGGGAGCGGGGATCGCTAGCCAGAGTGCTGCCAAAGGTGTGCCTGTGTATCTCAAGGACATTTCTCAGGAAGCGCTGGCACGCGGGATGCAAAACGCGGCGGCGCCCCTGCATGGCCGGGTTGGCAAAGGCCGCTGGACCACCGAACAGTTGGCAGCGGGGCTCGCGCGGCTGCAACCTGCGTTGAGTTACGGCGAGTTTGCTCAGGTCGATCTGGCGGTGGAAGCCGTGGTCGAGCAGCCGGAAGCCAAGGTTGCGGTTTTGAAAGAAGCCGAAGCCGCCCTGGGCGAAGACGCCATCCTCACCAGTAATACCTCCACGATCGCTATTAGCTTGCTGGCACAGGGGCTGGCGCGCCCGCAGAACTTTTGCGGTATGCACTTTTTTAATCCGGTGCATCGCATGCCGCTGGTTGAAGTCATTCGTGGCGAACAAAGCAGCGATGCCGCCCTCGCAACAACCCTCGGCTATGCGCGTTCTCTGGGGAAAACGCCGATTCTGGTCAATGACTGCCCGGGCTTTCTGGTGAACCGCATTCTCTTTCCCTATCTCGCGGGCTTTATGCGCCTACTGCAGGACGGCGCTGATTTCGCCGAGGTCGATAAAGTGATGGAGAAAATGGGCTGGCCGATGGGGCCTGCCTATCTTCTCGATGTCGTGGGTCTGGATACGGCCTGTCATGGCGCGCGGGTGATGGCTGCGGGGTATCCCGACCGTATGGCGACGCTGTCGGACAGCGCGCACAAAACGGCGCTCACGGTGCTGTTCGAGGCCGGGCGCCTGGGCCAGAAAAACGGGCAGGGGTTTTATCAGTACGTCCCCGACAAGCGAGGCAAGCCACAGAAAAAAGCCGATGCCGTCGTGCCTGAACTACTGGCGGGCGTCACCGGACACCTCAACAGTTTTACCCCGGAAGAGATTATTGACCGGCTGATGATTCCGCTTTGCATTGAGGCGGTGCGCTGTCTGGAGGACAAGGTCGTCAGCCATCCGGCCGAAGTGGATATGGGGCTGATCTATGGTCTCGGCTTTCCACCTTTCCTCGGCGGGGCGCTGAGTTATATGGATCAAATTGGGTTGGCGGTGTTCTGTGCCCGGGCGGACCAGCTGGCTGAACTGGGTGCGCTTTACCAGCCCACCGCCAGCCTGCGCGCCATGGCCGCCAGTGATCAGCGCTTTTATCCCCAGCCTTCAGTCACCGGAGGTGCCGCATGAAGCTGCAGCCCAGAGATGCCGTGATTATTGATGCTGCGCGAAGCGCAATGGGCCGCTCGAAAGGTGGCGGTTTTCGTTATGTGCGTGCCGACACCCTGTCAGGGCAACTGGTCGCCGGGTTACTGGCTCGCTATCCCGATCTGCCGTTGGCTGAGATCGATGATGTGATCTGGGGCTGCGTCAATCAGACGCTGGAGCAGGGCTTCAATATTGGTCGTGCTGTCGGTTTGCTGGCGGGGCTGCCTGCCACGGTGCCGGCTCAAACCGTTAACCGTTTGTGTGGGTCCTCGATGGCGGCGTTACACAGTGCCGCGCAGAGTATTCTCTGCCAACAGGGTGATTGCTATGTGATTGGCGGTGTTGAACACATGGGCCATGTGCCGATGAATCACGGCGTTGATATTAATCCACAGATGAGTAAACACGCGGCCAAAGCCGCGATGATGATGGGCGCTACCGCCGAGATGCTGGCGAAGATGCACGGTATTAGCCGTGAAGAACAGGATGCCTTTGCTGCACGCTCTCATGCCCGGGCGCTGGAAGCGACACGCTCCGGGGCATTTCGCCGCGAGATCCTGCCTCTGCAAGGCCATGATGCCCAGGGCAATCTGTGTCTGATGAGTGAGGATGAAGTCATTCGTGAAGGCGTCAGTGTGGAGTCATTATCCGCCCTGCCACCTGCCTTTCTGCCCAAGGTGGGTTCAGTGACTGCGGGCAATGCCTCGGCACTGGCAGATGGTGCATCGGTGATGCTGGTCATGTCGGCTGAACGTGCCGCCAGCCTTGGCTTAACGCCGCGTGCGGTAGTGAGATCCATGGCCGTGGCCGGGTGTGATCCCTCCATCATGGGCTACGGGCCGGTGCCTGCCAGTAAAAAGGCACTGAAACGATTGGGGCTGAGTACGGCGGATATGGGCGCGGTCGAGCTGAATGAAGCCTTTGCGGCTCAGGCATTACCGGTGCTGAAAGACCTCAAGCTGCGTGAACAGATGGAAGACAAGGTCAATGTATACGGTGGTGCCATCGCCCTGGGGCATCCGCTCGGTTGCTCCGGTGCTCGTATCTGCACCACCTTGCTGAATGTGATGGAGCAAAAAGAGTGTCAGTTCGGTCTGGCCACCATGTGCATTGGCATGGGGCAGGGGATTGCGACCGTACTCGAACGGTGTTGATTTCTGCCGCCCGATAAATGATCTTTTTAGATCGTTTGGTTTAAAACGTGGAATGGAACTTGCGTCCTTCCACGTGGTTTTTCCCCATTCCCCTTCCAAGGCAGGAGACCCCTATGCCCTTGCTGCGCCCTCTGACCTCTGCTGACTCTTCATCCGTCTTCTCCCGCAACGCTTCACGCTGGCAACATCTTGGCCGACAACTCGCCCTCGGTGTGGGCTTGTGCGCTGGTCTGGCCATCGCTGCACCGGGCTTTGCTGATGAGGCTATGGCGCCGAAGGCTGCGCAGTACACCACGCAGGATCTTAACGAGCAGCTGGTGCTGGCGACCTTGTGGATGCAGGCCTCGGGTGAGTTTCGTGCCTTGTCCTATCAGGCGTTCAATCTGGCGCAGCTTCGCTATGACATGTACAGCGCTGCACATACGGGCAATCGCAAGCTGGCGGTCGTCGTCGATGCCGATGAAACCGTCATTGATAACTCGGCCTTTGAAGCCTGGCTGGTTGGCAAGGATTTTGGCTATTCCAGTAAAACCTGGGAGCGCTGGATGGCGGCCGCCGACGCCAAAGCCATGCCGGGTGCGGTGGATTTTCTCAACTACGTGAAGTCCCGCGGCGGCGAAGTCTTCTACGTGACCAACCGTAAGGAAGTCGGGCGCGAAGGCACCCTTAAAAACCTTAAAGCGCTGGGGTTTCCCTATGTGGATGATGCCCACCTGATGCTGCGCACAGACACCAGCAACAAGTCTCCGCGCCGGGAAATGATTGCTCAGAATTACGATATTGCCCTGCTGATGGGCGATAACCTCAATGATTTCAGTAGCGCCTTTGATGTGAAAACACTGGCCGAGAGCAAAGCGGCGGTGGATGCGCACAAGAAGGACTTCGGGTCGCGCTTTATCATGCTGCCGAACCCAACGTACGGTGACTGGGAAGGCAAGGTCTACGGCGGTAACTGGGGCGCCAGCGCGGCGGAAAAAGATGCGATGCGTAAATCCCATCTGGATGTCTGGGAAGCCAAGCCCTGAGGTTAACCCCACGGCTGTTCATTTTGGTCTGAGCGCTTAAACGAAAAACGCCTGAGGTCATCTGCTGGTAAGCGGTGACATTCAGGCGTTTTTTTGAGTGTTTCTTACTCTGGTTTTTGCCGGGGCTTTAGCGCATTACAGCAGGTTCAGGTGATCAATATCCTGATCCAGCATGGCTTCAAAAGCCAGCTCACTCATCGGCTTTCCGTAATAGAAACCCTGGGCTTTGGGGCAGCCCATGGTGGCCAGCTTGATCGCCTGAGCTTCGGTTTCAACGCCCTCGGCGACGATATCCATATCCAGACTGCGCGCCATGGAAATGATCGCCCGCACCAGTGCTTTGCTCTCGCGTGAGGTCAGCAGTTCATGGATAAAGGACTTGTCGATCTTCAGGGTGTCGATGGGGAATTTGGCCAGATAACCCAGGGAAGAATAGCCGGTACCAAAGTCATCGATGGCGATACTGGCACCCTGCATTTTCAGCTCACGCAGAATCGCCAGCACTGAGCTTTTGTCCCCCAGCAGCACGCCTTCGGTGATCTCAAGTTCCAGCCAGCTGGCCTTGCAGTGGGTCTGCGCCAGAACATCGCGCACCATGGCGGCAAGGTTTTGCTCGGTAAACTGTTTGCCGGAGAGATTCACGGCGATCTGTAGTGGCTTTCTGCGTTCTTCATTCCAGCGCGCCGTGGCTTTGGCGGCCTTCATCAACACATCTTTACCCAAGGCGCTGATCAGCCCGCACTCTTCCGCCAGCGGAATAAAACGCTCCGGTGTCAACAGTCCGCGCGTGGGATGACGCCAGCGCACCAGCGCTTCAGCACCGGTAATTCGGCCGGAATGCAGGTCAATCTTGGGTTGGTACATGACTTCCAGCTGGTTCTGACGAATGGCCTGACGCAGGTCGTTTTCCAGCGTCAGCCGCTCTTTGGCCAGCAGGGTGATATCGCGGGAGTAGCAATGTACTGCCTTGCGGCCATTGGCCTTGGCCATGTGCAGGGCCGAGTCGGCATAGCGCACCATGTCGCGGCTTTCTAAGCCATCTTCCGGGAAGAGGCAGATGCCGATGCTGACGCCAATCGCCACTTCCTGAGTTTCCAGATAAACCGGATGGCTGATGGCATCCATGATCCACTGCGCCTGAGCCAGCAATTTCTCGCGGGATTCCACTTTCGGGAACAGGATGCCGAACTCATCACCGCCCAGACGACCAATCTTGGTGGAAGGGTCGACCAGGTTGGAGAGGCGGTTGGCCACGGTTTTCAGCAACATGTCGCCGACCGGATGACCGAGGCTGTCATTGATATGTTTGAAGTGATCCAGATCCAGCACCATCAGCCCGACCTGATCCGAGGCATGAGCGGCTTTGCCCAGCACCTGATCAATAATCTGGGTAAAGGCGGTGCGGTTAGGCAGGTTGGTGAGACTGTCGTAAGCCGCTAAACGCTGCACGCGCTCCTGATACTGGTTCAACTCGGTGGTATCGCGACCGACCATCAGGATGCTGCTGAGTTTGCCTTCGCGGTCGAACTCAGGCGTCAGGCGCAGGGCCAGATTAATCAGCTCGCCCTGTGCGCAAAGGGTCTGAATATCAAACTCCAGCGTGGTTTCGCTGGCCATGACTTCTTCCAGCATCTGCTGCAGGCGGGACTCGCGGGGGGCCAACGCATTAGCGTGACGCGAGTGCATGGTTTCGCGAATATCGGCGGCCTGCATGCCCAGAAGTTCGGCTTCTTCTATACCGGTGATCAGTGAGGTCGCCGGGTTGGCGTAGGTAATGCGGTAGTCCGTATTGAAGCGGCAAATAAGATCCGGTGAGTTTTCCACCAGCGTGCGGAAGCTTTGTTCGCTGGCGTGCAGACGATCCTCGGCCTGACGGCGTTCGCTGTAATCACGGCCGATCACCAGCACACTGGTGAGTTGCTGGTAGCGGTCACGCTCAGGCACCGCACGCAGTTCATAGACGCGGTAGCCACCTTCCTTATCGACACGCAAATCCATCGTGCCGGGATGGCCGGTGTTGATCACCCGTTGCACCATGGCCTGAATACGCGACCCGGTTTCGCCCAGCGAGGAGACTTCCGAGGGTGTTTTGCCCAGGCTCTGAGTTTCATTCAGGCCCGTCGCCTCAAGGAAGGTGCGGTTCACATAGATGCGGCGACAGTCGGTGTCATAGCGGATGATCACATCCGGGGAGTTATCCGACAGGGTCCGCAGGGTTTGTTCCTGATGGTGGCGCTCATCTTCTTCGGCCTTACGCTGGCTGATGTCGCGCATCACCAGTGCGACGGAGCCCAGTTCACCGTCTTCTCGCAGAATCGGGATCAGTTCAAATTCGTAGTAAGTCAGCCCGCTATCACCTTCCAGCGCATCTTCAAAACGCAGGGTTTCTCCACGCTCCACACAGCGGTGCTCGTAAATGAGCCAGGAGTCGCGAAAGCCCAGACCAATCAGGTCACGCATCAGCTTGCCGGCCTGACGGTCAGCATCCAGGTTGAGAATGCGGCTGGCCGCAGCGTTCAGCCAATGCAGGGCAAGGCGACGACGGCCGTTCAGTTCATTCACATCCAGAAGGACGACGGCATCACGCATCTGTTCAAACAGATGGCGATAGTGGCGGTCCCGCTCCCACATAATCGAGCGCGCCCGCAGTGAGTGCATGGCCTTTTCCTGACGCACACGCTCGGTGATATCCAGACAGTGGTTGGCGATGTACTCCACGCCCTGAAACCTGAAGAGAAAGAGTGCAATCTCAATAGGAGTGCTGCTGCCATCGGGCCATTGATGAGTCATGCGAAAACGGACTTTGGCATCCCGGCGCAGGCGCACGAGTGCATCGTCCAGCGCTTGCTGGCCGAAGTTCTCCTGCCATTTGCGCAGAAACCAGTCACCGCTCATCTCCTCAGAGTTGAGGCGGAAAAACTCCTGTGCTGCGCGGTTAACAAACACCACCCGGTAATCGTCCGAGGGCTGGGTGACGAGCAGGGTTGAACTGCCTTCTGATTGAAGAAGACTCAACAACAGCGCGCCGTGGTGTGACAGGGCGTCCTGTTCATCGCTCGAAATTGTGAGATCGCGGTGCCCGAAATCCATCGCAGAACCCATCCTGATGAAAAACATAAGTCAAAAAAGCTGTGCTTCTAATAGTAGAAAAGCGTTCTACAAAGTTTCGTGAAAAACGTTCACTTGTCGGCTTGCGACGACTAATCGCCGCATTAGGTGAGGTTTGAGCGGCGCTGAACATGAATAAGTAGAAATTGCGCATGTACGCCTGATGGTGGTGCAATAGCTCTCAAGAACGTTTGAGCAGAACCAAGAAAGGGCATGGGATGGGGCGACGTTGGAGCCATCGCCAAGGCTGGGAACATAAGCCTTTGTTTTTACTGGCTTTGATGCCCAAGGGCACTTTAGGCAAAGGCTTTGCATTGCTTGGATCAGTGGCTGTTAGCCCATCAATTCCGGATGAGCAGGGTTTTTTAACTTCTGAGACGGCCGTGAAGGCAACAGGGTGTTGCATCAATAAGGACAATTTAAGTAGAACTGCTCCGGCTATCGGGGCACCCAGTCAGGGAGCTGTTGCGTTGCAGCAGGCGTATATCCTGTCGAATGGCGGGGTCTTTATCCCCTGAGTGATTGATCAACTATTGTGCAGTGCATTATCAGGCCTTAAAAGGCTGTTGTTCGGGTGTCGGGGACGCCCTTGAAATGTGTTTGCAGCCTAAGGAGCAGAGTGATGGATGATCTGTCCCAGCGACATGCACTGGCTTGTCATGTGGCCCGCGAGGCCGGAATGCTGGCCATGGAGTATTTTTGTCGACGAGATGAGCTGACCGTCGATGCCAAAGGGGTTCAGGACTGGGTCAGTGAAGCTGATCGTGAGGTGGAATCCCTGATTCGGAGCCGTCTGGCAGAGACCTTTCCACGGGACGGTATTCTTGGTGAGGAAGAAGGCTGGCAGCCCGGTGAATCCGCGGGCTACTGGGTGATTGATCCCATTGATGGCACCACCAATTTTTTACGGGGTTTGCCGGACTGGGGCGTGGTGCTGGCCTATGTCGAGCAGGACCAGGTGCAGGTGGGGGTCACTTATGCGCCCATTCACGAGCTGTTGTACAGCGCAGTGCGTGGTCAGGGGGCGGAGCTGAATGATCAGCCTCTTAAGCGCAAGGAAGAGGCGGTTGCTCCTGACAGCGCGCTGATTTATCTGGGCTTTGGTGCCCGTAATGATTTGCCGGCGTACAAGGCGCGGCTGGATTACCTCTACAGCTGTAATATGGATCAGCGTCGCCTTGGCAGTGCGGCACTGGCGCTGGCGCGTACAGCGGATGGGCGGGTCGATGGTTTTTTTGAGTCCCGCATTAACCTCTGGGATGTGGCCGCAGGTTTGTTGATCGTCGAAGAGGCCGGTGGCTGGCATAACTATATTGACCGACCTTTACCCCGGGGCGAAAAAATGGGGGTGTTGGCCTGTGATGCATCGCTGGAAACAACGTTGATGCCGCTCTTTGAGATACGCGGCTAGACGCCAGTGAGCGCTCGAAGGGCGCGAAAGGCGCGTAGGGAAAACGCTCTGCAAAGGGATTTGTTGTACATCTGGGTGGTGCGCTGGTGAGGGATGTCACAGCACACTAACTCTGGAAATCACCGAAACCAACGGCAGAAGTACGCACCGGGAGCGGCGTCTGCGTTGATGATGTTGCGCACGAGAGAGTTAACTCCTATGAAAGCATCCGCACTCGCTGTGATGATGACCTTTACCATGACGACAGCTCACGCTGAACAGTGGAGCTGTCAGCAGGATGTGGACGGCTTTGTCCAGAACCTGAGCGTGCAGGTTGAGGACGGTCAGGTCACGGCATTCCATTATCAGGGTTCAACCGAGGCGTTTGAGCAGCAGGCGTTGTCGTGCGCCATGCAGTCTGTTCGCGCTGAAGGTGTCGAGGACTGGGACGTGAAGGGTAACCACACCGACGTCAGTTTCCGTGGTAACCCCAGAGACAAGGTCGAGATGGTTCAGATGGGCGATACCCTGATGATCAATCTGGGCAAGGCTGCGCTGTACCAGTGTTCAAAAGGCGCTGTCACCGCCGAGATGATTTCTATCAGTCGGGATGAACCCTGGTGTTTCGGTATCAGCCTTCGTCAGTAGGCGCTGGGGCTAACGTTGAAGCCAGAGCGCTTGCCTAAAAGCTGTCTTGGTTTTCTCATCACCCCGTCTGACAAGGGAGTGAGTTGTGTTCGTCGAGTCATGATGCTGCTGTTCTCTCCGCCCCAAGGGGCGTGAACTTCAGCGATAGAGCATTACAGCAGTCTGAGCTTTAATCGTGAGGCTTCTTCTCTCAGGGTCTGGATATGGGCCTGACAGCGTTCTTCACTAAAACGGCTGATCGGTCCGGAGATCGACAGGCAGCCCAGTAAATCACCCTGACGGTTATAGGTCGGTACGGCGACCGAACCCACTTCCGGCATACGCTCACCCAGTGAAACGGTCCAGCCCTGACGGCGAATGTGATGATCCATTGGGTCATCATCAGTAAAGGCGCGCAGTAAGCGACCGGCGGCGCCCACACCCAGTGGCAGGCTAATGCCTTCTTCCAAATGATGCCTGACTTCCTGCAGGGCATTTTCCCGATAAAGACAAATACGCTTCATGCCTTCACGGACATAGAACGACGTGGTTTCGCCGGATTGCTCGCGCAATTGCAGCAGGCTTGGGCGAATCATGGGTTCAATGCCGGTAGACTCATTGCAGGCGCGGGATAAACGTCTGACAGCGCCACCGAGGCTAAACAGCCCGCGATTATCGCGCTGGACATAGCCGAACATTTCCAGTGAGCGCATCAGGCGCAGAATCGTGCTTTTGTAGAATCCGGAAGTGGTGGCGAGTTCCGCCAGAGACAGGGTGCGTTGTTGTTCATTAAAGCAATCCAGCAGTACCAGTGCCCGCTCAACGGCTTCGACGCGATCTTGTGCCACAGGAGGTCTCCTTTTCCTGAAGAGAAAACTGTCACATTCCATGAACAGTAGGGTGCTAATAATCTAGCGCATTTGGGCGGCAGAATCCTACTACAGAGAGAATCGGACGAAAGAGTTAAGAAAATGCTTTTGGCGGGAGGGGTGAATAATCGTGCGCGAAAATGGGGCACGGTCTGCGTAAAAAAAGCGGCCACCCCAGAAGGGGCGGCCTTTGTGGGAAGTAATTTAACTCTTTGGTCAAAAAAATGACGCCAGAGACTTGTATGTTGCAAGTGGTTACGGGGACTGCAGCGGACTAGCGTACGCCCATGCGACGGATAGCCGCCGGGGTGAAATCATCGTGCTTGAAGCGCACGTCGAAGTCATAGCCTTTGCCTTCCTCGTTGCTAAGACCTCCAACCAGATAGCGGCCTGACTGCAGGTCGTAGAGGGCTTCAGCCGTCAGCCAGGGCACCTGTGCCTTGCGGTACTGAAATTCATAGGCCTCAGCCACGCGCCAGAGCTGATTGCGGCCATCGTAATGATCCACCACTGCCGCCTGCCAGGTGTCTTCATCGATGTAGAAGGTGCGCTTGGCGTAAATATGCCGCTCGCCCGGCTTGAGGTTGGCTTCCACGACCCAAACGCGGTGCAGCTCATAGCGCGGCAAGTCGGTATTCAGATGGCCGGGGCGGATGATGTCATCGTATTTGAGGCTTCGATCTGCAAGACGGAAGCTGTTGTAGGGGATATACATCTCCTGCTTGCCGATCAGCTTCCAGGTATAGCGATCCGGGGCGCCGTTATACATATCCAGATTGTCGGACGTACGCTGGCCGTCAGTGGCGGTGCCCGGCGCATCGTAGGCGACCTGAGGCGCACGGCGCACACGTCGCTGACCGGCGTTATACACCCAGGCCTGACGCGGAGTGGACACCTGATTCAGGGTTTCGTGTACCAGCAGCACGTTACCGACCAGGCGCGCCGGGCTGATAACGTTCTGGGTGAAGAAGGAGAGAATATTGGCATCCTCCGGCTGTACACCATCTTTCAGGTACTCAGGCCAGGAGAAGCTTTCTTCCAGCTTTACCGGGCTATACGCCCCGTTACTTTGTACGGCAGCCTGCAAAATGGTGCGCTTGAGGGCGCCGCCACGGTAACGGGTGATGTGATTCCAGATCACTTCAAGACCGTTTTGCGGAATCGGGAAGGGCACTGCTTCCTTGTAGCCTTCGACACCGTTGCCGTCCGCCACCAGATGGGCTGATGTCGCGTTGGCTTTGGCGGCGGCATAGATTCGATCCGGCATCGCCGCCGTGCGATGTGTGGGGTACACATGCATCTGGTAATCCGGGTATTTCCTGAACATCGCCACCTGACCAGGCGAAAGCTTGCTGGCGTACTGATCGACATTGGCCGGGGTGATGGTCAGCATCGGTTTTTCACTGGCGAAAGGGTCTGCATAGCGGTCACCCTCCTGACTCATGCCCCCCTGCCAGGCGGGAATGGTGCCCTCTGCATTGGCGGCTTTAACGGCCCCGGCCGGTGTCAGTGTGGTGCCGAGTTTCGCCGCTTCCTCTGCCGAGACAGCCGCCTGAGCAGTGGATAGCCCGAGCAGGCAAAGCGCCAGACTGACGGGTGCCAGACGCCACAGGCGCGGGCGTTGTGGTGAAGTGGGAGAACGAAAGGCGAGTGTACGCATCATCAGTCCTTATTCTTATCTGCATCATTCCTGTCAGTGAGCATCATCACACAGCAGAGCCCTCCGGAGGAGGCGCTCTGCGCAGGCTCAGAATGACATGCCAAAACTTAACGAGGCAAAGTCCCGGTCTTCGAGGGTGTTGTAGTCTCCGCCAAAGAAACGGGTGTACGACAGGGTGCCAAAGTACTTATTGAGGTATTCGCCGTTCAGGCTAAGGCCCAGAGATTTTGCGCCCTCGTTGAAGGTGCCACCTGGCTGGGGCGACACACCATTGACGTCATGCTTGAACGACAGGGTCGGCGTCAGGTTGATGCCCGCTACTGCATCCGGGTAGGTCAGTGAAGCACGGCCCACATAACCCCAGGAGTTCTGGGTCACGAAACCATCGTTATCGCCTGACTCATAGCCAAAGGCGCTGCTGCGGCCATATTTGATCGCATTGGCGCTGTCATCTAGGCCATGTACATGGATAAACCCAAGCTCGCCAACCAGTGCCATTTCACTGGCCCCCAGTACCTGATAGTAGGTTTTGATGGCAGTGAGCTGCACCTGCGAGACATCAAAGGTGTCATAGCCACGTACCACACCTCCCAGCGCCGTATTGCGCACGCGCGAATCAATGCCGCTGTTGACGTTGGCATTGCCCAGCGTCGCCAGTGAGGTCAGAAGCGCACTGCCGTTGATCTGCATGGGCACATCGTGGCGGAAGCTGTATTCACCGGAGAGCGCCACTTCACCGACGTTGGTGTTAAAACTCAGCCCCAGTGTCTGGATATCCTCAGGGTATTCGGTGAAATAACTGCTGCCGGAGGCGGCATCAATCACATGCAGCTGGGCTGCACCGAGCAAGCCTGAATACTGGCTGTACAGCGGGCTTGATGGGCTGGATGCGCCCAGCGAGGTCAGCGTTGCCAGTGCACTTTGCACTTGTGACAGGCTCGTCAGGCCGCCGGTGGCACTTTGCAAGGTGGGGCTCAGGGCCGTGGTGTTGGGGTTGGTTGTGGTTTTCACCGCGCTGATCACCGGCAGGCGGCTATGCAGGTTGGTGAAGTAAAAACCAAACTCGGTGTTATTCAGGTTCTCGGCAAAGTAACGGAAAGCCGTACCGAACTGACCGCTGTCGGGGGCTTCACGAACGCCATTGCTGTTGCGGTAAATCGCAAAGTTGCCGTCATTGAAGTAGGTCTGATCATCCGAGTTCAAGGCGTTGTAGGGTGGCAGGGCGCTCAGGCTTGGATTGTCGCTATAGATTCGAATCTTGTTACAGCCTGAGGCGGCGTAATCGTTATCCGAAAACAAGGTGCCGCAGCCATCCGCCACACTGGGCTCGAATTGCAGCTGATAGAAGGCTTCCGCGCTCAGGTTATCGGTAACCCCAAGGTTGCCATAGAGCATGTTGACGGGCAGCAGGCCTTCCTTGATCTGGGCGCCGGGACGGCGGAAGGTATTGGCATCAATCGGGTTAATGGTATTGATGCCGCCCAGCAGGAAGGTGCTTTCGCCCCAGCTCACCACCTGACGACCAAGGCGCACACTCAGGGGGTGTTCAGCCACATCAAAGTCACCGTAGACAAAGGCATCCAGCAGCGCAGCTCCCGAGAAACGCGAGTAGTTATCGAAGCCTGAATCACTCAGCGGCTCGCCGGGGTCGTAGTCGTTACCGCTGTTGCCGTGGGGGCGCGAGCCATTTTCAAGCTCCAGGTCATACCAGTATTTGCCCCGGACAAAGGCGCCGACGTTTTCATAACGCAGGTCAAGGTCATGCACGCCCTTGATAATTTTTGAGAAGGCATCGCCCTGCCTGAAGTTGAGGTTGCCATCGTCATCGTTACCGGCTCCTGGGCCGGTGCCGCCGTTGGCCTTGGAGATCAGATAGGGGTCGGCATCCTCTGTTCTCCAGCTGGCGCCGACGGAAATGTTCGAGTCGAGCCTTCCCTGAACCTCGCCCAGGGTAAATTCAAACGCCTGCGCCTGTCCGCTTAAAAGCGGCAGCAGTACTAAACCGGTTAAACCAGAGATCGCAGCCGCCAGCGGGCGGCGCGTGAAGCACTGGACGTTTTTTATTCTTGTCGTCATAGAGCATCACCTGAAGTAGCTGGCCAGCGACAGGACAGGAGTGCCTGTCTGGCGATAGTCGCGTGGGAGAGAGTGTTGGATGCTCTGCCCATCGCTGCAATGACAAAATGGCCCATTTGCACTGACATTTCCACGCGAAACAGTGAAGGATAAAAACGCGATCACGCCGTTCGGCATAAGTACGTTTTGAAATTAGCTGCTTGAGTGGCGAAAAAGTACGAAGTGGTTTCCGAATTTTTGCTGACATTTCTCATCAGATAATTCCACCAAGGTTGGCTTGAAATATTTTTTCCGTTGGGTCAAAAATGTACGTTATATGTACAGAAGGCAGGGCGGTGTTGATGAACACGATGGCGATGACAGGCAGTGAGCGTACCATCAGCGTCCCCAGTGGTTATGTTGGCTATCTTCTGCGGATGGTCGACAAGCAAGGTTATGACGTCGACTCTCTATTAGCCTCTGTGGATATCTCCCCGGCCGCGATTGCCGCAGGCGAGG
The DNA here is from genome assembly GCF_046614695.1 of Pokkaliibacter sp. CJK22405. Taxonomy (NCBI): domain Bacteria; kingdom Pseudomonadati; phylum Pseudomonadota; class Gammaproteobacteria; order Oceanospirillales; family Balneatrichaceae; genus Pokkaliibacter; species Pokkaliibacter sp. CJK22405. Next base: position 240,289 of record NZ_JBKKHQ010000012.1, read on the forward strand.
ATCTTTCTGCTGAGAAATTCGGTCAGCTGTACCAGCGCATCATCTGGGTGATGCAGGATGAGTCCTTCGGCATGCTCAGTGGCGGCAAGGTGCCCAACGGCACGTTTCGCATGATGTGCTACTGCATTTTGCACTGCCAGACGCTGGAAAAAGCCCTGCGACGCTGCAGTGATTTCTATGAAGTCTGCCGTGGTTCAGTGATCAAGCCTGTGCTTACCAAACGTGGTCGTTATGCCAAGCTGAGTTTTGCCCCCCTCGATTCCCAGCCTGCGGGGACGGTGGAAAGCCTGATCAGTGAAGAACCCCCTGTCAGCATTCGTACTTCTCTGTCGGTCTGGCACCATTTTCTGAGTTGGCTGGTGGGCCGTCGGCTGGAGCTGAAAGCGGTCTACTTCAGCTTTGATACGCCGGAAGATGAAGACCACTATCGGCGATTGTTTCACGCCGAAATCCGCTTTAACCAGCACGATAATGTCATCGTTTTCCCTGCACGGTATCTGGACCTGCCGCTGGTGCAAACCGAGGAAACCCTGCGCGGTTTTCTCAAGACGGCGCCTTATCAGCTGATGGTGATGGTGGATGATGCCCAGACCCTCAAGTCCCAGATTGTGGCGATTCTCGGCAAGGACTTCAGTCGTGAAATGCCAAGTGCGGATGATGTCGCCAGCAAGCTCAATATGTCGATATCCACCTTGCGACGACGGCTGCTGGATGAAGATACTTCCTACCAGAAGATCAAGGATGAATGCCGCCGGGATGCCGCGGTTAACTACATGAACTCCCCCCACCTCAGCATCAACGACATTGCCGCCCTGATGGGCTTTGATGAACCCAGCGCGTTCTTTCGCTCCTTCAAAAAATGGACTGGCATGACGCCGGGAGAATACCGGCAAAAATCCCGTTGGCAGGATTACGCCTGAACCTGTTTCCACTTCTGATGATAAGCACTGGCGGCTTTTGTCAGTGGATTCGGCCGTAAATGTCATTGTTGAATACCTGATCACAACGGCATCCTCACTGAAAATAACCATGCTCTTCACCGGTCGTGGCTGACTCAGGCGCGACGGGTACAAGAGTGCCCGTTGCTGTGAGGTGCCTTATGAGCGGTTCGTCGACGATTCCTCCTTCTCCTCCCTATCTGGCGCCGATGAAAGACAGCCGCTTTGTGCTGGAGTATCTGATTGGTACGCAAGCCCTGGCTTCGCTACCGGAACAGCAAGAGTTATCCCCTGAGCTGATTGATGCTGTGCTTAATGAAGCGGCCAAACTGGCGTCGGATGTCTGGGCGCCCACCAGTCGTCTGGCGGATAAGCAGGGGGCTACGTTAAAGGATGGCGTAGTGCAGGTGCCGGAGGCTTGTCGGGAGGCACTGGCGCAATTTACCGAGGGTGGCTGGCAAGGGATTCGTGCACCGGAGAGTTTTGGTGGGCAGGGGTTGCCACAGGTGATTGCAACGGCGGTGGCGGAGTATTGGCAGTCGGCCAATCTGGCGCTGGCGCTGAACCCGCTACTGAGCCAGAGCACCATCGAAGCGCTGTTGCGTCACGGCAGCGATGAGCTGCAAAACCGCTATTTACCGGGGCTGATCAGCGGTCGTTATAGCGGCACCATGAATCTGACGGAGCCGCAGGCAGGCTCTGATCTGGCTTTGCTCAACATGCGAGCAGAACCGGCGGGCGAGCACTATCGGCTCTATGGTCAGAAAATCTACATCACCTGGGGCGAGCATGAGTGCAGCGACAATATTCTGCACATGGTGCTTGCGCGTTTGCCGGAGGCTCCGCCCGGAGTAAAAGGCATTTCCCTGTTTCTGGTGCCTAAATGGCTGGATGATGCGAAGCAGGAGCGTAACGATGTGCAGGCGCTGGCCCTTGAGCACAAGCTCGGCATTCATGGTAGCCCGACCTGCGTGATGAGTTATGGCGATAACGGCGGGGCGCTGGGCTACCTTATTGGTGAGCCGCATCAGGGGCTGCCCTGCATGTTCACGATGATGAATCATGCCCGTCAGGCGGTGGGTGTTCAGGGACTGGGCGTGGCTGAACGGGCCTGGCAACAGGCAAGAGCCTATGCCGCCGAGCGAAGACAGGGGACGGATCGCCAGCAGCAGACCGTCAGTATTGATCATCACCCGGATGTGCAGCGTATGCTGCTGATGCAACAAAGTGCGTTGGAAGCCATGCGTGCTCTGGCGCTGACTGCCGCCTTTGCGGAGGATCAGGCCAAGCATGATAAAGCACAGCGGGTGCGTGCGGATCTGCTGACGCCCATCGTTAAAGGCTGGCTGACTGAACTGGCACAGGAGTGCACGGGGCTGGCGATTCAGGTGCATGGCGGGATGGGCTTTATCGAGGAAACGGGAATCGCCCAGTGCTATCGGGATGCCCGCATTCTCACCATCTACGAAGGGACAACCGGGATTCAGGCGCTGGATCTGCTGGGGCGAAAATGTCTGGCGGATAAGGGCGTGGGGGTGAGCGCTTTGCTGGCGGAGGTGGATGCGACACTCAAGCCGATTGAGCTTGCTGAACTGCAGGCGGATGTCAGTGCGGTTCGGCGTTCTCTGGAGCAAGCGCGAGCGGCAGCGACATGGCTGGCTCAGCGTGCCGGCGCGGGGGAAATGCAAGCCACTCAGGCAGCCGCCGTGCCCTGGCTGATGCTGCTTGGCTATCTCTGTGGTGGCTGGTTATTGCTGAAAAGTGCGCTGGCCGCCATCGACCATGATGACCAGCGCCTGCACAAAACCCGGATGCTGCGTTTCTATTGCCAACACTGGTTGAGCCGGACCGATGGTCTGTTGATTGCCATCACCGAAGGTGGCGACAGTCTGGGGGAATGTGCCAAAGCACTCTTTGAAGAAGGCTGAGAGGGCGAGAGGTCTGAGGGGGCTCAGACCTCTTCCAGCGGCTCTTTCGGGCTGCTGACCACCTGATTGCGGCCATTGCGTTTGGCGGCATAAAGCGCACCGTCTGCCCGCTCAAGGGCATCGGTGAAGTTTTCATCTTCGGCTTGCCAGTCGCTCAGGCCAAGACTGATTGTGAGCTGTAAACGCTCCCGTCCTGCCTTGATTTCCATGGCCGACACGGCAAGTCGTAGTCGTTCGGCGACAATCGCCGCCTGACTCAGATCGGTTTGAGTCAGCAGCATCACAAATTCCTCACCACCCCAACGGCAGAGAATGTCGGACTCACGCAGGTACTGCTGACAGATAATGGCAAACTCACGCAGCACAATGTCACCGACGCTGTGACCGTGGTTGTCATTGATCAGCTTGAAGTGGTCAATATCGGCAATCATTACGCAGAGGTTCTGTCCATGGCGGCGGGACCAGGATTGCTCACGGGAGGCTTGTTCTTCCATCGAACGGCGGTTGTGTAGCCCGGTAAGAGGGTCGCGCGCGGCGAGTTCTTTTAGCTGCTGCTGCAGGGCGACCCTTTCACTGATGTTCTCCACCATCGCGACATAGGTGGTGCTTTCACCCTGAATATTGACGGGGCTGATGTTCATCTGCGTCCAGATCACATTGCCGGAAGCCTGCACAAAACGTTGCTGGTGGTTGAGCTTATCGACGACACCGTCGGTCATGGCCTGAAAGGTGCGGGCAGTGGCTTCGCGTTCTTCGCCGGTGACCAGATCACTCCAGTGCCAGCGCAGCAGATTATTCTCGGGATAGCCGAGCATGTTACAGAAAGCCGGGTTGGCATCGAGAATCCGGCCATTGGAGTCCAGCTGCAGAATGCCCAGACTGGCATCTTCAAAGATGGCGCGAAAACGCGCTTCGCTGCGCGTCAAGGCGCGGGAGGCGCGGTGGCTCTGGGTCACGTCGTGAACGATGAGGTAAAGCAGAGGCTCGCCAGCCAGCATGATCTGGCCTGAATGAATCTCGACCAGACGTTCCTCTCCCTGAGCGGTGCGTTGGCGCAGACGAAACGGGTTGCTGGATTTGAGCAGTCCGAGGATATCGGGGTTGTCTTCGGTAATATCAAACAGGGTGTGGCGCTGCAGAGTGGCTACCGTATGGCCGTAAAAATCGGCGGCGGTTTTACTGGCCATCACAATGCTGCCATCCAGCGGGTTAACCAGTAGCTGCAATGCCTTATTGCGGTTAAAGAGAGTACGGAAATCCTGATTGCCGCGCTGCAGATTACGAAACAGCAGTACACCCAGGAGCGCCAGCGCCAGTGTCAGCATCAGCCCCAGACCAATGGCGGTATAGATCAGCCGAAACGGCGGCGTCTCGTGGTTCCAGTCGACAACGGCACGGCCATTATCCAGAGTGATTACGGTTTGGGAGGAACTCAGTTCACTGTCATTGGCCGCCGGCAGCTGCAGTTTCAGCAGAGAAAAGTGATAGCGATCAGCCAGTGTCGCCAGATAGTTGTCATCCAGCTGACGCCAGTACACCAGATAGCCGTGGGCCTGGCTGAGTGACGCTTCATGCAGAGAAGCGATCACCAGCGCCCAAACCTTACCCTGCGCGCGTAAATAATAGCTGTGAGCCTGGCCGTCATTGGCCTGAGCCGCCTCGCTGATCAGCTCATCAATATGCTGGCGCAGGCTGTCCGGCAGGGCCACCTGCATTTTGATATCCCGGGGGTTGCCATTGGCACTGAGCAGCATGGCGCCATCAAGACGGTCGGGTTGCAGCAGGCTTTGCAGATGATGCTGAATCATCTGGTCCGTCCCTTCCGGGGAAAAGTGAGGCATGTCGCGGGTGATGCGTGCCTGGCTATCGACCAGTCGCTTCATGCTGTCGAGTTCGGTCGACAGCGTGGCCTGCAGCAGCGCGGTACGCGTGTCGTGGTATTGGTCTTCCATCATGATGCGTGCGCCAAAGAGCAGGGCAAACATCAGCAGCAGGAAGCTGAAGCCAGTCAGAAAAAAGACAGAGACGGGGCGGCGCAGCAGCGTCATCCTGGTTCCTCATTTTTCGGCTGGCCGAGCCGGCAGGAAGGGGAGTTCAGGTTCATAGACTCGCTCGGTGGTGGCGATGGGCAACGGTGGACAGCGGATCCACTTCCTGAAGTGTGTGTCTTGCGCGTATCACCAGTTCACGATAACGCTGATCGGCCTGTTGTCTGGCATACAGCGTTGCCATGGTCACGGCGCCGCAGGGGTAGGCAGGGTTGCCTGCCAGCAGCTGGCTTTCTGTGCCATTGAACCCGGCCTGCACATGAGAGGCCGGAGATACCATGCTTTGCTGACCAATAATCGCCCGGTCCAGAATCACCGAACCCATGCCAATAAAGCAGCGGCGTCCCAGGGTGCAGTTATATAGCACGCTGCCTGCAGCAATATGACAGTGGGAGCCGACATGAACACGGCCACCTTCATCGGCATGAATCACGCAGTTGTCCTGAATGTGGCTGTCATGGTCAATCTTGACCTGACCCAAATCGCCGCGCAGGGATACCAGCGGCCCGACGTAGCAGTTCTCACCGATGATCACATCACCAATCAGCACGGCGGAAGGGTGCACGTAGCTACCCTGGGACACGACCGGGATATTGCCGTCAAAGGCATAGGCTGGCATGACAACTCCTTGTACTCCAGAGGAAGGCTTGGAAACATTCTACACAGCTTTATGGGGTCGCGTTATGGTCCCAAATCATGATTTGGCGCATGGAATAAGGAAAATCCCTAAATTATTCTGACCCTAGCAAGTAATGTCATAACAGTCAGGAGTATGACGGGTGAAAATATCCCCAACTGGCGCGATAAGTCCGCACAGCGACGCTGTTGCGGAGGATGCCGGTTACATTGAGCCCAGCGATCACAGTCATGAGGTCTGGCATCTGGCGCGCCGGGCTCTGCTGACCTGTGCGCCGAATACCCCGCTGCAGGACGTGGTGCGGCAGATGTTTGAAGGCAATTGCAGCGCCGTGGTTATCGTCGAAGACGGTCGGCTGCTCGGTATCTGGACCGAGCGCGATGCCACGCGGCTGGCGGCCTGTCCACAGGAGCTGCAATCCCCGGTGTCGGATCACATGAGCTCACCGGTCAAAACCCTGGCGGCAGGGTCAAGCCTGCGTGAAGCGGGTCTGGTGATGCAGCGTGAAGGTGTGCGGCATCTGGTGATTGTGGATGCCGACGGACACCCAGGCGGCATGTTCAGCCTGAGCGATCTGATCCGCCATCAGGGCGTTGAGTATTACCTTTCCCTGCGTGAAATCGACAGCACCATTACCCGCGAACCCATGCGCGTAGCGGCGACTTCTCCTGCGCAAGCCGTGTTTGAGCGTATGCACAGGGAGCAGCGTGAAGCGTTTCTGGTCGACCATGGTGACGGCCACTGCAGCATTGCCTGCGAGCGCGACTGGGTCGCCTATCTGTCGCAGCCTGAAACTCAGTTGGCTATTGGCGAACTGGCGCAGGAGGCTTGTCTTACCGTGGCTCTGGGCACGCCACTCCTGATGGCGCGCAACTGCATGGAGCAGGCCGGGCTGAATCATCTGGGCGTGACCAATGGCGGGGGTGAGATCATCGCCTTGCTCTGCTATTCCGACATCCTTCGCAGTATCGAATATCTCTATGTATCGCGGTTGCAGTCGGTGCTGGATCAGCGCAATCAGGCGTTGAAAGAGTCGACGGAATGTTTGCGTCTGGCAGAGAAAGTGATTGAAGCCTCCCTGAATGCCATCATCATCACCGATCCCAAAGGGGTGATTCAGGCGGTCAACCCAAGTTTTAGCGCGGTCACCGGCTATAGCGCGGAAGAGGCCATCGGTAAAACGCCCGCCCTGCTAAGCTCAGGTTTTCACGACCACACCTTTTACGCTGCGATGTGGAAAGAGCTGCTGGCGCAGGGCACCTGGCAGGGGGAGATCTGGAACCAGCGCAAGAATGGTGAGATTTATCCCCAGTGGATCAGTATCACTGCCATCTATGATGACACCAGTCATGTGCGCCAGTACGCGGCCATCTTCAGTGACATTTCCGAGCGCAAGATTCGTGAGCAGCAAATCGAAAAACTGGCCTATTTTGATGAACTGACCGGGCTGCCTAACCGCCGTCTGTTTCAGGCCCGGTTGGAGCGCGCGCTTGAGAAAGCACGGCTGGAGCATCAGCGTCTTGGGGTGTTGTTCCTCGATCTGGACCGCTTCAAGCGTATCAATGACAGTCTTGGTCACAGTGTCGGTGATGAGGTGCTCAGTATTGTGGCCAAGCGTCTGACGCGGGTGCTGCGCAAGAATGACACGGCGGCCCGTCTGAGTGGCGATGAGTTTACCCTGCTGATTCCGGCCATTGAGAATTCCGCGAGCCTGAATCATCTGGCCGAGCGCATTCTGCAGACCATGTCCGACCCCTTTGTGATTGATGGTCAGTCACTGCATCTCTCCTGCAGTATCGGTATTGCCTGTTACCCGGACGATGGCGACAGCGTTGAGCTGCTTCTCAAGCGTGCGGATACGGCGATGTACCGCTCCAAAGACAATGGCCGTAACGGCTTTAGCCTGTTTCGTCATCCATTGGAGGAAGCCAGTCAGGCCAGCCTCAGTCTGGAGATGGCGATGTATCAGGCGCTTAAACACGGTGATTTTGAACTGCATTACCAGCCCAAACTGCACTTTGCGAACCAGCAGCCGGTCGGGCTTGAGGCGCTGATTCGCTGGCCTGGCCCGGACGGGATGCGCAAGCCCGAGGTGTTTCTGCCGCTGGCCAAACAGCTGGGGCTGATGCCGCGTATCACGCGCTGGGTACTGGAAACTGCCTGCCATCAGTTGCAACGGTGGCTCACTCATGACGGCCCGCACTTACCCATCGCGGTGAACCTGTCCGCCTCGGATCTGCTCGATACCACGCTGGTGGATGACATTCGCTCTTTACTCGACTATTACCAGATTCCACCGCAGTTGCTGGATCTGGAAATCACCGAAGACAGCTTTATTCCGGCGCAGGCTGCCTCCGTTCAGGAAGGGCTGGCGCAGCTTCGTGCGCTGGGGGTGGGCGTGGCGCTGGATGATTTCGGCACGGGCTTTTGCTGCCTTGGCTATCTCAAGCATTTGCCGGTGGACTACCTGAAGATCGACGCCAGTTTTGTTGCCGGGCTGCCGGAGGTCTACGAAGACCGGCATCTGGCCCAGACCATCATTGCGCTGGCCCATGGCCTGAACCTGTCCGTGATTGCCGAAGGGGTGGAAAACCCTGCGCAGCAGGCATTTCTGGCAGAGGCGGGCTGTGATCAATATCAGGGCTATCTGATCGCGCCGGCCATGAATGCGCTCGACTGTGCCCGCTGGTTAAGCTGCTATCCCGGTAATGGTGATCCCGGTCTGACGCCGCCGCTGGCGGGTTAGTCACTGGAGTGGCTGGTGCCTTGATCTAAGGCCAGAGTGAGCTGCTGGGGTTGCAGCAGGCGCTCGGCGGTTTCCTGCGACAGGCGTACGCCCACGCCAATCAGACGCACGGCCTTGTTATTGCCACGCTCCCAGGCCGCCGCCATCAGGCTGGCATAATCATGATCAGGTCGGTTACGGCTGCGCTCCACGGTGGTTTGCTGAAAGTCGTGGAATTTCATCTTCAGCACATTGCCCTGGGCATGCTGACTCAAACCCCGGCGAGCGAGACGCTCCTCCAGCTCTTTCAGCAGACTGGGCAGCTTATCAAGACAGGTAGCCAGATCCGGCAGATCCTGATCGTAAGTGTGCTCGACACTCAGGGACAGGCGCTCTTCGCGAACAGCCACCGGGCGATGATCGACCCCTCGGCAAAGCTGATAAAGGCGCGCTCCGAAGCTGCCGAAATGCTCGATCAGGTCTTCCTCGCGCCACTTCTGCATATCCTCCAGGGTAAAAAGTCCCAGCCGGTTCATCTTGGCGGCAGTGACTTTACCCACACCCCAGAGCTTATTGACCTTGAGCGCCTTCACGAAGTCATCCACTTCTGCTGGCGTGATCACCTTCATGCCATCCGGCTTATGCCAGTCACTGGCGACTTTGGCGAGAAACTTGTTGGGCGCAACACCTGCTGAAACGGTGATGCCCAGTTCGCGGCGAACCCGTTCACGAATGTGGCGGGCAATCAGGGTGGCGCTGCCATTAAAAGCGGTCGATTCGCTCACATCGATAAAGGCTTCATCCAGAGAGAGCGGCTCCACCTCTTCGGCGAACTCCTGCAGAATCGCCATGAATTGCTGGCTCACGGCTTTGTACTTGGCCATATCGCCGGGAATGAGCGTGAGATCCGGGCAGAGGCGCATGGCCTGAGAGGAGGGCATCGCCGAGTGGATGCCAAATTTGCGCGCAGGATAATTGCAGGTTGAGATGACGCCACGCTTGTCCGGGCGGCCACCAATGGCCAGAGGAATATCGCGAAACGGCGGACAGTCGCGCATCTCGACCGATGCGTAGAAGCAATCACAGTCGAAGTGAATGATCTTGCGCTGCGCCATAACCTGACCTGTTAAGGGTTCAAAGTACTGTATTTTAATACAGTTATCTGGCGTTGTCTTGGCAGGGATTCATCGCCGCGGTGAGGTTTTATATCGGCAAGCGCACCGCGTCAGACGACGCAGTGCGGGCAAGGTGGCATGTTGGCGCAAGGAATCAGACAGGCCAGTCGTACAGCGCTTGTGGGTGCAGCTCTGCCAGTTTGGCATGGCGCTCCATCTTGGCGATGGGGCATTGCCAGGTCAGTTCAGCGGCGACCAATTGCATGCCCGCCTCATAACTGTGGCCCTTGCCATAGCGTGGGTCGCCCAGTACTGGATGGCCAAAGGCGGAAAGGTGGCGACGAATCTGGTGCTTGCGGCCGGTGTCGATCTTTACTTCCAGCACGGTGTTGCCATTCTCGTGACACAGGGTGCGAATCTGGCTACGGGAAGCCTTGCCATCCAGCGGTTGGTCAATCAGTGTCCAGTCACTGCTTTGCAGGGTGCCTGCTACGCGCACGAAGTAGCGTTTATCCACATCACGTTGCTGAAACAGCTGAGAGAGCTGCGCTGCCAAACGGCCCTGATGGGCAAGTAACACCAGACCGTGAGCTTCGCGGTCGAGGCGGTGGATCAGGTAAACCTCACGCCCGGTGCTGACTTCCACCTGACGCAGCAGGCTGCAATGATCAGCAAAGGCCGTGCCCTGTGATAAGAGTCCGGGTGGCTTGTACCAGAGGGAATACTGTTTAAACTCCTTGAGGAGCACCGGCTCAGGGGCGGTTCGGTTCAACAGGTCCGGGTCGTAGTAAAAGCGCAGAATATCGCCTTCACAGGGGACAAAACGAACGCGGCGCAGGCGTTTATCCGACTGGCCTTTGCGGGTCAGCCAGACGGCACCCTTGTTCATGGCATCCTTGATGCGGGCCTTGGGCAGCTCGCTGACGGAAGCAATCCATTCAATAGCCGTGGGGCCGGCAGTGGCAACGGTGATTTCAAAGCTGGGAGAGGTCATAAGGCCCGTTCGTAATGTGGTAAGCTTGCCCATCTTACGTGATTTCCCCGCTGATCTCAGCTTGCGCTGTCGGCACTTTCACCTTGTTTAGCGTTCCGGACCGAGTTTTTCATGCGCGATATTGATGTCGACATTCGCCGCAGTGCCCGTCGCAAAAAGACGATTGCCCTGCAGGTTCGTGATGGCAAAGTCCGCGTCAGCGCACCGATGCATACGCCACAAAGCGAAATTGTGGCTTTTCTGGAGCGCCAGAGAGGCTGGGTATTGCGCCAGCTGGCCCGCAGCAAGCCGCAGGAAAACCTGCTCGACTTGCCGGACTCACTCTGGGTTGCCGGGCAGGAATACAGGCTGATTCGAGCGGAGGTGGTGGCGCCTGAGATTCAGGAGGCAACCCTAAGGGTTCCTGAGACCACTCAGGATATGAACAGTCTTCGGCCCTGGCTCATGCAACAGGCTCAGGACTATCTGCCGCGCCGTCTTGAGTATTGGGCTAGGCAGATGGGCTTGAGGTTTCGTGGCGTAGAGGTCAAACATTATCGGAGCCGTTACGGTTGCTGTACCCGCGAGGGTATAATCAAGCTTCATTGGGGGCTGATCATGGCGCCTGCCGCGGCACTGGACTATGTTCTAATCCATGAATTGTCGCATCTGGTGCACTTTCATCATCAGCCGCCTTTCTGGGCCCTGGTGAGTCAGTACAGTCCACAATGGCGACGAATGCGCGCCTGGTTCAAGGCCAATGGCCAGCGTCTGGTTTTCTAAAGTAGCGGTTGTCTGACTGCTGATTGAGTCCTCCTCCTTATAAGGTAAAACACATGTCTACATTGCCTCGCATTATTGGAATGACCCCGGATGGCGACGAGGTCGAGCTTGACCTGGCGGAGCTGCGGGTCGAGTGGGAAGACGGCCTGCCGCTGATCATCAACTTTGAGCCGATTGATGAAGGCAAGTCGCAGATTTCCCTGGAAGTACCGGATGGCGAAGATGATGATGAAGAGCCAACACACTTCGGCATGCTGGTGGTGCGTCCGGGTGCCTGTAACGTCATCGACCTTGAAGTGGAAACCCATGAGGCTGATGTTCAGCATGTGCATACCGATGATTGTGGCTGCGACCACGATCACTAATGCGGATTTCTGTTGAGTGATACGGAACGGGTAACGCCATGGCGTTGCCCGGTCTGACGTGATCGGCGGCAAGTGTGACGTCCTGCCATACGGCTGATGGTCAATACTTGCGCTAGTGCTCTCATTGTCTCTTATAGCTAAAAACAATGGCTTCTGATGAGTTAATTGATTTTGCTTTGATGATAAGGGCTGGCACGCTGAGGTTTCATATCACTCTAGGAATACCGCCATGGATTCGATCCCTGAGGATGCTGCGATGACACTTTCACCTGCTCCTGTTTCCCGTCTGGCTCGCTGTGTGTGGCTGGTGCTGGGCTGGTTGGCGCTGGCGATGGGAATTCTGGGCATCATTCTGCCGGGGTTACCCGGAACGGTGTTTATCCTTGCTTCAGCGGCCTGCTTTGCCAAAGGCTCTCCCCGGGTTTATCAGGCTTTGCTCAATCACCGGCTGACAGGCCCTTCCATCTATGCCTGGCAGCAATACCGGGCGATGCCGCGGCGAGCCAAGCTGGCGGCGTATACCACGCTCTTTATTGCCTGGGCTGTTGGCATGGTTGTGTTTGCCCCCTGGGCCGGAAAAATCGCCTACACCCTGCTGATGATGGTCATTAGTGCAGGTATCGCCTGCATGCCGGTACTGGAGGACTGTCAGGCTCGGGAAGCCCGGCAGTACTGAGCGTTAAGAAATCCCACTAACGAAAAGAGCCTGCAGGATGCAGGCTCTTTTTTTTGTTTCCTTCCACCCTGTTGTTCGCCCTTAGGGGTTACGAACGACCACATAGACGGTGTGACCATTCTGCTCACTGGGCAGGAAGAGAGTGCCGGTTTTCTCGAAATACTGAATACCGTTGATATTCACCGCTACGGCGCCGTTGGGCAGTGAAGGATAGACCGCACCGGCGGGGACATCCCCTGAATAGTTACTGTAGCTCGGGCTCTGATTCACCACGACCTGAGTGGTTGATTGTGGCTGCTGAACGACCACGTAGGCGTTGCGACGCTGATCATGCAGATACCACGTTGGGCCATCCTGGTAGTACACATGGTCATTAATCAGGTGGTAGACCATGCCACCCAGGGCCAGTCCAAAGAATACTTCGCCCAGGCGTGGCGCACCGCCACCATGATGGCCTGAGGGGCCGCGATCAAAACCATGTGGTGCAGCCATGACCGGTGCAACCAGCATGCTACAGCACAGAAGCCCTATACCTAATGCTGCCTTTTTCATGGAGAGTACCTCTAACTCACAGACCCGCTCGGAACGAACGGGTGAAAGCTAATCATAGGGCTGAGGCTGTCAAGGTGGTGTAAAGATTGGCTTCAATAGAGGGGGTCGTAGTGGTGAGCTGAAACAGCTGGTAGTGAGCCGTGGGCATCTGGTCTTGATTGAATGGAAGTATTTCGGGACAACAAAAAAAGGCGCAGTCCGAAGCGCTGCGCCTTTTTGTGCGGCTTCAGAGCGATTAACGCAGCTTGAAGCGTCCGACGATATTACGCAGGGTCGCCGCCGTGCTGTTGAGCTCGGAAGCTGAGGTGCTGACATCGGCAGATGCACTGGCTGTCTGGGCCGAGGCATCGTCGATCTGGATCACGTTGGACTCCATCAGCTCAACTCCTTCACGCTGCTGCGACACCGCAGATTCCAGTTGGGTATTCATGTTACGTACCCGCTCCACGATGGCGAGAATCTGGCTGATCTGTCCGGCGGTGGCTTCCACCTGCTCAATTCCGGTGCCAGCGGTGTTATTGGCCGAACGAATCTGGGAGACAGCTTCATTCACCACGGATTTGAGCAGGCCAAGCTTGTCCTTGATCTCCACAGTTGATGTCTGGGTGCGTCCGGCCAGGGAACGTACTTCATCAGCAACCACGGCAAAACCTCGGCCCATTTCACCGGCGCGGGCGGCTTCAATCGCGGCATTCAGTGCCAGCAGGTTGGTTTGCTCGGAGATGCTTTCGATCACATCCAGCACAGTCGCGATCTGATCCACTTCTGTTTCAAGGCGGTGAATCGCCTGGTTGGCATTGCCAACGGAGCCGACCAGTTGCTCGATCTGCTGACGGGCATGGGTGGCGTAGCGATTACCTTCCTGCGCTTCGGTCAGGGCATGTTCCACCGCTTCCAGCGTCTGGGTACTGTTGCCGGCAACTTCCAGCAGGGATGAGGAGAATTGAGTCATGCCACTGGCCAGTGACTGGGTCATCACTTTCTGATCGCGAACAATCTTGCCAGTGCTGTGCGTAACGTCTTCCAGCTCGCCGGCGGCTTTGCTCAGCTCCTGACTGGCAGACTCGACTTGAATCATGATGCTTTGAATATAAGCGACAAAGGTGTTGAAGCTGCGAGCCAGCTGGCCAATTTCATCACTGCGCTCAGCTTCCTTGAGCTGGGCTGTCAGGTCACCTTCGCCCTGGGCGATACCGTCCAGTTCAGACACGACCTTGGTCAGCGGTGCAATCATCTTACGGGCCATCAGCCAGCCAATCAGGATTGCAATAACCAAGGTAATGGCCAGTGTTGTGCAACCGATGATGATCATATGGCGGCGCAGGGTATAAGCACTTTCAAAGGCTTCTGCGGTGTCCATCTGGCTGATCAGCGCCCACTGATAATTGCCCAGAGAGATAGGGCGATAGACGCTAATGACATTGACGCCACGATAATCCTTGCCAATGGAGTCCGAACTCTCGCCGCCTAAGGCAGCATTGACTGCAGGTGTATCCACGGTGACCAGATCAATCGTGGTTTTATGCCGTGTGACCTGTTCAGCGACTTTTTCGTGTCCGGCCTCTTTGAGGCGCTGGATCAGCCGCTCCGGATGCTCAAGGTACGCGCGGCTTTCGGTACGCAGGTTTTTATCACCACCCACGAGATAGCTTTCACCGCTCTTGCCCATGCCGTCCGACTCCCAGCGCTGGTCGTTGGTCAGCAGGCTATTAATCTCATTGATGGGAAGTTGAACCACCAGCACACCAATCTGTGAGCCGTCTTTCATGATGGGCGCCGACATAAAGGCAGCAGGCTGCTCATAAGAAGGGTAGTAAGCGGCGAAGTCACTGACAAAAACCTGGTCCGGCTTGGCAGCATTCAGACTGTGGCGGAAGGCCTCACCCAAAAGAGTGTTTTTATAGGGTCCGGTTTTCAGGGAGGTGGCGTAGTCCAGCTCCTTGAACACGGTATAAACCACGCGACCGTCATTATCGACGATGAACAGATCGTAGAAGTGCTGATCCTGCTGGAATTTTCGCAGCGTCGGGTGATAGATCTGATGTGCCTTGTCATACGCAGAGCCATCCCAATTGCTGTCATAGGCGTCTTTCTTACCCAGCGGGTTCGGGTTCTGGGCGATGTAGAGATTCTGGTAATAACGGGTTTCAGCATCCAGCCCGTCATAGATAGCCTTGGGGTTGCCGCTCTGGCCGCCGTTCATCTCGGCAAACTGTTTGCCAAAGCTGTCGGTGTAATAACGTTGCAGGGCTTCACTGCCCGGATCTTTGACAGACTTGTCGAAACCCTCTTCCAGGGCTTGTGCTGCCGTACTCAGTGCGGGGAGTTTGATGTAGGCCTTAAGTTCCTGTTTCAGGCGTGTCATGTACTGGTCAATGGCTTCGGCTTTGAGGTTATTGGAGGACTCCAGCTGTGCGGTCAGTTTATTTTTGACGCTGGTTTCCACCTGCTGGCTTCCGAGCCAGGTAGCAATACCCAGTGATATAGCCAGAGGAATGGCTGCAATCAGCGAAAAGGCCAGCAAAAGCTTGGACTTCAGTGACATGGTCAACTCCCAGAGACTGCGTTGTTTTTATACTGCTCATGGCAAAGATAGACACTCAAACAGTTCTGCAAACAAGGAAACTTATTCGTTAATCTGTTTTTCGTCTATTTGCTGTCAAAAATGACAAGCAAAGGTAACTGATTAAGCATACTGCGTTCGGGTTACAGAGTTGATAGGGCAGGCTACAACTATCGTTGAATACTGGCGGGGTTTGGCGTATTTGCCTGAATAAGTGACGTCATCGAGGCGATTGGTCGACAGTCTGCTCGATGTCAGCAAACAGTTCAGGGATAAGTGCCGGAAAAGTCAGTCAGGGTGAGAGAAGCGGAAGGGCGTTGAAAGGATTTCGGTCGAGAAAGACCTGTGGCGAGATCACAAAATATCCCAGAAATCACCGAGGCCAGCCTGCGCCAGCCTCGTTACCGGACGAGAGCCGCCTCAGTACAGGGCTTTTTCGTCGCGGACGACTTCTTTTAGCAGATCAAGATACATCTTGTCAGCATCGCTGAAGTCCTGGGGAATCTTGATGGTTGTGGTCGCTGAGATACGTTCGGCGATCTGCTTGTAGGCATCATCCTGATTCAGCAGTTCACGGGTGATATTCAGGGACTGTGTGGCAATGCTTGGATCAATCAGAACCTTTTTGATGAAGCCGCGAAGCTCTTCGATCATTCGGTCCCGCTTACGGATATCAGCACTTACAGAAGACATAACGACTCCTCGTCTACGAAATAGCTGTCACGCATGGACATTGGGCAGACTATAGCAAGCTGCGTTCCACTCGCCCAGCGCCGGCGAGGCGCCAGCCCGCGTTTACAGAGAAAATTGCCGTAAATAGGAAAAACGCCCCATTTGCGTGCATTAGAACAACAGTGTGAACCAGAATGAAATTCCGGGTTGCGCCGGACAGATGAGCGTGCAAGAATTGCGCTTCCTTTCTGGGAGTGAACCTCCCTGCCTCTGATGGCAACCCGATCCAGGTTGTCATCCGTTTATCGGGCCGACACGCTTTTCGCCACCCCTGAAATTGTGTTGAGCCCGATATCTGACTCGTCCTGTATCCCTTGGCGAATACTGTCCATTGAATTCGATGGCTGACCCTAGTGCTATGCCTTTATCAGGCCTCGGCCATCGTGCCCGCTTGATGTCTTGCATTCACCTTCCAAGTGGGTCAGAGTTACAGACCGCGCGGCTTTGCGCGCGTAAGATCCCACGAATTCAAACTTTAATTCATGCTGCGTATAACCGCGGTTTATAGCTTCTTTGAAGGTGGTACAAGTGGAATTACTTTCCGGCGCTGAAATGCTTATTCGCGCCCTCGCCGATGAGGGTACCGAATATGTCTACGGCTACCCAGGCGGGGCCGTGTTGCACATTTATGATGCACTATTCCAGCAGGACGCCGTAAAGCACATCCTGGTTCGCCATGAGCAGGCAGCCACACACATGGCCGATGCTTATGCCCGGGCTACGGGTAAAGCAGGCGTGGTGCTGGTGACCTCTGGCCCAGGTGCAACCAATGCTGTGACGGGGATCGCCACAGCGTATATGGATTCTATCCCGATGGTCATTCTTTGCGGTCAGGTCATGAGTCACCTGATCGGCGATGATGCCTTTCAGGAAACTGACATGCTGGGCGTTTCCCGCCCTGTGGTTAAACATAACCTGTCGATTAAGCGTGCCGAAGACATTCCTGAAGTCGTGAAGAAGGCTTTCTATATCGCCCAGACCGGTCGTCCCGGCCCTGTGCTGATCGATATTCCCAAGGATATGACCGCGCCGACTGAAAAGTACGCGTACGAATATCCGAAGAGCGTCAAGCTGCGTTCCTACAGCCCGGTTTACCGAGGCCACACCGGTCAGATCCGCAAAGCGGTCGACATGATGATGACGGCCAAGCGCCCTGTGATTTATTCAGGTGGTGGTGTGGTGCTGGGTCAGGCGTCGGAGCAGCTGACGGAACTGGCGCGCATGCTGAACTTCCCGGTGACCAATACCCTGATGGGCCTTGGCGCCTTCCCCGGTTCTGACCCTCAGTTTTTGGGCATGCTGGGAATGCACGGCAGCTACGAAGCCAACGCTGCCATGCACCATTCGGATCTGATTCTGGCGATCGGCGCGCGTTTTGATGACCGTGTCACTAACGCTGTTGAGAAGTTCTGTCCGACCGCGAAGATCATTCATATCGACGTTGACCCGGCTTCTATCTCCAAAACGATTTATGCCGACATCCCGATTGTAGGCCACGTACAGCCTGTGCTGGATGAGATGATTCATCAGGTTAAACCGCGTTTGAGCGAGATTGACCAGACTGCCCTTAAATCCTGGTGGTCCAGTATCGAAAGCTGGCGCGAAGTGCACGGCGGGCGTTATGAAACCAGCAATTCAGAATTGCTGAAGCCACAAGCGGTTATCGAGGCGGCTTATAAAGTCACTCAGGGCAAGGCTTATGTGACCTCCGACGTTGGCCAGCACCAGATGTTCGCTGCCCAGTACTACAAGTTTGACCGTCCAAACCAGTGGATCAACTCCGGTGGTCTCGGCACCATGGGCTTTGGATTGCCTGCGGCGCTGGCGGTAAAACTGAACTTCCCGGACGACGAAGTTATCTGTGTTACCGGTGAAGGCAGTATCCAGATGAACATTCAGGAGCTGTCGACCGCCAAGCAGTACGATGCGCCGGTCAAGGTACTGTGTCTGAATAACCAGTCACTGGGCATGGTGCGTCAGTGGCAGGACATGAACTACGAGTCCCGCCATTCGCAATCCTACATGAAGTCACTGCCGGACTTTGAAGCTCTGATGCGGGCTTACGGTCATGAAGCGGTAACGATTCGCACTCCTGAAGAGCTGATTCCTGGCCTGGAAAAAGCCTTCGCGATGAAGGACAAGCTGGTGTTCATCAACGTCTATGTCGACCCCTTTGAGCATGTGTACCCGATGCAGGTGCCACGCGGCACGATGAAGGACATGTGGCTTAGCAAGACAGAGAGGGTCTAATCATGCGACGCATTATTTCTGTTCTGCTTGAAAACGAAGCCGGTGCTCTGTCGCGTGTAGTGGGTCTGTTTTCGCAGCGTAACTACAACATCGAAACCCTGACGGTAGCACCTACCGAAGACGGTACGTTGTCCCGCCTGACGGTCACTACCAACGGTAACGATCGTGTTCTGGAGCAGATCACCAAGCAGCTGAACAAGCTGATCGAAGTGGTCAAAGTGGTGGATCTGACCGAGGGTGAGCACATCGAGCGCGAGCTGATGCTGATCAAGCTCAAGGCCAGTGGTGTGGTGCGTGATGAGATCAAGCGCACGGTGGATATCTTCCGTGGCCAGATCGTTGATGTCACCCCCAACCTGTACACGGTGCAGCTTGCCGGTGCCAGCGATAAACTCGATGCCTTTATCAAGGCGGTGGGCGAAGCCTGCATTATGGAAGTGGTACGAAGTGGGGTCTCGGGCATTTCCCGCGGCGAGAAAACCCTCAGTATCTGACACCGCAACGAATCAATTGCCAGCTGCTAGCGGCTGGCTACTTTTACTGTGAAGAAGAGGGAGCGAGGCTCCCGGTATTAGGGGAATAAAATGCAAGTTTCTTACGATAAAGACTGTGACCTGTCCATCATCCAGGGGATGAAGGTTTCCATCATCGGTTACGGTTCTCAGGGCCACGCTCATGCCTGCAACCTGAAAGATTCCGGTGTGGATGTGACTGTTGGTCTGCGTGCGGGCTCTTCTTCCCGTGCCAAGGCTGAATCTGCTGGTCTGCGTGTTGCTGACGTTGCTGACGCAGTGGCTGCCGCTGACCTGGTCATGATTCTGACCCCTGATGAGTTCCAGGGTCAGCTGTATCGTGAAGAGATCGAGCCTAACCTGAAAAAAGGCGCAACTCTGGCCTTCGCTCATGGTTTCTCTATCC
This sequence comes from Pokkaliibacter sp. CJK22405, assembly GCF_046614695.1. Lineage (NCBI taxonomy): Bacteria > Pseudomonadati > Pseudomonadota > Gammaproteobacteria > Oceanospirillales > Balneatrichaceae > Pokkaliibacter > Pokkaliibacter sp. CJK22405. The sequence continues at coordinate 259,492 of NZ_JBKKHQ010000012.1, forward strand.
ATTACAACCAGGTTGTTCCCCGTAAGGATCTGGACGTCATCATGATCGCGCCTAAAGCGCCTGGTCACACTGTACGTTCCGAGTTCGTTAAAGGCGGCGGTATCCCTGACCTGATCGCTATCTACCAGAACGCTTCTGGCAAAGCTAAAGACGTTGCTCTGTCTTACGCATCAGGCGTGGGTGGTGGTCGTACCGGTATCATCGAAACCACTTTCAAAGACGAAACTGAAACCGATCTGTTCGGTGAGCAGGCTGTTCTGTGTGGTGGTGCGGTTGAGCTGGTTAAAGCCGGTTTCGAAACCCTGACCGAAGCAGGTTACGCGCCTGAAATGGCGTACTTCGAGTGTCTGCATGAGCTGAAGCTGATCGTTGACCTGATGTACGAAGGCGGCATCGCCAACATGAACTACTCCATCTCCAACAACGCGGAGTACGGTGAGTACGTGACTGGCCCGGAAGTCATCAACGACGAATCCCGTGCTGCCATGCGTAATGCACTGAAGCGCATCCAGAACGGCGAATACGCCAAGATGTTCATCTCTGAAGGCGCTACCAACTACCCATCCATGACTGCATACCGTCGTAACAACGCAGCGCATCCTATCGAGCAGGTAGGTGAGAAACTGCGTGCGATGATGCCTTGGATCGCGGCTAACAAGCTGGTCGACAAAGAGCGCAACTAATCCCGACGGATTAGCGCTTTACAAGAAGGGTGAGCATGGCAACATGCTCACCTTTTTTTATGTATGAACTTCAGGGATGAGGTGAATCATGACGACAGAAAAACGCGAAACGCTCTATTGGACAGGTCTGGGCGCAGCCACGCTGTATGGCAGTTTCTGGTCTCTGCCTGAAGTAGTGATCGGGCTGCTTGGGGTGCTCTGGCTCGGGACTTCTCTCCACTATGCCTTGCGTGCGCCCGAGGGAGAGCGAAATGGCGTGGTCATTTTCTTTGTCTCTTTGTGTATAGGGATCGGCGTCTTTATTGCTTTTGGATTCACCACCTATTACGGCGACCCCGTGCTCATGTCCTTTATCGATAGCGGTCTGCCTGATCTGCTGATACTGGTGGGTGCCCGCTCCTGGGATTATGTGATCGGGATGCTGGTAAGCGCCTTATTTGCGCCTATTGCTTTCAAAACCCTGCGCTGGTGGAGTGTGCTACCTCTGTGCATCACTCCTGTGTTTCCGGTCATTATTGGAGGCACCCATGAGGCGATGGTGATGACGCTGACGCTCGGCGTTGACATCCTGCTCTATGGCTGGGTATGGCGACGCTACCATGGCAGAAAGCTGCCGCGAGCAAGTTTGCAGTCAGCCTGACTCATGGAGTTTGGCTGTTGTCACTGTACTTATTACGCCTGCTTGTCCTGCTTTTTGTTTTCTATCGACAGCTGAATTCTTCTTTAACGGCTATTTGAACGCTGTGTGAACGTTTATCTGGAATTATTTAAGAAAGTGGAGAGTGGAATTCTTAAGTAGATTGGTTTTGCTGACAGAAAAAATATTTCATTTGATGGAATTTATTATAAGTTAACCTTGGTCTTATATGATTAATTGATATAAAACTATTTTCAGCGACTGATTAACTACGGTTTTTTTAAGGCGTTTTTATATTTTTTAAAGGGGCTTAAAAGAATTCTTATCCTTAAATGGTTATTAAGACCTGAATTTTTCTGACGCATTAAGGAAAGACCAGCGTTATCTTCAACCTGCAACATTCTCCATTCCTGACTAGCTTCCCAGTGAGCTATCTACAACAGTCCTTCAGTCCTTACTCCATCTTAAGAATTCGAAATCATATTCGTGATGCTTTTGATGGTGCTATGCCTTTTGTCTCTCATCGGTCTTATATCTCTATATAAATGAGCAAGACTTATCGGTTTTTAATTTCTTTCTTATTTTAAGAAGTCAATAAAAGTTAGTCTGAAAAATATGTCGTAATCTGTGGTTTTTAGGGTGGATGGCTTTTTATAAGCGCTGGGTCTAGGTTTGTTGACGTCCATCGCGGCAGAGAAAAACAGACCTCTGTAAAAGATTTTAAACGTCTGACGTTTATTCATCTTTAGCCTGTTGCGATGGAGGTTTTTAACTAACCATGAAGGGAGTTCTCTGATGCCTATTTCAATCAAAACCCAAACCACTGCCCCTAACCGCAACGTGACTTTCGATTTTGATGACTCGGTGCTGGCCTATGTGGTCGGGGTCTCGTACTGGGATTTCTCATTTGGCAACGATGACCATCACGTCAAGGAGCTGGCGCTTTCCATCCAGTCCAACAAGCCCACCACTCGTCAGGTCACCGCGCAGGTCACGGCCAAGCTGGATGATGACACAGGCCATGGCATCAACTCGGGCGCTTCCACCATTCACGTCACCTGTATTGCTGTAACAGGGAGTCAGGACGCGAATGTAGCGCTGGTCAATGAGGACGGTATTGCCTCGGGCTCAGAAAGTCCTGCCTTTCCGCTGCCCAGCAACTCCCTGTCGATTGGCGCTGCATTCCTGTCAGGCTGGGATCTGAAGCAGAATGCAGATCACCATGTGAAAACCTTCTCTACCTCGGCAGGTCTCGCTCAGAGTGGTTCGATGGGGCAAATTACCGGGCAGGCTCACATGATTGATACCAGCGGCAACTTCGCTAGTGGCTGGATCAATGGCGGTGCACTGACCGCTGCAACGACTGAAAACGGCATCTTCGCCAAGGCGCAAACCAACAAGCAAACCGATGCCAGTTTCGCGGTGGATTTCACTGATGAGCTGCAAGGCAAAACCATTAAAGAGGCCGCTGTCCTGCTGCAGAGCCTGACGGTGACCTTTGGCAGCGATGACCACCATGTGCAAACCATTGGCGGTGGTTGCTCAGGCTGGCAGACCGAAGGTACGGCGGTGAATCTTGATAATGCCCGTGCCTTTATTACCGATGACTCCGGTCACAAGCAGAATAACAACGACTCCAATGTGTCCGTGATGGTCGTCGTTATTCCTTCCTGATCCTTTCCTGAGAGTGATCTCAATCCGAGACCGGCCTGTGCCGGTCTTCTTTCTGATGTGATGCCATTTTCAGGAGGCCGCCATGTCTGCGCCAACGTCATCCAGTAGCACCCAGACTCCCGCCGTCAGAAGTTTTCAGATGGACGGCAGCTCTCAGGGCAACCTCGCCAGCTCGGTCAACCTCTTCCGTGGCGACGTTAACCTTTCCCAGAATCTTTTCACCCTGCCAGGCCGCTCGCAAAGCAATGCGCTGGACGTCGCATTAAGCGTGCAGTACCAGAGCAATGTGTTTCGCGCCGCCACCACCTGGAATGCGGATGCGCCGACCGGGGTATTGGGGCTCGGCTGGCAGTTGCCGCTGACCTGGATTGAGGCGACAGATCAGGGAGCACCCGCATCGGGAAACCGGTCTTATACCCTGTATGACAACGGTTCGGGTAACCAGTTGGTGCGTCAGTCTCTCGTGCCTGTGTTGTTTGCTATGGAGGGTTCGCTCGCCAGCGGACTGGAAAATGGCATGCCGGTTCCCGCGGAGGTGCGTGCCCAGTTTCTTGAACACGGACTTGCGCTTTCTGCACAGACACAAGTGGCAGGTACGGCGCCGGAATGGACCCTGAATGATGCTGATCTGCAGCAGCAATTTGTGCTGAAAACCGAGGGCGCAGCCCTGAATGCCTATGATGGCGGTGAGCTTTATCAGCTGCAGAATTACCAGTTCTGGAAGATTCTCTACTACCCCGACTATGAGCGCTGGCTGATCGTCAGTGATCAGGCGGTGCGTCGCAGTTTTGGCGGGCAGGCGGCGACAACCCCTGAAGGCTTTGCCACTGCCAGCGATAACAGTATCGCCTGGTCTGTATGGTGGACCAATGAATCCGGCGCACCGGTCTGGAAGGGGGCGAGTAATCAGACCAGCGGCCAGATTCAGGTCGCACGCGCCTGGTATCTCAATACCATGGAAGACCGCTTTGGCAGCCGTGTGACGTTCCGCTACAACAGCTTTGCCCGTAATCAGCAGGGCTATCTGCCGCAGGTGGAGCAGTTAGTCGGCATAGCAGGCAAGCCCTACACCAAGGCGGTGTATCTCAGCCAGATCGAAGACAGTTACGGCCGCAAGGTGAATTTTCACTACGAGTCCAAGCTCTGGGACGCTGCGGCTGAGTCACCCCGCGAATACTACGACCCTCATTCGGCAACGCCCTCCAATGACCCAGGCCCCTATCAGGATTGCTACGAAACCTTTTATCTGGATCTTGTCACCGTGGATGATGCGGCCGACAAGCGCATGTTCAGCCTCAGTTTTGACTTCGCCCCCAGTGCCTCAAGCCCCGTCGCCAATGTCACTGACTTTGCCGGTGAGCTGAAGGGCAACACCTATAAGCGCTTTCTGACAGGGATTGTTCAATACAATCAGGATGGCACCGCCTCGCCGGGACTTCGGTTTGACTACGATCTGGCGATGAACACGCAGGGCGGTCAGCCCGGTGCATTGAAAGCCGTGACCTATCCCCAGGGCGGCGTGGCTCGTTATACCTACAGTAATGATCAGCAGCTGGTGCTGGCTGAGCGTTCCATGGAAGTGGCGCGCCCGGCGCAGGTTTCTGAAGGTGCGACGCCCCGAGTTTTCTTTGGCGGTGACTACGCCGTTGTCTGTTACTACAACCAGAACTCACAGGAACTGTCCCTGCAGGTAATGACCTGGACTGGCTCGTGGCTGACCTGGCAGCTCTCGGCTGACTCGCCATTGATCGACACCCAAGGCCTTAATCTTGAAACCCTGAATGTGCAGACCGGAGCGGATTTTCTGACCCTGCGCTTTAACCGCACCTCCGGTGATCTGGCGGTCTATGTGTTTGAGCGTGATAGCGCCCGACCCGGACAGTGGCGTGCCGCAACCATTAATCAGGTGACCACGGCGCTGAATACGCCAACCCTGAGCTATGCCAGCACAAATGCAGTACCGACCTTTGTGGGCGGCAGTACCTTCTTTGTGGTTAGTCAGATGGATACCTCCAGCCTGAAAGGCAGCTATGAAGTGCTGACCTGGCGCTGGTCCAGCCAGAGCTGGGAGACCCAGACCGTCAATACGGCGACATACAGCTGGTTGACCGCGGGCGGCGATTACTATGGCGTGCTCGACAGAAACGGCCGCTTCTCGCTGTTTGCGCTGGATGCTTCGCTGCAATGGAACAGTGCCGGTACAGTGACGCTGAACGGCATGTCGGTGGCATCGTTGAATGACACGGTGCTGGTGCCGGGCAGCAGTCTGGTCGTGGTCACCAACCGTACGTCGGCCAATAGCCAGCAGAACAGCTATCAGCAGTGGATTCTGGACTGGGACAGTGACTATCAACTGGCGCAGAGTGCCTATGCCGCATTCACTGACTGGTTCGGCAGCGGTAACCCGGCAACGCCCTGGATTCCACAGGTACTGAACGACACGCTGGTGGCGACCAACGGTAATGTGTTCCGCCGCAACGGTAAGAGCTGGAGCCAAAGCACAGCCATGAACCCCGGCACGAATCCGCCGGCGGGGCATACTTCACGCTTTGCCTATGGCGAGGATTTCGTGATTCGTGTCACGGTGCCAACCACCGGCGTGGGTCAGGCTCAGGCAGACGTGCTGGCTTTTGATCCTGAACAGCCCGCTTTGTGGGTCGGGCCGACCGCATTGGGTGAGAGCCTGCCGAATCAGTCGACCTCTGCCGATAACTGGCCATCCGCCAGCGGCGATGACTGGGCGGTGGTGGGGCCTTACTTATATTTCCGCGGCACCTCGACCAACTGGTCGCAGGTCATGAGCCAGAGCGCGACGGCCAATATCGCCAGTGAAGCCGCTTCGGCCAATGGTGTCTATCAGTCCCAGTCGCTGGTGGATGCGGCGCCTGCCTTCCTCACCTATACCGTTGAGTCTCAGGCGGACAAATCCGTTCAGACCCTGATTATCGCCAATGGCGGTCTGGCGGGCGCGCCGACGCCCTTTGCGGATCAAAAACTGGCCGCTGGCAGCGATGCAGGTCTGATGGGGCCGGGCGTATCGCCTCAGGGCCCCGGTGTTTTTGTCGCCTTCCCGTCCCATTACAGCAGTTTTGATCAGGCCCAGTCGCTGTTCCTGCACCATTACGCAGGCTATGCCGTCAGTGGCCCGATTGAGCATTACACCGTGATGGCGGTGGAAATGGATGATGGCTTTGGCGATCCGGTCAGCACGGCGTTCCTGCCGGATGCGACAACCGCCACTGCCGATGCCAGCGGCACTATCGTCAAGTTCTATCAGAATGCGGTCTATCCCGGCACCCTTGATCCGGCACATGCCGTCGATGGTCATGTGGTCAGCCGCTATCTGAACGGTGTCACCGATCAGACCGGCGATAACTACTACGACATGCTCGATGGCATGCTGCTGGCGACCGAGACCTATGATGCCAGCGGCACTCTGGTGGCCAGTGATTCCACCACCTGGGAAGTGGTCGAGAGTGTGGCTTCCAGCCCAAGTGATGCTTCGGCCCCGGCGATTACCCTGCGCGGTGGCTGGGTGACGGCGAAGCAAAAGACCTCCATGAGTGATGGTGTGACCAGCCTTAGCCGCACCGAGTATGTGAATCAGGGCTTGTCCCTTTCCTATAGCGGCCAGCCGGTGACGGTAACCACGCAGAACTTCTCAGGCGCGGGTAACGAGGAGTCCTTTATCAGCGTGACCCGTTTCGGCGTGGACATCGCCTCTTATCCTTCGCTGGTGGCCATTCATGCGCTGGCGGATGAAGCCCTGATTGTGAACTGGCAAGGGCAGGGCGGTCAGCAGACGTTGTTGTCCTCCAATGCCACCACCTATGCCAGCTGGGACAGTGACCGCGAAGGTGTGATGGTGCCCGCCCCTGAAGCGGGTTTCGCGGTGCTGAGCAGTAATAATCCGGACTTTCCTTTTGCCGCCTACACTCCGGGATCGCAGCCAGAGGGCTGGTTGCTGAGTGCCAGAACCACTCGGCGTACCCGTTTTGGGCAGGAGTCCGCCAATGTCGATGGACTCGGCAACCCCTCGGCGACCTTCTACGATCTTGAGGAAGAACTGGCGATTGCCCGTATTGCCAATGCCTCTCATGACGGCTGTGCCTATCTCGGTTTTCAGGCGTACGAATCGGATGAGGGCTGGACGCTGGCCGGTGTGCAGTACGACGAGGATGATGCCTACAGCGGCACCCGCTCGGCACGCTTGCCCGCCTCCGCCAATGCGCATCTGGGTACGGTGATCACTCCGGATAAACGCCAGACCTATGTACTGGGCTGCCGTTACCGGACGCCAGCCTCATTCATTGCCAACAGCAGTGGCATGACGGTAAACGTCCTTATCAATGGCCAGCAGCAGAGCTCTGTCAGCTTGCCCTGGGCCGATACCGGTAATGACTGGCAGTATCGCACTCTGGCCGTAGCACTTGACGGTCTGCCTGAAGGCACGCTGACGCTGGAGGTTGTGCTGGATAACAGCACCGGCAGTGATGTGCATCTGGACTCCGTGCTGATCACTCCCAAAGTCGCTGGCGCCACGATTCGCAGTTTTGATCCTGATTCCCAGCAGATTCTTTCTTCCATGGACATGAGCGGACGTACCAGTCGTACCTACTACGACCGCAGCGGCCGTCCCTCGGTATCGGTGGGTGCCTCTGGCAAGGTGCGCGAAATCTCCATGAGTTTTCTCTCCCGTCAGGGCAATGCCAACGATGCCTTTGACCGTGCCTCGCCCAATGCTGAATTAACTCTGCACACCACTGAGGGCGGCATCCTGGAAGACTTCCGTGATGGCGGGCAGTGGGCCACCCGCTGGCAGCCTGAACAGGCCGGTCAATGGCAGGTCAGCAACGGTGCGCTGCGTGCCACGGGGAATAACCCGGCGGCGCTGAGCTGGCAGAGTCAGCCAGCGGGAACCTACGCCGTGTATTGTGAACTGGAGTCTGGCTCTGCAACACAAATCAGTCTGGCCGCCGGCAATCTGCGTTTTGGCTGGAATGGCCAGAGCTGGTCCGGAGCGCTGGGCAGTCAGGCGCTGACGCCGCTGGCCACACCGCCCACCCTTGCGACTCACTGTCTGATGGTGATTGGTCAGGGAGTGGCGCTGTTCTTTGCTGATGGTCAGCTGCTTTTCAGTAACAAACTCACTCCGGCGAACGCTCAGGTCAGCCTAACCCTCAGCGGTGCCGGCAGTGCTTTGCGACATCTGACCGGCGTTACCGATATTCGCCTTGGGCTTTCCTACAATGATGCCGGTGGACGTCAGCGTCAGGTACACCAGCTGCATAACGATGACAGCCTCCTGTGTGAACTGGTCTTCGATGGGCTGGACCGTCAGGTGGCGACAACCAAGAGCGCGCCCGGCTCCTTTGGCTCAGGTGCCGAAGTGCCGGTGCTGGGATATCGCTCAGGCTTTGTGGATGTTGCAGCCTTTCTGGCGGCCACCGGTTCAGACTGGGTGATGCAGGGTGATCTGGCCGATTACTACGCCGGCCAGCAGGATCAGGGCTATCGCCGTTCCGATGATGAAGGCTATCCCTACTGGGGCGTGCGTTACGAGGCCTCACCTCGCTCGGTGAAACTGGAAACCAGCCAGCCGGGACGCGAGTACGCCATCAACCTGTCGGTGTCTGAAGCAGAGCGGCAAACAGTGCAGTATGCCTATCATGCTGCGACCAGCGGTGATGGTGCGCTGCCCTCCGGTAAATACCTGCAGTCGGATGTCACCAGTGCGGTGAAAACCCTGTCCTCCCAGATCAATGATCTGATGGGGCAGCAGGTGGCGACGGTGTTCTTTGATGATCAGCACAGCCGGGTCAACCAGAGTGCCGGTGAGCGCAGTTATGCGGCGCCGACTGAGGGGCCGGTCGCGTCCATTCGTCAGCAACTGCCTAATGCGCTGACGTCCGGCCCGCAAAGCGGTGAGGCAGACTACATCCGCGAGACTCACGCCAGTGCCTTGCAGGAAACCCTGGCGCTGTCGGACCCGGATAACGGTCAGATGCAGTTCATCTATGACACCGTCGGCAACCTGCGCTTTGTACAACCGGCCATGGGGCAGGGGGAGCAGTGGTTCATCTTCTATCGTTACGATGCCATCGGGCGCATGGTCGAAGAAGGCACTCTCACTGCCAGTTGGGATAGTGAGGCACTGCGTGCGCATGCCGATGATCCGGCTTGGCCCTCGGCCGCTGTTCCGGGTTATCACTCGACGGTCATCATCGAGTACGACGGTGAGGGTGATCAGCCCTCGTTGCTGGGCATGAAGTGGAAAGCCACTTCCATCAATGCGGCGCCCGCCAGTGTCGCCGGAAGCAAAGAAATCCGCATCCTCGAAACCTTTGGCTACGATGTCGCGGGCAATATTGTCGCGGTGACGCAGCAGGTGAGTGGCGATGCCGAAGCTAGCGGCACCCTTGGCTATCGCTACAACCAGATGGGCGATATCACCTGTCTGATTCTGCCGGAAGGTGCGCCACTGGCGCAGGTGTTCTACCGCTACGATGATCAGGGCAATATCGTTCGTCTGGGTTCGCAGGCCGGTAGCGATGATCTGGCGAGCTTTGTCTACTCGGCCGAGAACTATCCGGTCATCCAGACCACCGGCGACTGGCAACGGGTGGTGGGCTATAACTCGCCGGGCTGGATTTTGTCGATGCAGACACAATCCACCGTCGATGCCTCGCAAAAACTGGGCTTCAGCCTCGACTACGATGCCGATGGCGCGATGTCCAAACGGGATGTCGATTTCGCCTTCAGTAATTTCACCCTGAGCTACCGCGACACCTTTGGTTATGACGGACAGCGGCGTTTAAGCCGGGCAGAAGGTTCCTCCAATGTCAGCTACGACAGCTACGACCCGAACGGTAATCTCTGGCAGGTCACCCGTGCTGGCGAGACGAGTCACTTCGGCTACCCGGCGGGCAGTAATCGCCTGAGCAGTATTGAGATGGCCGGTGCTCCGCTGCAGACGCTACTCTATTCGGCACGTGGTCAGCTTTTGGAAGGTTCCGGTCGTCAATTCGAGTACGAACCTGCCACCGGGATGACCACGGCAGTGAGTCGCGAAGGAAAAACGACCCGCCTTGCCTACGGCTCAGCACAACGCCGGGTGGTGAAACAGCAGTCCGGTGGCGAGGTGCAGGTCGACTTTATGGGCGCCGGACAAGTGCCGGTGGCCAGTCTGATCAACGGCCAGTGGTCAGTGGTTGTGCATGGCCCGACCGGATTGCTGGCCTGGGTGGCTGATCGCACTTATTACCTGCTGACGGATACCACCGATTCCGTCTGGGGCGTGGTGGCAGATCAGGAACTCATCAGCGCCCGTACTTATTTGCCTTTCGGGGAAATGTCGCAGGTGCATGGTTCGGACCCGGTCCCCTATGGATTCCAGGGTCAGCTCTGGGATGCCGAGCTTGAGCTTTATGACTTCCGCACCCGTCTTTATGACCCGCAACTTGGCCGCTTCCTGACTCCCGACCCCTGTCGTCAGTTCGCCAGCGGTTATGTCTTCGCCAATAACAGTCCGCTGATCATTGTGGATCCGACCGGGGAAATTTCCCTGTGGGCGCAGGTGGGAATTGGTATTGCGATGGTGGCGATCACCGCCGTGGGCATTGGCCTCACGCTCTTTACCGGTGGTGCCTCGGATGCAGCGGCAGCCTCGGCCGATGCTGCTCTGCTGGGAACCACCGCTGCGGTGGAAGGTGGTGAACTTGCTGCAGAAGGAGCTGCTGCCGGAGCCCTGGGCGCAGAAGCCGCAACTGAAGTCGGTACAGGCGCTGCCGCCGCAGGAGCGGAAGGCTCAGCCGCTGCCGGGGCCTCGGCCTCGGCCGAAGTGGCCGCAGGCGCAACTGCCACTGAAACCGCCTCCACCAGCTGGTCCACCATCGGCGTCAATGTGCTGGGGTCGACCATTCAGGGCGCCGGCACCAGTGGCCTCAGCTATGACATCCAGCATGGCCGCGACTTTACCGCCAAAGGCTTCTTTGAAGCGGTGGGTATCGGCGCCGCGACCGGTCTGGTCAGTGGCGGCTTAGGCAAAGGCCTTGGCGCAGTCACAGACAGTATGACCTCCGGTATGACGGGTGTGAGCGGGGCTTTGGGTAAAGCGGCCATCAATGCCACCAGTGGAGCGCTTAAAAGCGCGATCACTTCTGACCTGAAAACCGTGCTGACTAATGTGTCCCAGCATCAGCCCTGGTATCAGGGATTGCTGAAATCGACCCTCAGTGGCGCTGCCTCCGGTGCTGCGTCGGGCGGTGTGTCCTCACTGGGTAAATCGGCCTGGGCAGGGCGCGAGGCCATTGCGGCCAAAGCGGCCAGTAAAGGGCTTATCTCGGATCAGACGGTGAACAAGGTGGCGACGCTTCCGCAAACAGCAAAATCCATGGCGACCAGCGATACAGCCATTGCAGGCTACATTCTGGCCGGTTTCTTCCTGCCCGCAGGCTATGTCGTCTGGGGTGCTGCCACCAACTTTAAAACAGCGTGAGGTGAATCAGGATGAACGAAGAAGCAGCCTACAGTGCGGTGCGCCAGAAAGGTTCGCACAACTCCTATCAGCGTAGCGAAGGCTATATTGATCAGGCGTTGTACTGGCGGATTCGCTCGCTGGAGATTGATATCCACAACGGTAATGATGCGTCCGGCTGGCCGACATTGCAGGGGGACTGGTATGTCTACCATGCCGCAGTGGTTGATCAGAGCTCAACGGTGAACCAGCTCTCCGATGCCTTGGCGGTGCTGCGCGCCTTTCATCTGGCGGTGCCGGATCATGAGGTGGTGACCATCTGGCTGGATCTTAAAGACCATTTCACGGCGACCAATCACACGCCTGAGGCACTGGATCAGCTGCTCGTGGAAGGTCTTGGGCGTGAAGCAATCTGGGGGCCGCCGGATCTGATCGGCACTGAGCCTGATTTGCAGCAGGCAATTCAGCAGCATGGCTGGCCATCGCTGGAGGCGTTGCGGGGCAAGTTTATCTTCGCTTGCACCACCGGCAATTTGAGCTCACCTGACTCTCAGCTTAACCAGTACGTCGACAACGGCAAGACCGCGAACCAGCGGCTGGCCTTTGTGGCGCCGGAAATCAGTAGCACGGATCAGATCCTGCAGTTTACTTATGCTGTGGTGTTTAACCTGAGCTCATCCCATACCTCGCTCGGTCAGGCGATTCAGGAGCAGGGTTTTATCAGCCGCGCTTATGGACTGGATAGCCAGTCTTCCTGGTGCAAGGGCTGGCAAACCCAGGTGAATCATCTCACCACCAATAAGGTGAATGCCTTCAGCGATGAGTGGGCGCGTACGGATAACCCCTCGACCGGCTATCCCTTTGATTTCCTCGGTGGGGATCAGGGTGAGCCGCTGGTCGAGCCGGGAGCGCTCTTTGCCATTCGGGTGAACTCCGGGGATCTCTGGTCGAAAGAGGACAGCGGCTATTTCCAGTTCGATAACCTGAGCGGTTCTCCTGATCGAACCTTCACCGGCTTTGTTGGCAATCCGGCCTCGCATGTGGATGGCTGGATCAAGGGCGGGCTGATGGCGCGAGCCTCGACAGCGGCGAATGCCGCCTACTGCGCGGTACTGCGCACTGGCAGCCACGGGATTCGCCTGCAGTGTCGTTCTGCTGCCGGGGATAAAAGCACAGCCATCGATGCGGTGATTCCCAATGGCGTGAATGGTCATTCGCGGGTGAGTGCCAATACGCCCATCTGGTTGCGCCTCGAGGTGCAGGCACAGGGCAACAAGGCCACCGGCTATTACTCGATTGATGGCAGTAGCTGGATCAGTATTGGCAGCGTGTCGGTGAATGCCCCGTTGGTGCTGCAGGGCTGGGTGGCCAGCTCCCACGGCTCAGGCGAAGTCAAATGGCTGTTTGGTGGCGCTCCGGCACCGGCTGAGGGGATCATCCTGGGCTCCAAGGCCAGCGGGACGTTCCTCAGCTCCTCCGCACAGGCGGCGAGCTTGGGCACCAAACCTGCCTCGGCGTGTTGTCCGGTAAGTTAGGGGGACAAGAAACACCAAGGTGGTAGCGTAACCACAAAGCGCCTCTGGATGAGGCGCTTTTATGTTTTCAGATCCGCTGTGCTTCTGCTCCGGGTTAGCTGTGCTCGCTATGCTCTGAGTTATCGTGCGGCACCTGCGGGCTTTCTCTCTTCGTATTTCATCCCCAAATACTGCGCATTGGCTGCGGCATTCAGCGCCTTGCCGGCGAAGGCCGACCATCGGAAGTGACAGTAAGTGACCTCGGCATTTCCCTTTGGCTTGTGGAGACGTATCATGTTTCCTCTTCGCTATTTGATAAGGAACGCCCAATGGCCCCTTTGCCATCCCAACAGCCATCGGACAATGTCACGCCGCTGCCCGGTCATTCCGCAGTATCAGACGATTCCCATGAGCCGCTTCAGGAGAGCACAGTGGAAGAACATCAGGATCAGGAATTCGAACAACCCCGTAAGCGCAATCGCAGTATTTATCTGCTGCCTAACCTCTTTACCACCAGCGCACTGTTTTCCGGTTTCTACGCCATTATCGCCGGTATGAACGGTGAGTACGTTAATGCCTGTATCGCCATCTTCGTCTCCATGATTCTCGATAGTCTGGATGGACGTGTGGCGCGTATGACCAATACCCAGAGCGAGTTCGGCGCCGAGTACGACAGTCTGGCGGACATGGTGTCCTTTGGTGTGGCTCCGGCGCTGGTGGCCTTTACCTGGTCGCTGGATACCCTGGGCAAACTGGGCTGGATTGCTGCCTTTATTTATGTCGCCGGGGCGGCGCTGCGTCTGGCACGTTTCAATGTGCAGATTGGTTCAGTGGACAAGAAATACTTCATCGGCTTGCCAAGTCCTTCGGCGGCGGCACTGGTCACCGGCATGGTCTGGGTGGGTGTCGACTATGGTATCGACAAGCACAGCATGGCGCTGCTCGGCGCTTTCATTGTGGCAGCAGCCGGTATTCTGATGGTGAGTAATGTCAGCTATTACTCCTTCAAGCAGATTGACCTTAAAGGCAAGGTGCCGGTCATGACGCTGATGGTGATTGCGCTGGCCTTTGCGGTTATCGCCTATCAGCCACCCACCGTACTTTGGGCTGTTTTTCTGGCCTATGCGATCTCAGGACCCTTGCTGTACCTTCGCAAGATTCGTCGCAAATTATCCTGAGCCTTCTCTGGCTTCAGGCCCTGAATTGAATGAGTGAGGCGTGGAACCGCCTCTACGTAGTATGCAGCGGCGCCCGTTAAGGGCGCTGCACGTATTAAGGAACAGACACCAGCGATGGCGCGTCTAGCGACTCTTCAGCTTCATATCTACCATGCCGTGCTTGCCGTTCCGGAAGCCTCTGGTATGGCTATTCGTCAGTACCTTACCCAGACGATGAACACCAACCTGCGTCCAGCGGATATTGATCACGAGCTGGAGCTGATGGTGGATGCCGACCTGCTCTACTTTGATGGTCAGCGTTACTTTCTGGAAGAAGCGGGAGTCTGGCAGGCATTTCAGGCCCTGCGCGAACAGCAGTTGCCTCAGCAGTTACTGAAATCCCGGGGTGAGGATGACCTGCATGCGGATTTGCGTCTGTTGCTGCGTGCCTTGCTGGGGGATGAGTCGGCCGGTGAGGATGCCTCGCTGCAGATCGTTATTCAGAAATATGTCGAGACGCCGGTGGCTCTGAGCTACCTGCGCGAATTGCCTGCGTTCTGGCAGCGCGCCGTGATCAGCATTTTGTGTCTGAATGATGTGATGGAAGGTGGCCATGTGTTGCCGCTGGATGACTCTTCTGTTTCCGCCATGAATGATGAGAGCCTGGGACGGGCGCTGGTATCGGCCTGGCGTCAGGACTATGCCCTTGGCCAGCTCAAGGACAAGGACGTGGAAGACCACTGGTTTGGCCAGCTGGAATTCCAGAGTGCCGAGCAGTCGCTGTACCAGTCCCGTTATTTCTGGCAGCAAAGCGCCGGTCATACGCAGGGCTATCTGCCGACATTGCGCTCCTTGCTGGAGCTGGCGCTGCTTGGGCTGAGTGATCGACAAGCCTGCCGTCAGCATGCCGGCCAGATGCTGAGCTATGTCCGCGATGAAGGCCACATTGGTTTGATCAGCTGGCTTGAATTGCTGGCGGCGGAAACCCTGCCTGAGCGTTTGGCCCAGCCACGTCGCTGGATCAAGGCGTACAGTGATTCCCTGCAGCCGTCGACGCCGACTCAGACTCACTCCTTCTTTTCCAACGCCGAGGCCGAGCGCCTGTTTGGCGAGTATTTCCGCCGTGATGGCTTCCCCATCAAGCTGCAATGGCTGATTGAAGCACTGGTGATTCTGTCTGAGCGTCCCGTTGAGTTTGCCGAAGACTGGAAAACCCTGCCTGAGCTCAAGCGCCTGAAGGACCACCGCGAGATCTCACCTCTGGATAGCCTGATTGCGGCGGTCGCCGAGTCACTGGCGCTGGAGGAAGTCGCGCATCCGGTGTTGCAGATGAACCTGCGCGATCAGCAGCAGGCCTGGCAGGGCTGGCTTGAGCGTGTTGATGTGCTCTCACGCGAAGAGCCACCGGCACCGCCTGCGGAACGACTGGTATGGGTGGTCGACACCGACCATCAGGTGCTCTCTGCCAAGGTGCAGAAGCAGGGCAAACGCCAGTGGAGTAAAGGCCGTCAGGTGCGGCTGGATCAGTTGCAATCCTATCCCGAACAATTCGGTGCCATGCTGGAGGAGCAGGATTACCTGCTGCTGGCACAGTGCGGTATCCGCCCACAGCATTTCTACGAGCGGGTGCGTCTGACCCCTGGCTTGCTGATGACCCTGAGTCGCCATAACCGCGTGGTGACTCAGGATGGCGTACCGCTATCGCTGATTCCGCAAACTCCGCTGGTGAGCTTTACCGCACAGCCCGATGGCCTGCGCTGTGAAGTCATTCCCGCATTGCTGAAAAGTGGTGTGGTCATGGAACGGCTGGGCGAGGGCATCTGGCAATTCTATATTCTGCCCGAAGCCGCAGACCGGCTGCTGCGGGCGCTGCTTGCGGCCCCCGGTGCGATTCCGGAAGAAGCCACCGAAACACTGCAGGGCATTATCGACCGCTGGCCGCGTCAGGCGTGGTACAGCGATCTTGAAAACCTGCACGGCAACGTGCGCTTGCAGCGCTGGCACAGCGAGCCCTGCTTCCTGCTGGACTGGCAGTCCGGCGGTCTGGTGCTGCAACTGGTGACCCGTCCTGATCTGGATTGGCCTTATCCGCTGCCTCTGTCGCAGGGTAATAAGCTGGTGCAGGCGCGGGGCGATCATACCCTCTGGTATCGCCGTGATCTTGAAGCAGAAGCCAAACTGCGTGAAGAGTGGGTGCAGACTTTGCAACTGCCACTGCAGGATGACAACCGCTGGGATCTGGAAGGTGAGGAGGCGCTGAACCTTCTGCAGGCGCTGCAACCGGTCATGCAGTCCAACCCCGGTTGGGTGCAGTGGCGTACCGGCAGCCAGCAGGCGCGAATGATTGATATGCCGCACCTGCATCTGAGTCTCGGTCAGGAACATGACTGGTTCAGTATTGATGGTCAGGTGACGATTGATCAGCAGCAGGTGGCTTCGCTGCGTTTGCTGATGCAGCAAGCGGCACAGGGCTATGTGGTGCTGGATGAAGACAACGTCATGCTGATGAGTGATCAGCTGCGCCAGTACCTGCAGACCCTGCATTCGCTGGTTGGCGAGGAAATGAAGTTCGAGCAGCGTATTGCCTATCCGCTGCAGCAGTTGCTTCAAAGCGTGGGCGTGCAGACGGATCAGCACTGGCAGGACATCACTGCCAGCTGGCAGGAAGAGCCGGAACTGGATGAATCCATGCTGGTACAGCTGCGTAGTTATCAGCGTGATGGTGTGCGCTGGATGAGCCATCTCTGCAGCCACGGCTTTGGTGCCTGTCTTGCCGACGATATGGGCCTGGGTAAAACCCTGCAGGCTCTGACGTTGCTGCGCCTTCGTAAAGACAAGGGCCCGGCACTGGTGGTGGCGCCCAAATCCGTTGTGCCTAACTGGATTCAGGAAGCAGAGCGATTCGCTCCTGAGCTGCACATGATTGATCTGGAAACGTTGGAAGACCGTTTTGCCGGTCTGCAAAGCGCAAAAGCCGGTGAAGTCGTGGTCATGAGTTATGGTCTGGTGTCCCGTCTTGAGGAAGAGCTGGCCAGTAGCGAGTGGGCAACTGCGGTGCTGGACGAAGCCCAGCAGATCAAGAATGCCAACACCCAGCGCGCCAAGACGCTGTTCCAGCTCAAGGCAGAAAGCCGGATTGCCCTGTCAGGGACGCCGGTGGAGAACAACCTGCTGGAGCTTTGGAGCCTGTTTGCCTTTATCAATCCGGGGCTGCTGGGTTCCAAGAATGCCTTTATTCGTAAGTACGCCGATGCCGGTCGTGATGCCGACAGCATGTTGCGCCTTCGTACCTTGGTTTCGCCGTTCATTCTGCGCCGTATGAAATCGCAGGTACTGACTGAACTGCCTTCCAAAACCGAGATTACCCATCGTGTCGCTCTCAGTGAGGAAGAGTGGGAGATTTACGAAGCCGCGCGTCAGCAAACCCTGGAGCAGATTCGTACCCGCTCCGGCCTGATGGCGACCCTGACGGGGCTGACCCGTCTGCGGCAGATTTGCTGCCATCCGCGTTTGATCGTCGATGGTTATCAGGGCGCCTCCAGCAAGCTGGATGAAGCCATGAACCTGCTGGAAGAAGCCATTGCCGGTGAGCACCGTGTGCTGATTTTCAGTCAGTTTATCGGTCTCTTGTCCCTGCTGCGTGAGCGTCTGGATGAGATGGCTGCCAAGTATTCCTACCTTGATGGTGGTTGCAGTTCGCAGGCGCGTCAGGAGGCGATCCGTCGCTTCAAGGCCGGTGAAACCGAGCTGTTCCTGATCAGTCTCAAGGCGGGAGGCACCGGTCTTAACCTGACGGAAGCGGATACGGTCATCCATCTGGACCCCTGGTGGAATCCGGCGGTGGAAGATCAGGCCAGCGACCGCGCTCACCGTTTAGGCCAGACGCAGCCCGTCACGGTGTATCGTTTGGTTACCAGCGGCACCATCGAAGAGAAGATCGTTGCGCTGCACCACGACAAACGGGATCTTGCTGATAAAGTGCTTAATAATCAGGAAGTTACTAACTCTCTTGATGGTGAGTTACTGCTTAATCTCCTGAGCAGCTAAACCCCCTTTTCCCGCCGTTATCCCTGGTGACCGCTGCCTGTGTTGAGGCAGGCGGCGGTCGACTTGCCTTTCCACTGATTAATCAGCATGAACTTTTTCTCCTTGATTAGGGTCAAACGGAGAAAGGTTGTCCCAATAAGGCTGTCACCACTGCATCATCATCTGGATGAGCAACGGTTGGAGTGGCACCTGCAGTTGGGGCTCGATGGAGGCATTATGCTGATCAAAAAAGCGTCTGATATTCCCGCGTCGGAAATTACCCCGGAATCCATTTATCGTGCCCGTCGTGATTTTATGCGCGGTGCCGTGGCGTTAGGCGCCAGTGTGATGGCGGGTAATGTACTGGCGGCCCCTTCCCAGGTCAGCGATCAGGCGAAAGACCGTGGTCCGGACTGGTTGCGTCAGCAAATTGCCGGAGCTTCCCCCAGGGTCATCACCACTGATGAGAAGCTGACGCCTTACGATAACGTCACCCACTACAACAACTTCTATGAATTCGGCTATCGCAAGGAAGAGCCGGCAGAGCGCTCGGGGGATTTCAATCCTTATCCCTGGAAAGTCGAGATTGCCGGTGAGGTCGATAAGCCCGGTATGTATGACCTTGAGGATCTGCTCAAGGGCATCACCCTCGAAGAACGTATTTATCGCCTGCGCTGCGTGGAAGCCTGGTCGATGGTCATTCCCTGGGTTGGCTTTCAGCTGGCCACACTGCTTAAGCGCTTCAACCCTACCTCGCGGGCAAAATACGTGGCTTTTACCACCTTGGAAGATCCCAAGCAGATGCCGGAGCAGAGCAGCTATTTCAGCAGTATCGACTGGCCGTATGTGGAAGGTCTGCGTATGGACGAAGCCATGCATCCGCTGACCCTTCTGGCGGTCGGGCTTTATGGCAAGGCGCTGCCGAATCAGTCCGGGGCACCGTTTCGTCTGGTGGTACCCTGGAAATATGGCTTCAAAAGCATCAAGTCCATCGTCAAGATCGAACTGACGGAGAAAGAGCCGCCCACGACCTGGAGCCAGATCGCGCCGCAGGAGTATGGCTTCTATGCCAACGTTAATCCGAAGGTGGACCACCCGCGTTGGTCGCAGGCCAGTGAGCGCCGACTGCCATCGTCCCTGTTCAGTCCCAATATCATCCCGACCCAGATGTTTAACGGCTATGCCGATCAGGTCGCGAGTCTGTACAGCGGTATGGATCTTCGCACCTATTTTTAATGAACGGGTTTTAATGAACAGGTGTTAGCGAATCGCTTCCGGAGCGTCGGTTTTAACCAGAGACGCTCTGGAGATGCCTGTACTCTGCGGCTTTCCCCGCGCTTGTGTTTTAACACCGCCTGATTCAGGCAGTGCATCACCAATGAGGTGGCCATGATAGCTGTAACGCCCCGGCGTTTTATTGTCTTCGGTCTCGGGCTGATCCCTTTTCTGTGGCTGGTGTGGTGTACGCTGACCAACCAGCTGGGGGCAGATCCTGCCAAAACCATCGTCTGGGAAACCGGTCGCTGGGCACTACGGATTCTGCTGGTGACGCTGGCGGTAAGCCCGCTTCGACGTTACGCAGGCTGGGGCTGGCTGATGCCGCACCGGCGCATGATCGGGCTTTTTGCCCTGTTTTATGGGGTCTTGCACCTGCTTGCCTATATCTTCTTTATTCTTGGCGGAAACTTGTCCCAGCTGGGGGAAGAACTGGTACGTCGTCCTTATATCACCGTGGGGGCTCCGGCCTTACTGATTCTGATTGCACTGGGTGTGACCTCGACCCGCGGCATGATGAAACGTCTCGGCAAGAACTGGCAGCGGCTGCACAATCTGGTGTATCTGGCGCTGATTCTGGCCTGGATTCATTTGCTCTGGCAGGTGCGCTCCAGCTACTTTGAGGCAGCGCTCTATGGCACCATCGGTGCGGCGCTACTGTTGGTTCGCGTCGTCGAATGGATGAAAAAGCGGGCAAAAATCGCCCGCCAGAACTCGGCCAACGCCCGCGGTTAGGCAGGCAACGGTGGGCTTTTCTGCCGCCTCAATGCTCTATGAACGGCTTTAGACTTTGCCAAGCGGGGCTTTTTCCCGGAAAATGAGCCCCCCTTAGGCACCTGGTGTGGAAAAAGGATTCTGACCTATGAAACCTGGTTTGCGCATAGTCATGGCGCAGCTCGATTTTCTGGTGGGTGATATTCCCGGAAATACCGAGAAAGTCATTCATGCTGCCCATGAAGCTCGTGACCGCTTAGGTGCCGATGTGGTGGCCTTCCCGGAACTGACTCTGACTGGCTATCCGCCGGAAGACCTGCTGTTACGACCGAGTTTGCAACTGCGGGTAAGTAAAGCGCTGCAACGCCTTCAGGATGAAGTGCAGGGCATCGGTATCATCATTGGCTATCCCTGGCGCGAGCCGGAAGGCCTTTACAACATGGCCGCTTACATCGCCAATGGCCAGATTCAGGGCATCTATCGCAAACAGTGCCTGCCGAATTATCAGGTATTTGATGAGAAGCGCTATTTTGTCTCCGGCCACTTGCCCTGCGTGGTGGAAGTGGCGGGGCGCGCTGTCGCCATCACCATCTGCGAAGACATGTGGCAACCACAGCCCGTTATGCAGGCGCGTGAAGCCGGTGCGGAGCTGATCATCAATATCAACGCTTCTCCCTTCCATATCGGCAAGTGGGAAGAGCGTCGCAAATTGCTCTCCGAACGTGCCCGTCAGGCTGGCTGTCCGATCGTTTACACCAACCTTGTGGGTGCCCAGGATGAGCTGGTCTTTGACGGCGGCTCCATGGTGGTGAATGAAGAAGGCCAGCTGGTCGCTTCCTGCCCCTGTTACGAAGAAGGCCTGTTCCCGGTCGACTTCACGCTGGATGACACAATCCGTATCGCCGGTCAGTCACTGGCGGAGCAGCCCGACAAACTGGCCTCAGTGTATCAGGCGCTGGTGATCAGTGTGCGGGATTACGTCAACAAGAATGGCTTTAAAGGTATCGTGCTGGGGCTGTCAGGCGGTATTGATTCAGCCCTCACGCTGGCGGTGGCTGTCGATGCGCTCGGCAAAGACCGTGTTTCTGCGGTGATGATGCCGTTTCGTTATACCTCCTCCATGAGCCTTGAGGATGCGGCGGCGGAAGCCCAGACTCTCGGCGTTAACTATCAGGTGCTTTCCATCGAGCCGATGTTTAACAGCTTTATGGAAACCCTGTCAGACAGCTTTGCCAACACCCAGGTCGATACCACCGAGCAAAACCTGCAGGCCCGTTGCCGCGGCGTATTGCTGATGGCCCTGTCCAACAAACTGGGCTATCTGGTTCTGACGACAGGTAACAAGAGTGAGATGGCGGTGGGTTATGCCACGCTTTACGGCGATATGGCCGGTGGTTTTGACGTCCTCAAGGATGTGCCCAAAACGCTGGTATTCCAGTTGTCGGAGTACCGCAACCGTCTCTCACCCGTCATCCCGCAGCGGGTCATCGATCGTCCGCCTTCTGCCGAGCTGGCGCCGGATCAGGTGGATGAAGATAACCTGCCACCTTACGAAGAGCTAGATGCGATCCTTGAGCTGTATATCGAGAAAGATTACAGCGCTCATGCCATCGCGGCGCAGGGTTTTGATCTGACCACCGTCAACCGCGTGGTACGACTGGTTGATATCAACGAATACAAGCGTCGTCAGGCGGCTATTGGTCCGCGCGTTACCCAGCGCGGTTTTGGACGTGACCGCCGTTATCCGATCACGTCCGGATGGCGCTCAGGCGAATAAGTCTGACGGTTTGACCGGGCCGGATTGATCCAACGCAAAAAGCCAGAACCTGTTCTGGCTTTTTTTATGGGCGCAGGCGATGGTTCTTTCTACTAAAAGCGCGGTCTGGCTCCTTCTCTGACACCGCGCACTGACACTATCAGCACGCAGAGGGAGGCATCGTCATGTCCCATTCAGAAGATCAGCCATTCGTTCATCCATTACCCTTTGAGCGGCTGGCGCAGTACAACCAGTGGATGAATGCAAAACTTTATGGGGCCGTGATGAGCCTCTCCGAGGAAGAGATTGCTGCCGAGCGCGGTGCCTTTTTTGGCTCGATTCTCGGCACCCTCAATCATCTGCTGGTGGCGGATCTGATCTGGCTTGGGCGTTTTCATCAGCATCAGCCCAGTGATGCCTTGCTGCCGCTGGAAAGCTTCCGCACACCGGAAAGGCTTGATGAGTTATACCACGCCGATATTGCCCTGCTTGCCCATGACCGTCAGCGACTGGATGAGATGATCCTTCACTGGATTCAGGGGCTTAATGAAGCCGCATTTGCTCAGGTGATGCACTATCGCAACACCCGTGGCGAGTCCAAGGCGTTTGCCTTTGAGGAGGTGCTGCTGCATTTCTTCAATCATCAGACTCATCATCGCGGACAGGCGACAACCTTGCTGACGCAGGCCGGTGTCGATGTTGGCGTGACCGATATGCTGGCGATTTTGACGCCTGCGCAATAAGGCGCTGACGGATTGAAAGGTCTGGACGGGACCTGGCGTTAAGTAAAGAGGATTGTCAGGGCGCGGGGGGCTCTCTATCATGTTGGCCCCTGTTACCTTGCCGTTTCGGTGCCTGAACATGCACAACTACCATCCTGCCGTGGAATTGCCCGCAGACCTTCCGCGTAAAGCCTTTCGTGCCCGTGGCGCCAACGTGGTTCGCTGCGAGAGTTGCCGGCTGCCCAAAGAAGTGTGCATTTGTGCTTATCGCCATCAGGTGCCGGCGGGAGTGGAGGTCTGGCTGATCATGCATCGGGAAGAGGCGTTCAAGCCCTCCAATACCGGGCGTCTGATCGCTGATGTACTGCCTTCGACCCAGATCTTTGAATGGCACCGCACTCAGCCGCCGGCCAGTTTGCTGGCGCGTCTGCAGGATCCCGCTTATCAGCCGTACCTGATTTTCCCGGCCGATGAAACCAAGGATCAGGCCCGCCTCAAACCCTTCGAGCGCGATAACGGCAAAACACCGGTGTTTGTGATTCTTGATGGTACCTGGCGACAGGCGCGGCGGATGTTCCGTCACAGTGTCTGGTTGCAGCAGCTGCCGATTCTTGAAATCACTCCGGCAGCAAGCTCCGATTACGAGCTTCGCGAAGCGGCGGAGGAGGATCATTTGTGTACCGCTGAGGTGGGCATTGAGCTTTTGAATATTGCCCGCGAGCCGGCCGCAGAAGTGCTGCGACATTATTTCCGGGTATTCAACGTGCACTACTCGGCGGGCCGCTCGGGTACGCCTCTGGCGAAAGCCGAAGAGAGTCGGCGCTGGCTGACCGAGGCGATGAATACACAGGTTTCGGACACCGAAAGCGCGTCAGTGTGATACCGCGTTTTTGGAGAGACAGGATTTTATTTTTCAGGAGATACCATGACGATCACTCTTTTACTGGTTGGCCTTGTTGCCATTGCACTATTAACTCCGCTGGCTATTCGTCTCTGGCGTGAAGACCGTGAGCGCAGTGCGCAAAACCGTCATGCGGAAGAGACGCTGCGCGAGCTGGAGCAGCAACGACAGCAACACATTCAGGAAAGCGTGCGCGTGATTACCTCGGCGATGAAGGATGGCCAGTGTGAACTGACCGAAGGCTGTATCCGCCTCAAGGGCCTGCTTGATACCACCTATCCCGGTATGCTCGAGCGACAGGAGTTGAAAGTACTGGAAGAGGTCTGGACGCGCACCGAGCATATTCCCCGTAAGGAAGCTTTCACTGAACTGGATCTCAAGCATCGCCGCCGCCATTGGGCGGATATGGATGCGATGGAAGAAGAGCTGCGTCCAGCCATCGAGCGCGCGATCAGCTATCTGCAGAAGGAAGCCAGCTTCCAGATGCGTCAGGCACCCCGCTGATCACCTATGCTGTAAGTCGCTGCCCTTTTGCGCTGCCAGAGCGAGGCTGAACCATGCATTTTGTTGTGCTGTTTTTACTGACGCTGATCGTTATCGTCTTTTGCCTGTGGGTGTTTACCCGCATGGGTGTGCCGCGTTACCGCCCCTCGATCGTACAGATTGAGCAGTTACTGCAAGGTGTGGTGGATGGATATACCCGGCGCGATGAGTGGGTGATGTTTCTGGGTTGTCCGCTGCACCATGATCCGGAGCTGGAGATTATCCGGATTCGCTGCATTGGTCTGGAGGAGGGCGATGATGATCATCCACCCTGTACCCAGGGCATCAATGGCTATCTCTATAACCGCGAAGGGCGCGAGCGCGCAGAGCAGATTCTTCGCAGTATCAAGCTACTCAGGTCTCAGCGCGAACTACAGCACAAGCGCGAGCAGGAGTCCGAGGACGATAACCGCTCGTCTTAATCAATATCCATGCTGTCAGTCTGCTCATGCAGCTCCTGATAGCTTCCTCCCCAGGATATCTGCTTGAAACCTGCCTCCTGAAGATCCGTCAGTACCTCTCCGGCGTGTGACGGGTCAGCGCAGTAAAGACTGCCGCTACTTTGTGTATCCGCCGTGACTTTGACTTCATCGGCCAGTGCGCGAAAATCCGCGACGACCTCAGGCTGGTCATCATCAAATTTCACCAGACAGCGATCATGCTCATGCTTGGCGCGCATGTGCTCAATATGCTCCTTGGAGCTACTGCTACTGCTGTCTTCGGCATAGGCATGTAGTGCCAGGGTGGGAAGCATCATCAGGCCAAGGAGCCCCCAGAGAAAGCCGGTTCCTGTGGAGTTCTTCATCAGTGTCATCCTGCGTCCAGACATTCTCAATAACTGGGGGCTTGGCCCTTGTGGCTAAAGGCCTTAATTGTGGTTTTTCAGTGCACTTTCCATGCGATCCAGACCCTCTTTAAGGGTGTGGAAGGTGCAGCCGAAATTCAGGCGGACATAGCGTGGGTTGCCAAAGTCCTGACCCGGTGACAGGCCAACGCCGTGCTCTTCAAAGAACTTCTGCGGATTCTCAAGGCCGGTATCGGTGGCATCAATCCAGGCCAGGTAAGTCGCCTCAATCGGTTTGAGTGACAGCCCTGGCATCTTGTTGATGCGCTCGATGCAGTAATCGCGGTTGCGGCGCAGATAGTTGAGCTGATCTTCCAGCCAGGCATCGCCTTCGCGGTAGGCTGCTTCTGCGGCTGTCAGGGCCAGCAGGCTCACATCCGGCAGAATGCCACGACCGGCATGTTCAAATTTCTGGCGCAATGTCGCATTGGGAATGAGCGCAAAGGAGCAGCCAAGACCGGCGATATTGAAGGTTTTGCTCGGGGCCATCAGCGTGACGGTACGCTCGCCCAGCTCCGCGCTTAAGCTGGCGAACGGAATATGCTTAAGGCCCGGCTCCAGCAGCAGGTCGCAGTGGATTTCATCGCTACAGACAATTAAGTCGAATACTTCGCAGAGCTTGCCCAGTGCCAGTAATTCCTCACGGGTGTACACGGTGCCGCCCGGATTGTGGGGGTTACAGAACAACAGCAGGCTGCCTTGCAGCTCATTTTCACGCAGCTGTTTTGCCAGTTCATCCAGATCCATGACCCAGCGATCCCCATTTTCTTTCATGGGAATGGTCAGCAGTTCGCGCTCCGACAGGCGTGGGGCACTCATAAAGGGCGGATAAATAGGCTTGGGAGAAATCACCCGCTGCTCTTTGCTGATCAGGCTGCGGCAGGCGAGGTTAAGACCGGGAACAAGCCCCGGCAAGTAGACGACCCACTCGGGTTTGACCTCCCACTGATAGAGTTTTGCCAGGCGCTCGACGATCACTTGGGTAAGTTGTGCAGGCGGTTTGGTGTAGCCGAAAATCCCATGGTCGACGCGCTCATGCAGGGCCTTGCGAATGGCCTCGGGGACTTCAAAATCCGTGTCAGCAACCCACATGGGGAGGATGTCCTGGCCTTTGTACTTGTCCCACTTCTGGCTAAAGGTGCCTTTGCGATCGGTGTGCTTGTCGAAGCTGAGCATGTCATAGTCCCTGTCAGTCATCAGTGTGGCCGGCTGGCTTGATGCCGTCGGGCTACCTGATGACAATGGGTAGCC
Source organism: Pokkaliibacter sp. CJK22405 (assembly GCF_046614695.1). Classification (NCBI taxonomy): domain Bacteria; kingdom Pseudomonadati; phylum Pseudomonadota; class Gammaproteobacteria; order Oceanospirillales; family Balneatrichaceae; genus Pokkaliibacter; species Pokkaliibacter sp. CJK22405. Next base: position 285,665 of record NZ_JBKKHQ010000012.1, read on the forward strand.
CCGTAACCGGACTCTGCGCCTATGATACTTTCTCCTGCATTCTTCGCCCAACCTCCTGTTGCGCTTGCCCGTGCTTTATTGGGCAAAGTGATACGTCACAAAGTGGGTGAGCAGTGGCTTGCCGTCCGGATCATCGAAACAGAAGCCTACGATGTCCGTGATCGTGGCAGCCATGCCTCTCTCGGGTTTACGGAAAAACGGCGCGGGCTTTTTATGCCCCCCGGCATCCTCTACATGTATTACGCCCGCGGCAAGGATTCGCTGAACTTCAGTGCCGAGGGTGAGGGCAATGGTGTACTGATCAAGTCAGCCATTCCCTGGCAGGATAGCCTCAGCGAAGCGGCTTCACTGAGAATGATGCAGGCCCTGAACCCTAAGACCGATGGCACGGCGCGTCCGCTTCATAAGCTGTGTTCAGGACAAACGCTGGTGTGTAAGGCGCTGGGGTTAAAAGTGAGTGAGTGGGATCAGCAGCCACAGGACCCGCAGCGATTGCGTGTCGAAGATATCGGCTATCAGCCGGAGCGGATTCTGCAGGCGCCGCGCCTGGGCATTCCCAGTGGCCGGGATGAACACCTGCTCTGGCGCTTTATTGATGCCAGTGACGTGCGTTCCTGTACGCAAAACCCTCTGACGCGTCCGCAGATTCCTTGTCATGAACTTACCGCTGCCATGCCGAGTGTGATCAGCGAGCCAGGCTGATCATCACTGTCCGCAGTCGGCCCGGTGAAATCGCCGGGAGGCGTCCTTTCAGTCGATGGCCTGTGGTATGCTGCTTTCCCATTTTGCGGATAATCCATCCCCAGAGACCCTATGTCATCCGAGACCCATAACACAGCCTTCGGCGACCTTGCCATCGATGAGACCCAGCGTCAGGCCTATCTTGAGGCCATGGGGATTGATGTGTGGATGCCGACCACTGTGTTAGCCGGTGCCCACCCGAGTGACTATTTCGAGTGGGATGCGCTGGCTCCGGCCGAAAGAGAGCATGCTTCTGCCGCTCCGGCAGCAACCACGATCACTCCGCCGCTGACATCGCGGGCACCTGCCGATGCCAAAGCCGAGTTGCAGGCATTGGCTTCGCAGACATTGGGTAAACCTCTGGAGCCAGCCGCACCCGAGAATCAGACGCCGGCAGTGAACCCGGTGGCCAAACCTGCACCCGCGAAGCCTGTGACGAGCAGTGCACAGGAGCCCGTTGCTGATACCCGTGCCAGCACAGAAGTCGTGCCGGTGTTTCATCTGGCAGCCATGGCCTTTTCCCGCGGTATTGTCCTCACCGATATGCCAACACGCATGAAACGCCTCAGTCAGGAACATATCCAGTTGCTGACGGCGATGCTGAGCGCGGTGACGGGCCAGAAGGAATCTATGGCAACCGTGAAGTATTTTTTCTGGCCGATGGTGAAAACCCAGGGCGTTGATCAGACTGCGCGAGTGGCGCAGCAGACACTGGCGCGCTGGTTGCCGGTGCAGCGCCAGCAGGAAAGCCAGGATTACCTGATTGTGATGGGTGAGAAAGCCATCGAGCAGATTCTGCCTGGCTCAGAAGAACCTGCCTTTGATCGCCTGCATGAGTACGCAGGCTGGCAGGGGGTGGGGATTACCCATGGTCTGCATGCCCTGCTCAACCTGCCTGAATTAAAGCGGGATACCTGGCAGCATTTACAGCCGATGGTGCGCGCATTGAAAGCCCGTGTCAGCCCGGAGACTTCGCCGGAAGCCGCATCATGAGTCTGATCAGTGTTGATGCTTCTTCAGCGACGCTGCTGGCAGAACAGGCTGCGCGGGCTTTTTCCCATCCCTGGACTGAAAAGCAGTTTGCCGGCAGCGCCGAGTCAGGGCACTGGCTGGCAATCTGGCAATCTGAAGAGCGCATGCTCGGGCATGTGGTGATCAGTCAGGTGCTGGATGAAGCCGAGATCCTGACGATTGCGGTCGAACCTGCGGCGCAGGGACGGGGAATAGGCTCCGCCATGCTGAAACAGGTGATTGCTCGCTTACGAGAGCAGCACATGGCTCGGCTCATGCTGGAAGTGCGCTCCGGCAATCATGCGGCCCTCGCCCTCTATCGCAAGTGGGGCTTTGTGGAGGATGGCCGCCGCAAAGGCTATTACCCCGGTGAAGACGGCGGACCTGCCGAAGATGCGTTGCTGATGAGTTTATTGCTCACTGAACAGCCTGCCTGACCGCGACTGCAACTTACCCACCATCTTCTCTGCGACGATCAGTTGTCCTCGTCTTTCTCGCTGGCATTGCTGGGCGAGGAGTCACGCTCTGACAAATGCTCAGAATCCGTATCAAAATAGCTATCGCCCACGCGCGGTGAGCGCAGTGCGCTCAGTCGGGATTGCATGGTGCCAAGCAGCGCTGACATTGCATCTTCTGATCGATTGCCCAACGCATGGGTGGGGAGTGCCTGAAGCCCGGGAAAAACATCGCCCGGGCGCTGGCTGGCGCGCAGCAAGCGGAAGGGGCCGATGTTTTCATTGAAGACCGAGAAGGTCTGCTCCGGGTTCTTAAGCTCGCTCTCGATATGATCGCAGATGCCACAGGGACGACGAGTACCCGCAATGGGGATCAGAATGGGAGTATCCTCAGCCAGACCCCGGTGAGCGCGTGTTGCTGCCGCATGGGCCTCGGCATCCACCGTAATATCATCATACAGCGTCATTTCGGCATGCATTGAGGCATGAGGCTGGCCTTCCATCAGGCTGCGTTTATTGCCCGGATAGACTTCGCTGGGGACAAAACGCACAAAGTTATCAATCACGTTCTTATCCCGACTGCCGAGGGCAATGGCCGCGTGATGCAGGGTATCCAGAATGCTGCTGAGCTGCCTGGCATCTTCCGGCAGACGGCTGGAGGCGGGTTGCTCGTCCAGCTCTTTAAGCGCCAGCGCTTTGAAGTTCGCAAAGCCTTTGGCATCCACCAGATGCTCGTTGAAGGCTTTTAGCAAGCGGGCTGCCCGTGGTTGACCTTCATTGGCTTTGAGGAGTCCTTTGAGTGCGCCTTTAAGAAGATTGTTGGTGTTACGGTTGCCGGTCAGCTGAATCTGGTGGTCATACACCGTGGCCTGAACCTCACCCACACCCACGGTGCCTGAGTACGCCACACTGGCGAACCAGCGTAAGGCCTGATGAGAGCGTTCGAAACCTGAATAGGGTTTGGTACCCAGCGACTCCGAGGGACGAAGCGCATTCGCCGCGACGCTATCTGCCTTGGGGATATCCAGAAACTGATGCTGACGGCCCTGAATATCAGAGCTGAGCAAACGGCTATTGCTCAGCAAGCGCTGGGGGTCGGCCATTGTCTGGGTTTCCGGGAGGCTGGAGGCATCCAGTACCAACGTTCCTTCAGGCAAGCGAATAGAGGGAATAGGCTCCTGTGACGTGAGGGGAGCATTGACACCAATCCGGGGTGATTGTCCTGGAGCATGAATAGGCATGGCTGGAGGTTATCTCAAACTGATCGTGATCTTTCTGCCACAGCCTCGTCCCTGACCACCTGAAAAGTGGCTGATCGTGTTGTGGCGACTGCTAATACCGGGATGCTTTCACGCCAGACTGGCTCAGGCGCCTTCATCCTGACGGGTGCGCTTACGAGCCCTGTCATCCTCCTCGTCACGTTCTCGTTTGAACGCGGGAGCAAAACGGTCGGCACTGTGACTTTGAGGCTGGTCGCTGCGAGAGCGCTGCAAGCCTGGCCGCTGCCCGCCATGACGTGGCCCGGTGGGGGGGCGATTAAAATCGGCGCCACGAAAACGCTGAGGCTGGCCGTCATCATTGGGGCGGTTTGGCCCGCGGCTGTTGTCGTTGCCGCGATAATTGTCATTACCACGGAAGCTGTCACGGCGGCGGAAGTTATTCACATCTTCCGATTGCCGGCGGTTTTGTATGGGTGGCCGCTGACGAGGCTGGGAAGTGCTGGTCTGGTTATCACTCTCCGCGCGTGAATAGCGTGGCCGTCCCTGCGCCCCCTGTCGCTGCCATGACTGCTGGCGCTCCTGCCATTGGGGGTTGTTGAACACCGGGCGGTCGTTGTTATTGCGGGAGTTACTCTGGCTGCGGTCGCGGCCATTTCCCTGCGTCCGGCCAGCATTCTGTTGTCTCTGATTCTCGAAGAACCGGTTGGCATGCCCTGCGGACTCGTTACGTTCCAGCACCGGGCTGCCTGCCAGACTGCCGTTATCGGAGTCCGTATCATAGAAACTGTCGATCTTGGGTAGCTCAGCGGCCCGGTAGGAATTCTTCAGCGTATCCAGAATGCCGCCAATATTTTGCTGTCCGCCGAAAGGCGCCGAAGTAATCACCTGCGCGCCGGGGAAGGTGTTGCCCGGGCGCTGGCTGGAGCGGATAAGACGGAACGGACCGGTCGAGTCATTGAAAATGGAGTTTTCGTTGGTCTTCAACTCCTGCTCGATATGATCGCAAATGCCGCAGGGACGACGGGCGCCTGCAATCGGAATCAATACCGGCTGATCTTCCTTCAAACCATAGCTTTTGCGGGTCTGCTCCAGTACATCGTCTTTGCGACGGCCAATGTCTTCATAGAGCATTTGCTCTGCATGCATGCTGACCTTGGTATCCTTGCCAAACGAGATGGCTTTTGAACCCGGGTAAACATCATTAGGCACCACCTCAAGATAGGCATCAATTTGCGAGGGGTCCTTGCTGGCCAGCGCCTTGGCCGCATCGTGCAGAATATCCAGAATTTCGCCCAGCTGATGTCGCTGGTTGGCTGCATCCTCCGCGGGAGGGTTTTCATCAAACTCTTTTAGTGCCTGTTCACGAAAGGCCTTGAAGCCTTTTTCACTGATCAGGAAGTCTTTGATTTCCTGCTGATGGCGAAAGCTGCGCTCAAAATTGAGATTCTTGTCCAGACCTCGGGCGAGGGCATCTTTGAGCTCATTCGAGTTCTGGTTAGAGGTAATGTAAAGCTTGCCTGAATGCACCGTTGCCTGAACTTCCACGGCCTGATAAGCCGAGCGAAGGCCTACGGAAGAAAACCAGCGCAGAGCCTGGTTCATGCGCTCAAGGCCGACATACGCCCGCTTGCCAGCGGCTTCCGGCGCGCGCTGGGCGTCCGCGTTTTGTGCATCGCGGCGGTTAATCTTCAGCATGTAATGCTGGCCGGGGCCTGCATTAATCGAATGAGGTGTGGTCTGGGAAAACAGTTTGGCAGGCTCACTCATGCTGGCGGATTGGCCATGCTCTTCCGGAATGAGCGAGAGCGTTCCACGTGGATGGTGGCGTGCCCGATGGCCTCCCTCCTGTGGCTGTGTGGGGTAGGTATTAAAGCCTCCGCCAACGCGGTTGATATCGTTACGCATCAGAACGGATTCCTGCCCAGCCTGCCAGATAGAGGGTTGAGCTCCGGACGGCTAGCGGGGGCGGCGTTGCGTTGCTGGCTTTTTTGCAGTTCACGCGCCTTGTGCCGGAAGTAACGTACCAGTTGCAGAAGATTGGCGATCAGGCTTTCCAGTAACTCGCTGGATAGCGCCTCCAGCGACTCCTGATAAGACAGCACCAGTTGGTTGCTGCGCTCATCAATACTGAAAACGCAGCCACGGTTGGTAATACCGGGAAAGCTCATTTGCAATAAGCTGTACAGCACCTGCAAATCACCGGGGTTGTCACGGGAGAGTTCGATGACCTCTGCCAATACCATGAGGTGGGTTTTGGGTTCAGGCATGAAGAGGGTCAGAACGATATCTTCCTCGGTGCCAGGGGCCTGGATGCCGCACACCTGATTTTCGTCCAGCGCCAGCTCCGGCAGTCCACAGCGCTCCGCGAGTTCCTTGAGGAGCTGATTAACCTTGGCGACAGGTGAGGATAAGGATGACATGTGTGGCCTTATATCTCTGACAGGTCAGAAGTCTGATGGCAGCCAGACGTTTGACTCAATGAAAGATTGAGGTTTTGAAAAAGAAACCGGTTGTAGTCTAAGTGGAGTTAAGTGAACGCCGGTTCCTTGCAAAAACGCCCTGAAGACAGAGCAACAGGGCGTTTCCTTAATGAGATGAGTAATCTTTACCAAGCGTAACGCTAGAGGGCTTCCGGCTGCTGGGAAAGCGTTTTTAACCAGTCCTGCAGGCGCTTTTGCAGACCTGTGGATTGCAGGAGCTGATCCGGCTTGAGGTTAGGGCGTTCCATCGGCAAAGAGAGCGGCGCACGACCTTCTGCCTGACCAACACTGAAGACCGGCAGATCAGTATCAAGAAAGCGCGGCAGGCCAAATGCGGCCAGCATGGCATAGCTGCAGCGAAAGCCGTTCTCTGTGGTGGCTGCCCATAAACCCCGTTGCAGCGGCAGGCCCAGCGGACCGAGTAGCCACAAGGGTGCCGTCAGCCAGCGGCGGACTTTGAGTCCGGGAAGATAGCGTGCCAGCGGCAGGTTAATAAAACGCGGGTTGAGCAGAGTTGCACCCTGAATCGCCTGCTGATTGGGGCCGCTGGCGAAGCGCAATGCCAAGGCACCGCCAGTGCCAACACCGACCAGTACGATAGGGCGTTTGATCGGGTCATGGCGGCGCAACTCAAGGCAAAGATCCGCCAGGTCATCTTCCAGCTGACGGGGGTAATCCAGATCGCCCCACTTGCCTTGATGGCCTCGCAATTCGGGAGTGAATACATTGGCAAAGGGCAACAGCGTTTTGGCCAGAGACGCGACACTGGCCGAATTGCAGCCCAGATCCGGTAACAGGATGAGATCAATATCCTGACCGTCACTGTATTGCCTGAAGTAGAGTGTTTCACCATCGCGAGCAGCCAAATCCATTAATGGCGGCAGCTCGGCATGAGCGGGGCGCGAAGAAATCTGCGCATTCATAGTGTTCAGAATGTTCCTACCTGCCTCAAAGCCAGCTGAAGAAGCCGAGCATCATCACCTGCCCGGTGGCGTGTCAGTTTAAAGTTGCGGCTGACCTGATCCTTGATGGCTCCCCAGTAGGTTGCCTGCTTTTCAGTAAGTAGTACTCGAAGTGAATCTAGCCGGAAGTGCTGATTGACGCCAGCGTAATAAAATAACAGGGAAAGCCAGGTTGAGTCGAATCCCCAGGCGTCGCTGTAGACTTTTTGTCCTGCCAGCAGAGTATTGAGTCGCCTGGCCACAAGTGCCACCGGCAAGCCTTCCTGTTGCAGCATTTCCCGGGAGATCCGGTGAATGGCAGCAGCCTCTTCGCTCCAGTGAGTCCAGTCCTCTTCCGGGCGAATAAGAAAGCTTTCACTGGTGCCATCAGGCAGCGCCACACCGATCTCGATGGGATAGCTGCCTGAGCCGAAGCCAGAGGCTTCAATGTCCAGAATTATGGGTAGTGATTCGGTCAAACCGCACCTCGACAAAGGCTCCTTGACGGAGTCCCCGTCTGATTCAGACGTTGCCGCGGGCAACGCTGCCGGTGTTGCTACACTGAGTGCAGGAGTAACAACCGGGGTAACATCAAGGGTATCCCGTATCCTAAAAATTTTGTTGCCGTTAAAAGGCTGTCCAGATTGATCTGTCTCCAGCCGGACGGCATTGTTTGCGATAAACTGTCCCGACACAATAGGGTCCCTTACTGCTGCGACCTGTGCAGACAGTGTCAGACCCGCGCCCGGGACATCCTTCCGACACAACCTGCTAATAATAAGGAGCAAGGCATCCATGGCACAACCTGCTGCCCCACAACAGACGTCAAAGCGCATTATTGTTGTCGGAGGCGGCATCTCTGGCCTGGCTTCAGCATGGTTCTTGCAACATCGGGGCCACATTGTGACGCTGCTTGAGTCCAAGGGGTCGTTGGGGGGAAATCTGGCGACATTGGAAGAGGCTGGTTTTCTGATTGAGCGAGGACCGAACTCCACGCTGGATAATCGCCCGGCATTAGGCGAGCTTATTGATCATTTGGGACTGGCCGATGAGCGTCTGGCGCCCAGTTCTGCAGCCAAGCGCCGCTTTGTGGTGCGTGATGGCAAGCTGGTGGCGTTACCCGGATCGCCCCAGGGTTTTCTTTCTACACCGCTCTTTAGCTGGAAAGCCAAGCTGCGTCTGGGGCTGGAGCCTTTTATTGGTAAGGCGGCCCATGAAGAGACGATTGCCGCATTTGTGCGCCGAAGACTCGGTAAGGAGTTTCTGGATTACGCCATTAACCCCTTTGTCAGCGGTGTGTACGCAGGCGATCCTGAAAAGCTGTCGGTGCAGGCCGCGACCGCTCGGGTGTATGAGCTGGAGAAAAGCCATGGCTCCTTGCTTAAAGGTGCGTGGTCATTAATGAAAGCACGAAAAAGCAAAACCCTCGAAACCGGCCCCAGCGGAACCCTGACCAGCTTTCGTGGCGGTTTGGGGCAGCTGGCCAGAGCGCTGGTGCAGCAACTGGAAAATCATCCCCACTGTCATGTTCGCACTCATGCCAACGTCGCCGCAGTAGAGCAAACCCGCTCAGGCTGGAGCGTGGCATTCAATGATGAGCGCATCAATGCCGATGCCGTTGTACTGGCAACCCCGGCACACGTGACCGCCAGACTACTTGAATCACAGGCGCCTGAAGCCTCCAGCGCGCTGGAGAATATCGAGTATCCGGAAGTCCTGAGTATCAGCATGGCGTTTGACCGACAGCAGGTGGCTCACGCGCTGGATGGGTTTGGCATGCTGATTCCACGCTGTGAAGGGGTGAAAACCCTGGGCACCTTATTTCCCTCCAGTATTTTTACGGGGCGAGCTCCCGCAGGCAAAGTGTTGCTAACGTCCTTTATTGGCGGCAGATTAAATCCGCAGGTTGCGGAACTGTCGGATCAGCAACTCAGCCGTCAGGTACTGGCCGATATTGCTCCGCTGCTTGGCATTGTTGGGCAGCCTGAACACACCTGGGTGACTCGTTGGCCGCAGGCGATTCCTCAGTATGAAGTAGGGCATCTTGAGCGGCTGGCCGAGATTGAAACCGCACTGGCTGAGTTGCCGGGACTGTATCTTCGCAGTAACTGGCGCGATGGTATTTCGGTGGCGGACTGTATTCAGCAGGCGGCATTGCTGGCGGAGCGCCTCTGAACCTTTCAGGGTCTGGTCTGGCGCAGACGGTTTTTTTTTGATGCCTTCACCAAACGACAACTTTTTCCTTAAGGAATGATTGTCACCTAACTGTCATAACTTGGTCATATCCTGTGCGGATACCTCCATGTTCACGGCAGATTCCTACGATGTCTGATGTCGCCCTTCATAGCGAGCTTGAGCTGCTGCTAAGCGAAAAGCGGCTTTTTCCGCATTTCCAGCCGCTGGTTGATCTTGCCACGGGTGATATTTATGGCTACGAAGCGCTGATTCGCGGGCCTGTGGACAGCCCACTGGCGATGCCGGACAAGCTTTTTAGTGTTGCTCGGGCGGCTGGCCGATTACAGGAGCTGGAGCTTCTGTGCCGTCGCCTCAGTATTGAGTCCTATGTGTCCCTGAATCTGGGGGCACGCCTCTTCCTGAATGTCAGCGCTGAGTTACTGATGGACCCGGAATATCCGAGTGGTTTGACGCTGGCGCTGATTAATCAGTTGGGACTGGCTCCTGAACGTATCGTTATGGAGCTTTCCGAACAGCATCCCTTCGAGGACTATGCGCTGGCCCGTCAGGTGGTCAATCATTACCGCAACATGGGGTTTCGTATTGCTATTGATGATATCGGCAGCGGCTATTCCGGCCTGCGTCTCTGGCTTGAGATGGCGCCGGATTACGTCAAGCTCGACAAGCACTTTGTTCATGGCATCGATACCCAGCCGGTCAAACGCGAGTTCGTTAAGGCAATGGTCGCCATTGCTCAGGGCGTGAATGCCACGCTGGTGGCGGAAGGCATCGAAACCCTGGATGAGCTGCGTTCAATTCAGTCGATGGGGATTGGCGTCGGGCAGGGTTTCTTAATGGGCCGTCCTCATCCTAAACCGCATTTATTACTGAGTCAGGAACGCATCGTCGGTGAAAGTTATACGCCGCGTACCATGGCTTCTCGTAGCAGTGATTCTGCCGCCAGTGTACAAACCACAGTCGACCCGATTCTGCCGGACACCATTCTTGGCAGTGTCGCCAGCTATTTTCAGGAGCATCCGCAAATCTCTGCGCTACCGGTAGTTCAGCAGGGCAAGCCAGTTGGACTGGTCAAGCGCACGGTGCTGATGGAGACGTTCTCAACTCAGTACGGGCGGGCGCTCTATGAAAACAAGCCGGTCAAACGCTTTATGGATTCCACACCACTGATTGTTGAGGCGAGCCTGCCGCTTGAGAAAGTCAGTCAGGCACTGACTGAAGCGGTTAAAGTGGATATCGGCGACAGCTTTATCATTACCGAGAAAGGCTATTACTCCGGTCTGGGTAGTGTTCGTGATGTACTTCGCAAGATGACCGATCTGCAGGTGCAGCATGCCCGCTATGCCAATCCTCTGACTCAGTTGCCGGGTAATGTGGTGATCAGTCAGGAAGTGGAGAACCTGCTGCGTACCGGCACGGATTTCCGTATCGCTTATTGCGATTTGAATAACTTCAAACCCTTCAATGACCACTACGGCTTTGCCCGTGGCGATGAAGTGATTCGCTTTGTCGGCGATTTGCTGGTGCGGTTCTGTCAGGGGCGCGACACGCTGGTGGGTCACATCGGTGGCGATGACTTTATTGTCATCTTCCGCGACAACGGCTGGCAAAGCACTCTGCAAAAAGCCCTCGATCATTTCGCCCGGGACATCGAGAACTTCTATGATTCCCAGGATCTGATGGCCGGTGGTATTCCCGGTGTGGATCGCGAAGGTCAGCAGCGTTTCTTTAGCACCCTGAGCCTGGCTATCGCCGTGGTTCATCCTGATCCGATGGTTTGTGCCAGCTATAAAGATGTCGGTGAACTGGCGGCGGTCGCCAAGCACGAAGCCAAGGAAAAGGGCAGTAACTGCCTGATCGAGTCCCGCGTCCATCTCCCGCCTCATTATCAACTTCGGGCCTGAGCAGCTATACTCCGCCTTTTGCTGCGGTTGATGCTCCGGGAGCGTTGGCCGGTGTCTGCAGCGGGTTCTACAAGGAGTGTGCTATGTCAGGTTCTGCGTCGAAAGGTTTTCCCTCCGTCCGCTTTTCACGGGATGACGTCTCGTTAGTGAAGAACGAGGTGTCCTTTCAGGGCTTTTTTCGCATGCGAACCCTGACCGTCAACCATCCGCGTTTTCAGGGTGGAGAGATGACAATCACCCGGGAATTATTCGAGCGTGGTCGTGCCGTGGCGGTGTTGTTATTTGATCCTGCTGCGGAAGCCATCATTCTGGTTGAACAGTTTCGCACCGGAGCGCTAATGGCGCCGGATGCCCGTCTTGATGGCCAGGTTCGTCCGACTCATGCCTGGCAGCTGGAGCTGGTGGCTGGGATTGTTGAGGAAGGTGAAAGCGATGTGGATGTCGCTGGTCGCGAAGCCGAGGAGGAAGCCGGCGCAGTAGCCAGGGGCTTTTATCCGATGCTGGATTATCTGGTGTCACCGGGCGGTACCAATGAGCGCGTCGGAATTTATTGCGCCTGGGTGGATTCCTCATCGCTGGGCGGCGTTCACGGTCTTGAAACCGAAGGCGAGGATATTCAGGTTCATGTGGTGCCTTTTGCTGAGGCCTGTGAAGCCTGTGCCGATGGCCGTATAGATAATGCAGCGACACTGCTGGGTGTGCAGTGGTTCCAGCTTTACCGTGACAAGGTCATGGCGAACTGGAAAGCTCAGGGGCTTGTTTGAGCCTTCTCTTGCCCCCACATCCAAAGCCGTTCGCTTGTCTGGCTGGCAGCACTGAGAATGCGTGCTTTTATGGCGCTATCGGTGAAGTGCCCGCTCTGGCACTCCCGTGAGGGATCGTATAGAAAGTTTAAAGAGAGTCTTTGTACTCAAGAAGTTTAGGTTGGTGGAATGGCAATTAAACGCAAGTATGTACCGGATCTGGCGCGCATCATGGCGGAGGGTGAAGCTAACTACCGCCGTCTGATGAAGCTGCTGCCGTCCCTTGAAGAAGGGGCGTCGTATCGGTATGGCCTGCATTTGCCGGACGGTCATCAGGGGGAGATTTCCCTGCGTGTGACTGACAGTTTTGCCTACACAACAGCCATAGAGGTCGAGCAGTCCCTTGGCAGCTCGCCCTGGCTCAAGGCGCCGCGCCTGCATGTGCGTCTTTACCATGATGCGCGAATTGCCGAGGTTATCGCGCCCAAGGGGCGCATGCTGTCCGGGGTCTATGTCTACCCCAATCCGGGAATGAAAGCGCCGGATGAAAAAGCCCAGCTCAATACCTTTCTGGCCGAATGGCTGAACCATTGCATCGACTACGGCTTAAGTCCGGAACGCGTCGATGTGATTCGACTCTAGCGCTAACCGGTTTCTCTCTTGCCTCAGCATCTGCTTCATCTCACGGATCTTCACCTGACCCTGCCGGGACAGTTGCATCTGGGGGTTGACCCATGGCAACGCTGGCAGCAGGTGCTGAATACTCTTCATAAGCATATTGATACTCGGCAGGTGCCTCACCCTGATCTGGTGGTGTTGGGTGGTGACCTTGTGCATCACCCTGAGGGGGTTGAGGTCTACCAGCGCATGGCTGAGAGTCTGGAACCTCTGGGTGTCGACTGGGTTGCTGTACCTGGTAATCACGATGAAGCCAGCTGGATTCATGATGCCCTGGCCGAGCGCCTGCCAAGCCAGCGTTGCCTCGGTAACTGGCAGCTCCTGTTGCTTGATAGCACTGCCCGACCTGACGGCAAAGGCCGTGGCGCGGTGGATGAATCTGCCCTCGCCGGGTTGGCTCAAGCGCTCGCGGAGCCTGAGAAGCATCATCAGCTGGTGATCATGCATCATCCGGTGCTGCCGGTGTTTAATCAGTGGCAGGATGAGGTCATGGCGGAAAACAGCCGGTCATTGCTTGCGCACTTCGCTCAGGGTCAGCAGTTGCGTGGTGTGGTCTGTGGTCATGTGCACCAGGCGCATCACTGGCGTGTCGGGGCCATCAATTACTGGTCGACACCGGCTGTATCCGGACAGTTTTTACCCCATGCGGGTGGTTTTGCCATTGAGCACCGTGCGCTGCAGGGGCTGCCGGCGGCGCGCTGGCTTCACCTGCATGAGGATGGTAGCATTCAAACCACTGTATATAGATTCAGGGAAATGCACGGCTGATGACGCCTCACTTTATCTATCTTCACGGTTTTAACAGTGGTCCCAAGGCGGCAAAAGCGGCCGAATTACAGGCCTTTCTGGCGTCCCGGCAGCTGCCAGCGGCAGTGGTTCCGGAGTTGCACCACCGTCCCGCCAAAGCCATAGCGACAGTGAGTCAGCTGATTGAGTCGGCCGTTACACCGCCTGTGCTGGTCGGCAGTTCTCTTGGTGGTTACTACGCGACCTGGCTGGCGCAGCGCTATCAGCTGAAAGCGGTGCTGATTAACCCGGCCGTTGATGCGCCAGCACTGATGAGGCCGCGTATCGGCATCGAAGTGGTCAACCCTTACACTCGCGACAGCTACATTCTGGACTCGCAACATGTGGAAGAGTTGCGCGCCATTCAGCTTGAGACACCGCCCAGCGAGCATCTGATGGTGCTGCTGCAAACGGGTGATGAAACCCTGGACTACCGCAAGGCAGAAACCTATTACGCTGGAGCCACTCTGGTGGTCGAAGAGGGTGGCAATCACCGCTTTGAAGGTTTCCCGGACCATTGTCCTGCTATTCTTGAATTCGCCCGGCGATAGGCGTCTCGCCTGTCTGATTACCACGGGTTCTGTACCCATTTCAGAAGAAGATTACGTGGATGAGCAATAAGGATTACAACGCCCAGGCGATCGAAGTTCTCAGCGGTCTTGATCCCGTTCGTAAACGTCCCGGCATGTATACCGAAACCGACCGCCCAAACCATTTGGCGCAGGAGGTTATCGACAACTCAGTGGACGAGGCGCTGGCCGGTCATGCTGATCAGATTGAAGTGACGGTCTATGCCGATGGCGCACTGAGTGTCACGGATAATGGCCGCGGCATGCCGGTGGATATCCATCCTGAGCATGGTGTCAGCGGCGTTGAACTGATCCTCACTAAACTCCATGCCGGGGGGAAATTCTCTCAGGGCAACTACCAGTTCTCCGGTGGTTTGCACGGTGTGGGTGTCTCTGTCGTGAATGCCCTGTCCAAACATCTGGAAGTGGAAATCAAACGCGGCGGTAAGGTGTATCGCATTACTTTTGCCGATGGCCACAAGCTCAGCGAGCTGGAGGAAATCGGTACCTGCGGCGTGCGTAATACCGGCACCAAGGTACGCTTCCTGCCGGATGCCAGCTATTTTGACTCGGCCAAATACAGCATTAGCCGTTTGAAGCACCTGTTGCGGGCGAAAGCAGTGCTTTGCTCCGGGCTTAAGATCGTCCTGATTGACCAAACCAAAGGTGAGACTCAGGAGGAGCGTTTTGAGTGGTGTTATCAGGATGGTCTGACGGACTATCTTGCTCAGGCCGCCAGCGAGTTTGTGACCCTGCCGGAGGAACCCTTTGTGGGCCAGTTTGCCGGCGAGCAGGAAGCCGTTGAATGGGCGGTGCACTGGTTGCCGGAAGGCGGTGACTTGCTGACCGAATCCTACGTGAACCTGATCCCGACTATTCAGGGCGGTACTCACGTGAATGGTTTTCGTACTGGCTTGCTGGAGGCGATGCGCGAGTTCTGTGAATTCCGCAATTTGCTACCCCGCGGCATGAAGCTGACGCCGGAAGATATCTGGAATCAGTGTGCCTATGTGCTGTCGGTAAAAATGCATGATCCGCAGTTTGCCGGACAGACCAAGGAACGCCTCAGTTCCCGGCAGTGTGCTCCCTTTGTCTCGGGTGTGGTCAAGGATGCGTTCAGTCTGTGGCTGAACAAACATATCGAGCAGGCCGAGAAGTTGGCGGAACTCTGTATCAGCCATGCTCAGAGTCGTATGAAGGCGGCTAAGAAGGTCGTTCGCAAGAAGGTGACTCAGGGGCCTGCGTTGCCCGGTAAGCTGGCGGACTGCTCCGGTAATGATGCTCTGGCCTCGGAACTCTTTCTGGTGGAAGGGGACTCAGCGGGTGGTTCGGCCAAGCAGGCGCGAGACCGTGAGTTTCAGGCGGTGATGCCACTGCGCGGGAAAATTCTGAATACTTGGGAAGTTGATTCCGGTGAGATTCTTGCCTCTCAGGAAGTGCATGATATTGCCGTCGCCATCGGTGTTGATCCCGGTGTGGAGGATCTTGGCAGCCTGCGCTATGGCAAAGTCTGTATTCTTGCCGATGCGGACTCCGATGGTCTGCACATCGCGACGTTACTCTGCGCCCTCTTTGTGAAGCACTTCCCGGCGCTGGTGAAGGCAGGACATGTGTTTGTCGCCATGCCTCCGCTTTACCGGGTCGACCTTGGTAAAGAGGTATTTTATGCTCTCGATGAAGCCGAGCGTGATGGCATTCTTGATCGCATCAAGGCTGAGAAAAAGCGTGGTCAGGTGCAAGTGACGCGCTTTAAAGGTCTGGGTGAAATGAACCCTCTGCAGCTGCGTGAAACCACGATGGCACGGGATACCCGCCGTCTGGTGCAGCTGTATCTGGAAGAGGGCGATGAGACCGCTGAAGTGATGGATATGCTTTTGGCGAAAAAACGTTCTTCGGACCGTAAGAGCTGGCTTGAGTCCAAGGGTAACCTGGCGGATATCGCCGTTTAACCTGATGCCTTACTTAGGCTGTTCGTGATTCGTTGTTTATGAAAAGTCCCTGTCAGAGGTTGGCAGGGACTTTTTTTTGCCAAGCGACTTCGCCGTTATTGGCTCAGTGAGTCATGCTCAGATGTTCTGACCAGAGGCTTCGAATCTGGTTCGCCAGCTCCATGGGGTTGAAGGGCTTGATGATAACACCCGCGGCCCCCAGTTCCTGATAGGACTCGACTTCCTGCGGCTGAACCTTGGCGGTCATAAAGGCCACCGGAATTTCATTCAGATCAACCAGTGCCTTGAGCTTCTCTAATGTGGCCGGGCCATCAATACCGGGCATCATGACATCCAGCAGAATAAAGTCTGGCTGGTAATCCCGTACTTTACTCAGCGCCTCCTGACCGGAACTGCAGGTCATGACTTCAAAACCACCGACATTGCACAGGGCCACGCGGGCGACGGCCTGAATCGAAGGATCATCTTCAATGTGCATGATCTTGGTGAGCTGATGCATTCCGTGTCCTCCATAGCTCGCAGACGGAGCTACCGGCTTAGTCGTCGATGATTGTCATAGGCTACTGCTTCTGATGACGTGGGCTGTTAATCCAGCCTAGCACACCTTTTTATATGCCGCCTGACAGGCGCTGAGCCAAGGTTTCAGGAGCTGGTTTTTAGCGTGGCCCGAGTGCGTCGCTCAAGCGCTACAGGGAGGGACACCCAGAAAGTGGTGCCTTCGCCGATGACGGTGTCATAACCGACAGAGCCATACATCCGCTCGGCCAGTTCCCGGCAGATCGACAGGCCCAGTCCGGTACCTCCCTTGTTGCGGGTGCTGGAGGAATCAGCCTGAGAAAACTTGGAGAAAACCTTGTCCTGAAACTCGGCAGGGATGCCCGGCCCCTGGTCGGTCACGCTGATGCGTACATATTCCCCTTCCAGCCGGGCATGCACCTGAACGTCACTGCCTGCGGGGGAAAACTTTGAGGCATTGGAGAGGTAGTTGGCGAGAATCTGCTGCAGACGACTACGGTCGACTTCAGCCTCGACATTGGCCACATCGGTGACCTTGAGCGTGACCTGATGCTGAGTGGCATAAGCCTGGGTGCTTTCCACCGCTTTGCGCAATGCCTCCGGGATCGAGACCGCTTCAAGGCGGAATTGCATCTTGCCTGCCAGCAGTTTTTCCATATCCAGCAGGTCATTAATGAGTTCCCCAAGGCGCAGGCTGTTCTCATGGGCAATACGCAGCAGCGGCTCCATTGCTTCCGGAATCGGCCCTACTGCGCCGCCCTGAATTAAGCCAAGGCTACCGCTGATGGAAGTGAGCGGTGTGCGCAGTTCATGACTGACGGTGGAGACAAAGTCGCGCTTCATGCTCTCAACGCGTTTCAGCTCTGACAGATCCTGGACCTGCACCAGCAGATAGGCTTTGCCGCCCATGGACTCCAGTAGCGCGCCACTTTCCCAGACATAGAGCCATTCTTCATTGGGCAGGCGGTAGCGCCGTTCCATTTCATAGTTGCGTTGCTCGCCGGAGATGATGCTGGAAAGCAGCTTGAGGAACTGATGCTGGTCTTCGGAATGACTGAGCCTGGTTAATGGAAGGTGGTTCAGTTCTTCAGGGCTGCGTTGCAAAAGCGCACAAAATGCCGGGTTGGCGATGCGCCAATTGCCATCCAGTTCAATGACCGCGATTCCCTGAGGTGCCGTTTCAAAGACCCTGACGAACTGCTCCTGACTGTCCTGCAGGGCGAGGGTCATATTCTGCTGGGCACGATTACTGCGGATCAGGCCAAAGGTCAGCAGCGCCAGCATGGAGGCGGTAACCACGACGATCAAATGGGAGAGCGCCATAAATTCGGCGTCTTGTGGTGCCTTCGGAAAGACGCTTAAAGACCAGTGGGTGTTGGCGGAAATGATGCTGGTTTCCAGCCGGATTGAAGGGTTTTCCACCGGGTTGATGTGCAGAGAGTGCGCCTCTTCGTCCTCAAGATTGACCAGATCCACACCGATTTTCAGGCTGTCGGCACGGCGCTTAAGAATCTCACTGAATAAATCCGCATTGATGACCGTACTGACCAGGCCCCAGTAGCGGCCATCATTGAGGAATACGGGTACCCGATAGATCAGGCCGATGCCGCCTTGCTTCAAATTGAGGGGGCCTGCCAGAGTCGGGCGATGCTCCTGTATGGAGCGTTTAACGCTGGGCCACTGCTGGGGTTGTTCCGGGTAATACAGCCCCAGTGCCGCCTCGTTGCCTTTCATGGGGTAGATGTAGCTGATGCGGTTGCCCGGTGCGAGGCCGATGTTGCGGATAAGCCGCCCCTGCTTCAGCAGTCCTTCCATCCAGGGTTTGAGCTCGTTGATATCCAGCTCACCATGCTGCGCCTGAATGTAAGAGACCAGTGCGGTGGCCAGATGCAGGGTCGCACTCAGCTCGGCATCAACCAGTGTGCGAACCTGCCCCAGCTTGGCTTGCAGCTCCTGCTGGTACTGACTCTCGCTGCGTGAGCGCTCCTGCAGGAGGAAGGCCTCGCCCAGCACCAACGCCAGCAATAGCACCAGCACAGCCTGCCAGACTCCCAGCAGGCGCGATGGCTTCTCGTTGGCTAAGTTGGACTGCTGGCGTAGCGGCATTCGCTGCTCCTGTGATGGAAACGGTCTGCAGTGACAGAGACTGGTTTCAGTATAGTTAGCCTGTGGCGTTAAGTGCCAAACCTGCCATGGAGGTGTTGGCGTCGGACAGGGTGCCAGACTGCGTCGTTGTATTTGCTGAATACTGCGTTGCATGGGCTGAGAGGCTAAGTCGGCGATACTTGATCCAGATCAATTCGCTTGTCGCCGTAACCCTTCAGCGCTGGCCTTTAACGGGTTTGCCTGAAAGATAGGCTTTAATAACAATGCACTATAGTACGTATAACCTCCAATTACAGAGTCTTCTTAATGAGCACTTCAACGCAGGAATCGGTCTCGCCGATTCAGGCTCTCTACAGCCTTCAAAGCCCGCGCTTGCTGATTATTTCGTTATTGGTCGTGCTGGTGACCCTACTGCTGGCAACAGCCACTTACCACTGGCACGCTGCAGATGATGAGTCTGCGCCTGCATTGGCGGCTCAGACTCTCCCTCTTGAGGTGGTGGCGCGACGGATCAGCAGTGGCTGGCATGAGCGCTCCCAATGGCTGGTGGCCAGTGCGCCGATCAGTCAGCGTTGTACTCAGGCGCGACAACACTCGGCGCCCTTTGCGATTGTTCTGCAGCAAGATGTTCTGACGTTGTGTGAGTTTGGTTCCCCTGAGGCGATTCGTTCGGCTCAGTTCTCCGTGGAGGAGGTGCTTGAAGGTGTTACCGGCGATGATCGGGGTTCGGCCTCTCCAACACTGTTGATAGGTCTTCATGTGAGGGGTTACACCAGTGATAGCTGGCTGGGCATGGCCACTCACTCTGACGCTCAGCGCGATGAGCAGCGAGAACTGTTGAAGCGTTATCAGCGAGCTCAACAGGGAGAAACCCAGTTCAATGGTGAGAGTGCACCGCTGAGTCTGGTCTATACCCTGACAGATGAAGCGTTACAGGGGCTGGAAGTGATGGGTCTTCAGGATGCCGCCCCGTCTTCGTCATTACTGCTTCTGCCCGGGTACGCCCTGGTGTTGCTGACGGTCGTGTTGCTGGGGCTGTTGGTGTTGTTGGTAATGGGGCACCGTAGTGAGCATCAGCGCCGATTGCTGGTGGCGGCGTTGAGTGCGGCAGCCAATGCCGTGTTTATTACTGACTGGCGCGGACGGATTATCTGGGTGAACCGGGCCTTTGAGAAACTGACGGGCTACACCCGTGAGTTTGCTGTGGGTAAAGAACCGTCGATTCTTAATTCGGGCAAGCAAAGCACCCATTTCTATCAGCGCTTCTGGACGACCATTGCCAAGGGCGAAGTCTGGCAGGGAGAGGTGGTCAACAAAACCCATGAAGGCGAGCTGATCACCGTCAATCAGACCGTTACTCCGCTGCTCAATAGCCAGCATCAGCCGCGTTACTATGTCGCCATCCATGAGAACATCACTGAGCAAAAGCGCACCGAGCAGCGTGCGCTCTATCTTGCCCGCCACGATACTCTGACCCATTTGCCGAACCGGCACTGGTTTCATGAACTGCTGCAGGAGGCGCTGGAAACCAGTGACCATCTGGGGCTTATCTATCTGGATCTTGATCGCTTCAAGGAAGTGAATGACAGTCTCGGCCACCCGGCGGGGGATGCTTTACTTATAACGCTGGCTAACCGCTTTCGTGCCATTTTGCCCGGAGGTGATTTGCTGGCGAGGCTGGGGGGTGATGAGTTTGCCTTTATCGTTCGTTCCTGTCGGGATGAAAATGAACTGGCGGTAATGGCCTCACAGCTACTGCAGGTGATCCGCGAGCCGAGCTACTGGCACCATCAGCAACTGTCGATCAGCGCCAGCCTTGGCGTTGTGTGCAGCGCACCGGATATGGATGCTGCCATGCTGGTGCAGGCCGCCGAACTGGCCATGTACAACGCCAAGGAAAGTCGCAGCGGCTATGCCTTCTTTGATGTCAGTCTGAGTGAACGTCTCAAGCGCAAGAATTATCTTGAGCAGAAATTGCGTCAGGCGCTGGAGCATGAGGGCCGTGGTCTGTGGATTACCCTGCAGCCGCAGCTCAGTCTCGAGACAGGCGAGCTGGTGGGAGCGGAAGTGCTGGTGCGCTGGGAAGAAGCCAGTCCGGGGGAGTTTGTGCCTCTGGCCGAGGGCAGTGATCTTATCCTGACGCTGGGCGACTGGATCATGGAAGAATCGCTCAAGGCCTTATGCGCGCTGGATCAGCAGCATATTGTCCTACCGCGGCTGTCGATTAATTTCTCCGCCGCACAGTTACAGCGTATTCCGGTGGCGGATCGTCTTTATGAGCTGATTTGCCGTTACGGTATTGACCCTCAACGCATTGAGGTGGAAATCACAGAGACCGCACTGATGCAGCCCGGTGAACAGGTACGGGAAAATATTGCGACCCTTCGCAAGCTGGGCATTGGTCTCGCGCTCGATGATTTCGGCACCGGCTACTCCTCTTTATCCATGTTGAAAGACTGGCCGGTACAAGTGGTAAAAATTGATACCTCCTTTGTGCGCGAGATTGGCATATCCTCAACGGCTGAAACCATTATTCGCGGCATGATCGCCATGACCGGCAGTATGGGTTTGAATGTGGTTGCCGAAGGCATCGAGGAACCTGCTCAGCGGGACTTCCTGCGCGCCTGCGGTTGTGACATGGGGCAGGGCTACCTTTTTGCCAAACCTCTGGCGCCTTCCACCTTTGTACAGTACTGCCGACAGCTATCCATAGCCGAGCCTTTGGACATCAACAGGAATATATAGGGATATGAAAATTTTCCAGTGCCAGTGCTGTGGTCAGCGGCTTTATTTTGAAAACACCCATTGTGAGCAGTGTGGTGCGACGCTGGGCTTTATCCCCTCACGCTCTCGTTTGGTGGCGCTGGCTCCTGCCGAGATGGCGGGCAGTTTTCATGTGGTCGATGAGCCTCAGGGGGTGGCGTGGCGTTTCTGCTCAAACCACCAGCAAGGTGTCTGTAACTGGCTGGTTCCGGAGAGTCAGGCGGAAGAATTCTGTCCGGCGTGCGCCCTGAACCGGACGATCCCTGATCTTTCCGTGCCCGCCCATCATGAGCGCTGGAAAGCCATTGAGATGGCGAAGCACCGTCTGGTCTACGGTCTGATTCGTCTGGGGTTACCGCTGGAGAGTAGCCTTGAGGATCATGCGCTGGAGTTTGATTTTCTGGCCCCTGATGCTGAAGCGCCGGTGATGACCGGGCATGCGAACGGTCTGATCACCCTCAATATTGAAGAAGCCGACTCCGCCAGTCGTGAGCAAATGCGACAGCAAATGGCAGAGCCCTATCGCACACTGCTTGGCCATCTTCGTCATGAAATTGGTCACTTCTACTGGGATGAATTGCTCCAGACCGAAGAGCGTCGTGATGCTTTTCGTGCCCTGTTTGGCGATGAGCGCGAGGATTATGGCCAGGCCCTGAATCGACATTATGAAAACGGTACTCCTGCGGGGTGGGAAAATACCTGGATCAGCGCCTATGCCAGTGCTCATCCCTGGGAAGACTGGGCTGAAACCTGGGCGCACTATCTGCACATGATCGATACGCTGGAGACGGCCCATGTCTTTGGTGTGAGTGTCGAGCCGCAGGTCGCCGATGAGGATGAAAGCGAAACCGATATCCGTCTTGATCCTTACCGCACCCCGGAATTTGATGAGCTGTTTGAGGACTGGCTACCTCTGACCTTTGCGGTGAACAGCCTCAACCGCAGTATGGGACAACCTGATCTCTATCCCTTCGTGGTTGCGCCCAAAGTCCTTGAAAAGCTTCGCTTTATTCACGACCTGATTCGCGAAACCCGACGTGCCCGCGCGCGGCAGGAGCTGGTCTAAAGACTGTGCATTCTTACAGTAGTCGCTATACAATGCCCCTTTCGTGAAAGTCCGGCAGTGAAGGATTCTATGACTGACACTACGACCGATAATCGCTCTTTTGATAACGGCGGCTTCGAGCGTCTGCCCCTCAAGGTGTACACGGAAAAGGCCTATCTGGACTATTCCATGTACGTCATTCTGGACCGCGCACTGCCGCATATCGGCGATGGTCTGAAGCCGGTACAGCGGCGCATTATTTATGCGATGTCCGAGCTTGGGCTGCGTAACTCCGCCAAGTACAAGAAATCGGCCCGAACCATTGGTGACGTGCTGGGTAAATATCACCCCCACGGTGACAGCGCCTGTTACGAAGCGATGGTGCTGATGGCTCAGCCTTTCTCCTACCGCTACCCGCTGGTGGATGGTCAGGGCAACTGGGGCTCGGCGGATGATCCCAAATCCTTCGCCGCCATGCGTTATACCGAAGCGCGACTGGCAGCGTTTGCAGACCTGTACCTGGGCGAACTGGGTCAGGGCACAGTGGATTGGGGCCCGAACTTTGACGGTACCATGGATGAGCCCCTGGTTCTGCCGAACCGGCTGCCCGGCGTCCTGCTTAACGGTACAACCGGTATTGCCGTGGGTATGGCGACAGACATTCCCCCGCACAATGCGCGAGAAGTAACCTCGGCCTGTATTCGCCTGCTGGATCAGCCCGAAGCGACGTTGGAGCATCTGCTTGAGCATGTGCAGGGGCCGGATTATCCGACCGAAGCGGAAATCGTCACTCCGCGCAAAGAGCTGAAAGACATCTACCGTACTGGCCGTGGTAGTGTGAAACTGCGCGCCCATTACGTGGTGGAAGACGGTGATATCGTCATCACCGCGCTGCCTCATCAGGTATCAGGCGCCAAAGTGCTGGAGCAGATCGCTCAGCAAATGCAGGCCAAAAAGCTACCTATGGTCGCGGATCTGCGCGATGAGTCGGATCATGAAAACCCGACCCGCCTGGTAGTGATTCCCCGCTCTAACCGCGTGGATCTTGAAGCCCTGATGATCCACCTGTTTGCCACCACGGATCTTGAGAAGAGCTATCGCGTCAATCTCAATATGATCGGTCTGGATGGCCGTCCTCAGGTCAAAGACCTGCGTACTATTCTTGTGGAATGGCTGAGCTTCCGTGAAATCACGGTGCGGCGCCGTTTGCAGTATCGCCTAGACAAGGTCATTGATCGTCTGCATATCCTTGAAGGTTTGCTGGTTGCCTATCTCAATATTGATGAAGTGATCCGCATTATCCGTGAGGAAGATGAACCCAAGGCTGAGCTGATTGCCCGCTTCTCGCTGTCTGATATTCAGGCCGAAGCGATTCTCAACCTGCGCTTGCGTCATCTGGCCAAGCTTGAAGAGATGCAGATTCGTGGCGAGCAGGATGAGTTGGAAGCGGAGCGCAAGCACCTTGAGCATTTGCTTGGTGACCAGGCGGCACTGCGTAACCTCATCAAGGATGAGCTGACCGCGGATGCCGAGAAGTTCGGTGACGAGCGCCGCTCTCCCATTTGTGAGCGTCAGGAAGCCAAAGCCTTCAGCGAAACCGATCTGCTCAGCAATGAAGCAGTCACGGTGGTGCTCTCCAAGCAGGGCTGGATTCGTTCCGCGAAAGGCCATGATGTGGATGCCGAAGGCCTGAGTTATAAGTCCGGCGACAGCTTTATGCTGGCGGTGAAAGGACGCAGTAACCAGCCAACGGTACTGCTCGACAGTGCAGGGCGGGCTTATACGCTGGCCACGCATACACTGCCTTCTGCCCGTGGGCAAGGCGAGCCATTAACAGGGCGCATTAACCTGCAAAGCGGGGCGCAGATCGTTAATGCCTGCCTGGGCGATGAACAGCAGCGTGTGCTGCTTGCCAGTGATGCCGGCTACGGTTTCGTGACCAAAATTGCCGAACTGGTGGGTAAGAACCGTGCCGGTAAGGTGGTGTTGAGTCTGCCGGAAAAAGCGCAGTTAGTGGCACCTGCGATGATTCCCGCCACCGATGACGAGCTGCAAGTGGTGGTGGTCAGTAATGAAGGCCGTTTGCTGGTATTTCCGCTGGCAGAGTTGCCGGAGCTGGCGAAAGGTAAGGGCAACAAGATGATCAATATTCCCTCAGCACGTGCCCGTAACCGTGAGGAGTTTATGTCGGCCATGGTGGTGATGCCTCGCAGTGCTGGTCTGGTGGTCAGTAGCGGCAAGCGCGATATGCGCATTAAAGCGGATGATCTTGATCACTATCGTGGTGAGCGTGGCCGTCGCGGCAGCCTGTTGCCTCGTGGCTTCCAGCGTGTTGATGGCTTGTCCTGGGAAAGCTAGGCCGAGTCAGATAGACGCTCCAATAAAAAACGCAGCTCAGGCTGCGTTTTTTATTGTCCGTAATGGAGATTTCGCGTCAGAGAGCGGGCTGCTGCTTTTAGTTGTGGTCACTGGCGACCTGATAGTAAGGGTCTTCAATCAGGTTTACTTCCACCAGCGACTGCGCCTTCTTGTTGAGCAGGGTCTTGCACTTAGTGCTCAGGTGGCGCAGGTGCAGCTGCTTTCCTGCCTGCTCGTAGCGCTCGACCAAATGCTCAATGGCTTCGAGCCCCGAGTGGTCATAAACCCGTGAATAGCGGAAATCGAGCACAATGCGCATGGGATCCGTGGCGGGGTGAAACAGGCTCTGGAAAGAGCGGGCCGAGCCAAAAAACAGGGGGCCGTGCAATACATACACCCGGGCATCGCCTTCGTCATGAGTCAGTACGCGAACATGCTTGGCGTGCTCCCAGGCAAACCCCAGTGCGGACACCACCACCCCTGCAGCCATGGCCAGCGCCAGATCGAAAAAGAGCGTCATCAGCATGACCAGAAGCGCTACCAGCTGTTCAGTCCTTGGCACTTTGCGAATCAGCCGAATCAGGGATGACTCAAACGCCGTGAACGCCACCATCAGCATGATGCCGAGCACCACGCCAAGCGGAATATAGCTCAGCCAAGCCTCGCCGCGGATCACTATCAGAATCAGTAATACGGCAGCCGTCAGGGTGGAAAAGCGGGAACGGCCGCCACTTTGCAGATTAAGCAAGGTCTGGCCGAAGTGACCGCTGGCGGGTAGTCCGCCAAAGCAACTGCTGATGAGGTTACCGATTCCCTGGGCGAGACATTCCTGATTACTGCGCCCGCGGGTGTTGGT
This sequence comes from Pokkaliibacter sp. CJK22405, assembly GCF_046614695.1. Classification (NCBI taxonomy): domain Bacteria; kingdom Pseudomonadati; phylum Pseudomonadota; class Gammaproteobacteria; order Oceanospirillales; family Balneatrichaceae; genus Pokkaliibacter; species Pokkaliibacter sp. CJK22405. Next base: position 310,979 of record NZ_JBKKHQ010000012.1, read on the forward strand.
CATATCATCGGTCATGTTCAGCACAAAGAGGCTTTCACTCAGGCCGGTAATTGCCAGCAGTAAGGCATAAGGCAGCACGATGCTGAGGCTTTCGGTATCCAGTGGCAGTTCCGGCACCTTGAGGCGCGGTACGCTGCCGGTCCAGGCGGTCACATCACCAAGGGTCGTGACATCCATGCCGATCAGATAGAGCACACCACTGACAACCACGAGTGCGAACAGCGCCGCAGGGACTTTTGGCAGGTAAAAAGGCAAGTAGCGCAGGATCAGTAAGGTCGCCAGCACAACGCCCATCAGGGTGAAGAGCGGCTCGCCTGTCAGCCAGTGGGAAAGATTATCGGGGTTACGAAAGAGGTTGAGCTGCTGGCGGAATATTTCGATCGCCAGACCGCAAATGGATCCGAGAATCACCGGCTGCGGCAGCATGCGGATGAACTTGCCGAGTTTGAGGCCCCAGGCAATCAGCTGGAAAAGTCCCATGAGCATCAGACAGGTGAAGACGTAACGCAGGCCGTAATTTGCGCCGAGATGAGCGACAACGACGACCAGTGCAGGGGTTGTCATGGCCGCCATGGCAGGACGTCCACCCAGAAGGGAGACAACCACCAGCATCATAATGGCGGTATACAGGCCTGTCAGGGGCGCAAAGCCTGCGGCGAAGGCGAGGGTCATGGCTTCGGGGACCATCGTTATAGCGAGGGCAATTCCCGCCAGAAGGTCGAAACCGGCCCGCTGGCTCCCTCGTGTTAGCGTAGCTAGCATGGTGTTGCATCCCTGAGAGCGAAATCGGATTCTAGAGCAGAGGCTGTAATCAGCTCAAGCGACGGGCTGTTGCGCGGCGCGGAATTATACCCCTGATACTCTCCTAGGTGTGTTCTTAACCTACTGAGTTCCAAGGGAATTGCGGGTTCTAGCGCTGCACAGGACGCTTTTGCAGCTTTCGTTGCAGTGTGCGTCTGTGCATGTTCAGGGCGCGTGCGGTGGCAGAGATGTTGCCGTCATGCTGTTGTAGCACCTGCTGGATATGTTCCCACTCTAGCCGAGCGGGTGATAATGGCGCCTGTTCGAGGGGCTGCTCCAGGCCGGATTCTGTGGCATCAAGGGCCCGGATGATATCAGCGACTCGTGCAGGTTTTGGCAGATAGTTACGTGCCCCAAGCTTGATCGCTTCCACGCAGGTGGCAATGCTGGCGTATCCCGTGAGCACCAGAATGGCCAGATCAGGCTGTAGTGCCAACAAGTCTGGCAACAGCTTCAGCCCTGAGCGCTCATCCAGATTGAGATCCAGTGTGGCAAAGTCATAGTGCTGTCGATGCAGTAGCGCGAGCGCCTGCTCTTCCTGATGCGCCACATCGACCTGATAACCCTCACGCTCCAGACCCCGCTTTATAAGAGAGGCGTACAGGTCATCATCTTCAACGATCAGCCAGCGTGAGTTCATGGGCTTAGCGCCTCCAAACTGCAGGACAGCGTACAGCAGGTTCGGCCCTCATCAATGTTCTCCAGCGTGACGGTGCCGCCCAGCTGCTCAAGTGTCGTCAGAGTCAGAAAGAGACCAATGCCCAAACCACCACGGCGATACTCCTGAGCATCCGTCGTGTTACCGGGCTGATTAATGATATGAATCTGAAGTTGTCCTTGTGCAGATTGCCGTGACCAGCTCAGTTCAACGGGCGAGCCTTCATCGCTGGCATCCGCCGCATTGTTCAGCACATTCAGGATGGCCAGCGCCAACGAGGGTGGTGCGCTGGCTGTAAAGTCTTCCTCGGCTACAACATCGCGAATCGTGCAGCGGGCATCGGGGCGCATCAGGTGCCAGCGTTTGACGATACTTTCTAGCCAATTGCCGAAGGCTTCAGGCTGGGGTGGAGCTTGCTCGCTACGCTTGACCATTGCCAGCAGGTTGTCTTTACAAATTCTCAGCTGCTGCTCCAGCAGGTCCAGATCTTCCTGTGTCGCCGTGTCCCGATGACGCTCTCTGACTTCATCGGTCAGTAGCTGGATCGTACCCAGAGGTGTTCCCAGCTCATGGGCCAGCCCTGCCGCTTCACTGGCCAGATTCAGCAGATGCGCATTTCTAAGGCCATATTCCCGCGCCACTTGCAGGGCCTGCTGTTGCTGATGAAGGGTGCGCGCCAATCGACTGATAAACACCAGCAAAAAACTGCTGATGACCAGAAAGTTCAGCCACATTCCCCAAATATGCACATTGATCAGACTGACCGGGGCATGGGGATCGGGAGGTAGATGTGCGGGAAAGATAATCAGCAGGGTATAAATCAGGGTGGCAACACAGGTGAGCGTCGCGGTGTAAGGCAAGGGAAGCAGCAGTGCTGAAAACGCGACAGGCACCAGCAGATAAGAGACAAAGGGGTTACTCGGCCCGCCACTTTGATAGAAGATCAGCGCCGTCAGCACCAGGTCCGAGAGTAACTGCAGCAGCAGTTCAGGCTGATCAATATCGCCTCCCTGACGATAGCGGTACACCGAGTAGGCTTCCAGAATTCCCAGCATCAGTAAGGTGACGATCAGGCCTGGCCAGGAAAGGGTCAGATGCAGATAGAAATCGGCAGCCAGCAGCACCACAACCTGTCCCGCCATAAAACCCAGGCGCATCAGAATCATATCCCGCAAGAGGGTGCGGGAGTGTTGCTGGTTCGCCTGAGTTACTGTCAAAGCCATGATTCCTTAACTGCCGGGTATCAAACGGCGCTGCGAATGATGGCAGCAGTATACAGAACTACAGGCCTTCACTTAAGCCAACACGAGAGTGAGGCTTGTTACATACGCCGGAGGGTTTGATCGTTTTTTGACCATGTTTTCGTCGAATACTGGCCAACTTCGCAGCTTGTGAAGCAAATGTTAAAGCTGTTTCAAGTTGTTTGGGGGAATCGTGTACAGCGTCATTCCATTGTATTGTTACCTTGTAGCATTCTTCTGCACACATTGTTTTTCGCAGCAACGTAATTGCCTGAAAATACGATGAAAAAGAACGATTTGCAGGACTGTCCCCGTTAGTGGCGACAGCAGGGCAAGGCCAAAAAGGACGGTTTTGCCGCCTCTCAGTCAGTACGAGCGCACCATGTCTTCTCAAGATTCGTCTTATAACAATCCGGTTTCCACAACTCAGCCAACGGACTCGCAAGATGCGGAGGTCTCGTCAGGCAAGGGGTTAAGCCGTCGACACTTTTTGGCCGCGGGTATTGCGCTGGCAACGGTCAGCTCGGTAGCGAAAGCTGCGGCTCAGGCTGTCACCGTTCGGGAGCAGGGTGAAGGGCTGCAGATTACACTGGTGGGACCTGCTCGTTCCTTTAAGGTGTTCAGCCTGAAGGGGCCGGATCGCTTGGTGATTGATGGTCCCGCAGACAGCATGACCTCAACTGCGATCTCCCATGAGTTGCAACGTTTGAAGAGCCTGCCATGGCTCTCGACCTGGCGCTTTAATCCCAGTCATCAGGGTAAGTTTCGTCTGGTGCTGGAGTTTACGGGCGCAGCCTCCTTTACCCGCCAAACCCTCGCCGGCGGCAAGGAGGTCGTCAATCTGGTGCCATCGAAGGGAGCAGGTGCTGTCGTTGCAAAAAAAGAAGTACGTAAGCAACGCAAAGAAATTATTGTCCTCGATCCCGGTCATGGTGGCATTGACCCCGGCGCTGTAGGCAGTCGTGGGACGAAAGAGAAACATGTCGTCCTGGAAATTGCTGAGCGTGTTCGTGAGCAGTTTAAAGGGCGCAGTAACATTGACATCGTCTTTACCCGTGACCGCGATATCTTTATCCCGCTACCTGATCGCCGGGACTTTGCCCGTGACCGTAAAGCGCGTCTTTTTGTCTCGCTGCATGCTGATGGCTTTACTGATCCAAAAGCCAACGGTGCCTCCGTTTTCACCCTTTCCGAGCGGGGCGCCAGCAGTACCATGGCACGCTTCCTCGCAGAAAAAGAAAATGCGGTGGATGAGATCGCCGGGATCAAATACTCCAAAGATAACGATGCTTTGGCCCGCACCTTGCTGGATCTGGTTCACACCAATACGCGAAAAGAGAGCATGGAGTTAGGGGATTTTCTCGTTGGCTCCATCAAGCAGGTGCATCATATGCACAGCCGCCATCTGGAACATGCCGCCTTTGCGGTACTCAAATCGCCGGATGTTCCCTCTGTTCTGGTGGAAACGTCCTTTATTACCAATCTTGAAGAAGAGCGTATGCTCAGCAGTGACAGCTTTCAGCATAAGATTGCCAAGGCGATCAGTGGTGGTATTAACCGCTTTCTTACCTAATTAAACCTCTTGGTTGGAATTTGTTGACACTGCCGGAGTAGCTTCCTAGAGTCCCGAAGGTTTAGAGTCATAAGCGTGCCCCGCAAGGGCCGCGTACTGATTCAGCGTCCTTATTACCCCCGGGATGGGAGAAGTCTCCATGGCGACCGCGTACCGAAGCGCCTTTGTTTATTGTCTGGAGGACCCCTCCAAAGTCAGCCCGGATCAGGCAATGGTTTATGAGCCTGATGGCCTGCTGGTGGTTGAGGAAGGCAAAATCATTGCGTCAGGTAAGGTGGAAACCCTTCTTCCTACGCTCCCCGCCGGAACTGAGGTGATCACCTTCGCTGATGCGCTGATCATGCCGGGTTTTATCGATACCCATATTCATTATCCACAGATGGACGTCATTGCTTCTTACGGCGAGCAGCTGCTTGACTGGCTGGAGCATTACACCTTCCCTGCCGAAGGAAAGTTTGCCGATGCCGGGCACTGCCAGCAGATCGCCGAATCCTTTCTGGATGAGCTGATGGCTAACGGTACGACGACAGCGCTGGTGTTTGGGACGGTTCATCCTCAGTCAGTGGATGCTTTCTTTACGGCAGCAGAAGCGCGTGGCCTTCGCATGATTGCGGGCAAAGTGCTGATGGATCGTCATGCGCCTGATTTTCTGCGCGACACTCCTGAGCAGGGTGATAAGGACAGCCGGGAGCTCATCAAGCGCTGGCATAACCGCGGGCGTCTCAGTTATGCCGTTACACCTCGTTTTGCACCCACCAGTAGTGATGAACAGCTGACGCTGGCGGGAAAGCTTCTGGAAGAATTTCCTGATGTGTATCTGCACACACATCTGGCTGAAAACCTGGATGAAGTGCGTTGGGTGAGTGAGCTGTTCCCGGCAGCTTCAGGCTATCTGGATGTTTACGACCGTTTTGCGCTGCTTCGTCCCCGCGCCGTTTTTGCTCATGGTATCCACCTTGATCAGGCTGAATTTCGACGGCTCGCTGAAACAGGATCGGCCATTGCCTTCTGCCCGACCTCCAACCTCTTTCTTGGTAGTGGGCTCTTCAATCTGCGAGGGGCTAAAGAGGAGGGAGTGGAAGTCGGCCTTGCGACCGATGTGGGTGGCGGCACCAGCTTCTCTTTACTGCAAACATTGAATGAAGGCTACAAAGTTCAGCAGCTGCGTGGTGACAAACTGCATCCTTATGAAGCCTTCTATCTGGCAACCCTTGGGGGAGCGCGAGCACTGCATCTGCAGGATCGTATCGGCAGTCTGGCAGCAGGTCATGAAGCGGATTTCGTCGTGTTGGATGCCAGAGGTACGCGTCTGATGAGCCAGCGTATGGCCAAGGCCGCCTCGCTGGAAGAGCAGCTCTTCGTTTACATGATGCTGGGGGATGACCGGGCCATTCGTGCGACCTATGCCAATGGCCAGTCGCAGTATCAGCGTGAAGTGTGCAGTTAACTGAGGCTTTGATTGTTTAATCAGGGTATTTCGGCCAAAATAGCGCCAATTTCCCGTTTAAGTCATAACCTGCTTCGCCGAAGTTTTGGCAGAAGCCCAACGTTCAGAAGATAAAGACTCATGTCCACTTCCCGCATGCCGGCTGATATCGCCAAGCGGCGCACTTTTGCGATTATTTCGCACCCTGACGCCGGTAAGACCACCATCACTGAGAAGTTGCTGCTGATCGGTCAGATTATTCAGCAGGCCGGTTCTGTTAAAGGACGCAAGGGCGACAAGCACGCAACTTCGGACTGGATGAGCATGGAGCAGGAGCGTGGTATCTCGATCACCTCCTCCGTGATGCAGTTCCCCTACAAAGAGCGCATCGTCAACCTGCTGGATACACCGGGGCACGAAGACTTCTCGGAAGATACCTACCGTACGCTGACCGCCGTTGACTCGGCGCTGATGATCGTCGACGGCGCCAAGGGTGTCGAGGAACGTACCATCAAGCTGATGGAAGTTTGTCGTCTGCGTGACACGCCGATTCTGTCCTTCGTCAACAAGATGGACCGCGACATTCGCGACCCCATCAGCCTGCTGGATGAAATCGAAGAAGTTCTGAAAATTCAGGCGGCACCGATCAACTGGCCTATCGACATGGGGCAGTTCTTCAAAGGGGTTTATAACCTCTACACCGACACTATCCATGTCTTCACGCCGGGCCAGGGCCACACTCTGCAAGATGATATTCGTATCGAGGGTCTGGAGAGTCAGGAAGCGAAAGATTACCTGGGTGACCTGTGGGAAAACTTTGCCGATGAAATCGAACTGGTGCGTGGTGCCAGTCACGAGTTTAATCTTGAGGATTACCTTTCCGGCAAACTGACCCCGGTTTTCTTTGGTACGGCATTGGGCAACTTTGGTGTGCGTGAAATGCTGGATGGTTTTGTCGAATGGGCCCCAGCGCCGATTCCCCGAGCGACTGAAAGCCGTCAGGTTGAACCGGGTGAGGAGAAGTTCAGTGGTTTCGTCTTTAAAATTCAGGCGAACATGGACCCTAAACACCGCGACCGTATTGCCTTCCTGCGTATCTGCTCCGGTAAATATGAGCAGGGCATGAAGCTTCGTCATTGCCGTATCAATAAAGATGTTCGTATCGCGGATGCGGTCACCTTTATTGCCGGTGAGCGTGAAGCGGTAGAAACCGCGTGGGCGGGCGATATTATTGGTCTGCATAACCACGGCACGATTCAGATTGGTGATACTTTCACTGAAGGTGAAGTGCTGAAATACACCGGTATTCCACACTTCGCGCCTGAACTGTTCCGCCGCGTGCGTCTTAAGGATCCGCTGAAAATGAAGCAGCTGCAGAAAGGTCTGCAGCAGCTGTCTGAAGAAGGCGCGACTCAGGTATTCCAGCCGATCGACAAGAATGATCTGATTCTCGGTGCGGTCGGTGTGCTGCAGTTCGAGGTTGTCGCATTCCGACTGAAGGATGAATACAAGGTCGAGTGTATTTATGAGCCTGTGAACGTCTCCACTGCCCGTTGGGTGGATTGCCCGGATGATAAGAAGTTTGAAGAGTTCAAGCGTAAGTGCTCTGAGAATCTGGCGATTGATGGCGGTGGTTTGCTGACCTATCTGGCGCCGACCCGAGTGAACCTGAGCCTGTCTCAGGAGCGTTATCCTGATGTGGTGTTCCGCGCGACCCGCGAGCACTAAGTGTATCCCACCGGCGGTGCAAACCGTCGGTATTGTATCCTCAGCCGGAGGGTGCAAATGTCTCCTCAGCCCATGGGTTGTAAACGCCTTGGCCTCTGGGGTATACAGCAGTAAGACTTCTCAGCGCGTTAACCGTTTAGTACGTTTGCCTATTCGTCCCTGGACTGTGCCAGATTCATCCTCTGGCTATGTTCCAACCGAGCCGTGGATAGACTGTACCCATGAAAAAGAATTTTCCGGTAACACAGAAAAACATCCCTCTGCAGGCTGATCAGGTACTGATTTCCGGTACCGACCTCAAAGGCGCCATGACCTACTGTAACGACGAGTTCGTTAAGGTCAGTGGCTTTAGTCGCGACGAACTCATCGGGCATAATCATAATGTGGTGCGTCACCCGGATGTGCCACCCGCGGTTTATGCGGATCTCTGGAGCAGTCTCAAGCGCGGCGACAGCTGGATGGGAATCGTCAAAAACCGTGCTAAAAACGGCGATCACTACTGGGTCGATGCGTATATCACTCCGATCATGGATCAGGGCCGGGTTGTCGGTTATGAGTCCGTTCGTCATCCTGCCAGTGCTGCCCAGATCAAACGCGCTGAGTTACTTTACGGCCGTCTTAATGATGGCAAGTCAGCGCTGACTTTTGCTGAGCGCTTTTCGCCTCTGTGGTGGCCGGTCATCTTTACCTTTATTACCGGCGTCCTGGGGATGCTCATTCGTGAGCTTGTTCCAAGTCATGCGCTTGCCTGGGGGCTGAATATTCTGGTGATCCTGCTCTCCAGTGCCGGTGTTTATTACCTGATCAAAAAACCTCTGAATGCCTCGCTTGGGCAGGCGCGAAAAGTGTTCCACAATCCGCTGGCGAGCTTCATGTATCAGGGGAGAGTGAATGCTTTTACCGATATGGCGACATCTGTCTATGCACTGAAGAGTCGGGCCCGTGCGGTGGTTCAGCGCCTCTCATCCAGTGCGCGCGTGGTGTCTCGCGAAGCGCTGGATTCACAGGCACTGGTCAAGGATGTTTGTACGGGTATTGGTCATCAACAGCATCAGGCGACCGAGCTGGCAACGGCGATGGCGCAGATGGCAGAATCCATTGCTGATGTGGCCCGCCATGCCAGGGAATCTGCGGATGTGACCGTGTCGGTTGATCAGCAGGCAAGAGACAGTCGCAAGGTACTGGATCAGACTATTGGTACGATTCAGAATCTGAACCAAAGTGTGCAGAACACGGCGGAAGTGGTGTCGCGGCTGGCAACGCAATCCAATGAGATTGGCAGTTTCGTCAGTGCGATTCATGGCATTGCGGATCAGACGAATCTGCTGGCATTAAATGCGGCGATTGAAGCCGCTCGTGCCGGTGAGCAGGGGCGTGGTTTTGCTGTAGTGGCTGATGAAGTGCGAAGTCTGGCTATTCGTACCCAGGAAGCCACAGAGCAGATTCAGGAAATCATCAGCGCATTGCAGAATGAGTCCGAGAATGCTGTTGCTGCCATCAGCCGCAGTCGTGAGGGCACGGAAGCGAGTGTCAGTCAGGTGCAAAATGCCGGCGATGCGCTTTCTCGTATTAGTGATGGAATGACGGATATTCACCGTCGCACAGAGCAGATTGCCACGGCTGCTGAGCAGCAAAGTACCGTTGCAGGTACGATTAACGATAATGTGAGTGTGATTACCCGCGCCGCAGAAAATATGCAACAACAGGCTAACCTGACTGCCGACTCGGTCGAGCGGGTGCGTGAACAGGCTGGTCAGCAAAGTCAGCTGGCTGAGCGGTTGTCCTAGCTGACGAGCTGAGCTTTCGGCTTCGTAAATTTTCAGGAAAGATTCATGACAGAAGTAGGCGCCAGGCAACAGGATCCGGCGTTGCGAATTGCCTCAGGACGAAAGCCCTTCGTTGAGCCCATGCGGCTTGGGCAGCGTTTAAAAGACATTCGCTTGAGTAATAACTGGACGTTGGAGGATGTGAGCCAGCGTACTGGATTGGCACGCTCGACGCTTTCAAAGATCGAGAATGAGCAGATTTCCCCAACCTTTACAGCGGTACAGAAGCTGTCCGCGGGTTTGGGTATTGATCTGCCTCAGCTTTTTGCGACACCAAAGCGCAAGGAAAAGCCCATGGGGCGTCGTGATATGACACGCCTTGGCGAAGGGAAGTCTCATCCGACGACCACCTATGAGCACGAGCTGCTGTGCACCGAGTTTGCCAATAAGCGCATGATTCCTTTCAAAACCATCGTTCACGCTCGTGCCTTTGAAGACTTCAGTGAATGGGTTCGGCACGATGGCGAAGAATTTTTGCTGGTCATGTCCGGCGATATCATGCTTTATACAGAGTTCTATGAGCCTCTGGCGTTAACCACTGGCGACAGTCTGTATTTTGATAGCAGCATGGGTCACGCAGTGGTTTCGCTGAGTGAGGATGATGCGGTAATTTTGTCGGTGTGTTCATCCTGAAGGTCGTCTCGTTGTTCAGGTCTTCCCGAGGAGTGTGAGTGAAGGTTCTAGTCACAGGGGCCTATGGTCAGGCCGGTAGCGCTATCGTCTCCCAGTTAAAGCAGCAGGGTTTTGTGGTTGAGGCCGCATCGCACCGGATGCTGGATATTGCCGATCTGTCCCAGATTGAGGCCATGCTTGATCGCGTTCAGCCTGCGTTTATTGTTAATGCTGCGGGCGTGGCGGATCTGGCGAGTTCAGAGCAGTCTCCTGATCGTTGCCGGCGTGTGAATCAGGAAGGTCCGGCTTTCCTTGCGACGGCTGCTCAAGCACGCGGCATCGGTTTACTGCACCTTTCCTGTGGCTGGGTTTTTGATGGCATGCAGAGCAGCCCGTATAAAGAAGATGATCCGATTCGCCCTGTGGGGCGCTTGGGAGAGAGTAAGTGGTTGGGTGAGGAAGGTGTTCGTCGTCACTGTCAGCGACATATCATTCTGCGTACCCACTGGCTGTTTAGCGGCCATGAGCAGGGCGAAGTTGCGCGGGTTCTGCAAATGGCGCGTACTGAGCCGCAAATTCGTGCGCTGGTAGATCACATTGGCCAGCCTACTGCGGTTTCAGACCTGGCGCGGGTAGTAACGGCAATTCTTCAGCAGCTTTCCTGTGGCGTGCAAGAGTGGGGTACTTACCACTACGCCAGTGCCGAATACACCAGTAAGTATGGTTTCTATGAGGCGATCCTGGCGCAGGCTCGACAATACATTGCGATTGCCTGCGATGAATTGATCGGTGCCGAGGCTGCACAGGAGCCTGGTGCGATCCCGGCAAGACCCAATCAGGCGCGGCTGGACTGTCGCAAAATTCGCTATGTGTTTGGTATCGGTCAGCGTCCCTGGAGGCAGTATCTGCAGGGTATGCTGACCGAAATGTGTGACCCGGTAATCTGATCAGCTGATAAAAGGTAGTGGGTTTTTGGTGATGGCCACACTAACGATATAGGCCAGATCCAGCCAGCAGAGTGCCAGTGCAAATACACGTACCTGCTTGGTTTTGCCGCGCTTCAGTGCGATGGTGCCAAGTACGATATAAACCACCAGACCGATAATCTTGGCGGTTAGCCAGCCCACGCTAAAGGGGTTGATGCTCATGATAAAGAGCAGGGCGATAGCGCTGACCAGTAAGCCGGTATCAATGATGTGGGGCAGAATGCGCACCCACTTCTTCTGCAATGCGGCAGAGTCTGCCAGCATCCAAATGCCTCGTAAGGTGAAGAGCACAATACTCAGGGCCACAAAAGTGACGTGAATGTGCTTGAACGCAAGATAAAGCATAGAGTCTCCCGGCGGTATCGTTAGATGGCAGCATCATTCTGATGGAAGTTGTCTGCCATTGAAGTGGCCTGATAATAACAAAAACCGGGGTGATCGCTATCACGGGGCTGCCTTCAACCGGGCTTTGCTTTAAAATGCCGCCTTCGCAAAGACAGGTATTCTGCGAGATGCCTAGCTGCGCCGGTTAAACACTAATGAGGAGCAAGATGACTTCATCGTCGAATGACGCCTTCCAGGATATTCGTCCGTACGAAGACGCCGAGGTAAGGGGTGTTCTTAGTCATATCCTGTCCGATCGTGAATTTACTGATGCGATTGTGCGTTTCAAGTTTCCCCGACTTCATGGAAGTTTTGGCTGGGCGTTACGCCCGCTGGTTTCTTTTGCTCTGAAGCGTCAGGTGCGTGGCATCGATTCTGTCAAAGACTTCCAGCAGGTCGTCGAGGACTACATGGACAAGATGATCCATAACAGTACTCGTGGGCTGGAAATTACCGGTATCGATAAGCTGGACCCTAATCAGGCCTACCTCTTTGTCTCCAATCATCGTGATATTGCGATGGATCCGGCATTTGTCAATTTTGCACTTTGGCATAATGGCCACGAGACGGTGCGTATTGCCATTGGTGATAACCTGCTGCGTAAAGAATACGTCAGTGACCTGATGCGCCTTAATAAGAGCTTTATCGTCAAGCGCTCGGCGAAAGGCGTGCGTGAGATGATGGCTACCTATCTGACCCTGAGTCATTACATTGATACATCAATTAGTGAAGGCCACTCCATCTGGATTGCTCAGCGTGAAGGTCGCGCCAAGGATGGGCAGGATGTGACGGATCCGGCCATCATCAAAATGTTCTACATGTTCCGCAAAAAAGAAAAAATGGCGTTCCCGGATGCCATGAAGAAGCTGCATATCGTTCCTGTCAGCATTTCCTATGAGTACAACCCTTGTGATCAGCAAATGGCGCGCGAGCTTCATGCCGTGGCTGAGCATGGTTCTTATGAAAAGTCTCAGTTTGAGGATATTCAGAGCATTGTTCGCGGCATTGTTGGCTATAAAGGTCATGTGCGGGTTGCCTTCGGTGAGCCGATTGCCGAGCCGCCTGAAAATGCTGAAGCATTAGCAGAGCTGTTGGATGAAAAAATCCTGCGCCAGTATCAGCTGCATGACTCCAACTATGTGGCGGCACGACGTCTTGGGCTGGAGGTTGACTGTAAGGTTGATGCTGCACAGGAGCAGCAGTTTGATGAGCGTATGTCTTCCTTGAATGAAGCTCAGCGTGCGTATTTTCTTGAAATGTATGCGGCGCCGGTACGACGTCTTGCTGCGCTGGAAGCCAAGGAGTCCGCCTCGTAATGAAGTTCATCGCCTTTTTGCGGACGTGTTTGTTTTATCTGGTGTACTTTCCCTCCGTCATCAGCTATTCGCTGATTTGTGTTACCTGTTTTTGCTGGGTGCCTTACAAGCATCGCCATCCACTCGTGGTTTTGTTTAACCGGTTTTTTATTCGCTGGTTACGATTGAGTTGTGGTGTGCGCTATGTGGTGCAGGGGCAGGAAAATATTCCTGATAATGGTCCCTTCGTGTTGGTGGCTAACCATCAAAGCCAATGGGAGACTTTCTACCTGCAAACGTTGAAGCGACCGCTGGTGACTGTGCTCAAGAAAGAGTTGTTGAACATCCCTTTCTTCGGCTGGGCGTTGCGCTTGTTGCGTCCAATTGCAATTGATAGAAGCCAGAAAGCCAACGCTCTGAAGCAGATTTTAAAACAGGGTAAGGTGCGTCTTGAGCAGGGTGAGGGTTTGCTAATTTTTCCTCAGGGAACACGGTTGGATCCGGGCGAGCTGGGAACCTTTTCCAAAAGTGGTACGGTGCTGGCGTGTAATAGCGCAGCAGCATTGATTCCCGTTGCTCACAATGCCGGTAGTTGTTGGCCAAATAAAAGATTTATCAAATACCCAGGAACGATTTACGTAAGCTTCGGGCAGCCTATTGCTACAGAGGGCCGTAAGACGGACGAAGTGCACGCCGAGGCGGTAAGCTGGGTTCAGGTTGAAATGGAGAAACAGCCTCAGAAGTTGCCTGGTTAACTTTGCAAAGGCGGATAGTTGCGGCTGATCAGGAAGGCGAAATAAAAAAAGGACAGCATTTGCTGTCCTTTTTTATGATCACTCTGAGCTTAATTAGCCATTAAAGCGACGGAAGATCAGAGTTGCGTTGGTGCCACCAAAGCCAAAGCTGTTAGACATCACGCAGTCTACCTTGGCGTTATCAATACGCTGGGTAGGGATATTGGCAGCGGCGAGCTGCGGGTCCACTTCATCAATATTGGCGCTGCCAGTGATAAAGTTGTTTTCCATCATCAGCAGGCTATAGATTGCTTCCTGAACGCCAGCGGCGCCAAGAGAATGTCCAGACAGTGATTTGGTTGAGGTGACAGGAGGCATCTTGTCTCCGAACACTTCCAGTACGGCCTTCATCTCGGCAACGTCGCCAACAGGAGTGCTGGTGCCGTGAGCGTTGATGTAGTCAATCTCGTCGGTCAGATCCTGCATGGCCATGCGCATACAGCGTTGTGCGCCTTCGCCAGAAGGAGCAACCATATCGTAGCCATCAGAAGTTGCGCCATAGCCAACCACTTCTGCATAGATTTTTGCGCCGCGGGCCTTGGCGTGCTCCAGTTCTTCTAGAACCAGCATGCCGCCGCCACCGGCGATAACAAAACCATCACGCTCGCTATCGTAAGCGCGGGAGGCTTTCTCCGGAGTTTCGTTATATTTGGTGGAAAGCGCGCCCATGGCATCAAACAGAACCGTCTGAGCCCAGTTCAACTCTTCGCCACCGCCAGCAAAAATCACATCCTGCTTGCCAAGTTGGATCAGCTCCATCGCATTACCAATGCAGTGCGCGCTGGTCGCACAGGCAGAGGTAATAGAATAGTTCACGCCACGAATCTTGAACGGGGTCGCAAGACAAGCGGACACCGTACTGCCCATGGTGCGAGTGACACGATAGGGGCCAACCTTACGAACACCTTTCTCGCGAGCGAGGTCTGCAGACTCAACAATGTTTGCAGAGGAGGCGCCGCCCGATCCTGCGATCAGACCTGTGCGGTCGCTGGAAACCAGCTCGGGTGCCAGACCAGCGTCTTCAATGGCCTGAGCCATTGCCAGATAACTGTAGCCCGCAGCATCGCCCATAAAGCGGCGAAGCTTGCGATCAATGGCTTCATCAAGGTTAACCTGAGGATCGCCGGCAACATGGCTGCGAAAGCCGCGCTCAGCGTAGTCAGGTTGAAAGCTAATACCGGAACGGCCCTGGCGAAGTGATTCCAGGACTGTAGCCTTATCGTTCCCGAGGCAGGACACGATACCCATTCCGGTGACAACAACGCGTCGCATCAGAGTGCCCTCTTTAAAGTCAATGAACTTAGTCCGAACGCAATCGGATCAGAATCTTAAAATTGGTCTGTAGTGGTAAACAGGCCGACGCGCAAATCCTTTGCAGAGTAAATCTCACGACCATCAACATACATGGTGCCATCAGCAATACCCATTACCAGCTTGCGCTCAATAACGCGCTTCAGGTTCAGGCGATAGGTTACTGTTTTTGCAGTTGGCAGAACCTGGCCCGAGAAGCGGACTTCACCGGCGCCCAGAGCGCGACCGCGACCGGGGTTGCCTTTCCAGGCGAGGAAGAAGCCAACGATTTGCCACATGGCATCCAGACCCAGGCAGCCAGGCATAACAGGATCGCCAGGGAAATGGCACTGGAAGAACCACTGGTCAGGACTGATATCGAGTTCGGCAACAATCTCGCCCTTGCCGTATTCACCACCCACTTCAGAGATATGGGTGATGCGATCCAGCATCAGCATATTTCCGACGGGCAGCTGTGCATTGCCTGGGCCAAACATTTCACCGTAGCCACACTGCAGCAGCTCTTCACGAGTAAAGGAGGAGGGTCTTGTCATCGAAGTTATCTATCCATTCCTGGCAACAAAATCGGTGGAGAATCGCAGCACTCTGGCCGCGCTGAACCACAATTAATCGGCCATTATATACATCTCATGGCTTGGATGGCAGGGGCAGGTGCTGAACATTGCCTAAAGTTGCAGACCGCGGCGCGGTCTGCAGCTGGATTACTTGCTGCGTTTGACAGCGGCAATAGCCAGTTCGCGCATGGCATTCTTGTAAGGGGAGTCGGGGAGGTGTGTCAGGCAGGCGATCGCAGCATCGCTCTCCTGTTCAGCCTTTTGGATGGTGTAGTCGAGAGCGCCGCAATCGCGAACGCAGGCGGTGATCTCCTCAAGATGATCAAGTCCGCCATGCTCAATGGCTTCGCGAATAAGCTTTGCCTGTGCTTCAGGTGCATTGGCAATCGCATAAATCAACGGCAAAGTGGGTTTGCCTTCGGCAAGATCATCACCAACGTTCTTGCCCATTTCCTCAGCGTTACCGGTGTAGTCCAGAAGATCGTCGGCAAGTTGGAAGGCGGCGCCAATGTGGCGACCATACAGGGCCATTGCCTCACGGCATTCAGGAGTGGCGTTAGCCAGATAAGCTGCAGATAAAGAGCTGGCCTCAAACAGCATGGCTGTCTTGCCGTGGATTACGCGCATGTAATCCTCTTCCGTTGTATCCGGGTTGTTGCAGTTTAAAAGCTGCAGTACTTCGCCTTCGGCAATAATATTGGTGGCGTGGGACAGTGTGCGCATCACATCCATGTCGCCAATCGCGACCAGCATCTGGAATGAGCGTGAATATAGGAAGTCTCCGACCAGTACGCTTGGAGCGTTCCCCCACTCTGCATTGGCGGTAGGGCGGCCACGGCGCATCTCGGAAGTGTCAACGACATCGTCGTGGAGTAGTGTCGCGGTATGGATAAACTCAATAACCGCCGCCATGGGGATGTGCTGGTCGCCTGCATAGTTAAGGGCTTTCGCTGTCAGCAGGGCCAGAAGCGGGCGCACACGCTTGCCGCCGCTATTGATGATGTAATGGCCAATGGTCTGAACCAATGCCACATCGGAGTGGAGGTGCTCAAGTATGCACTGGTTGACGGCGCTAAAGTCGTCCGCAACAACAGCGTGTAAAGGTTGAGATTGCATGTGTGTTGGTCGGTCCCAAAAATTGACCTCATGCTAGGAAGGGGGTCATACCCTGTCAAGCCGCGTCTGGCGTGGGAAAGAAAGTTTTTGCGAGTTTGAAACTTCGCTTGCGTAAAAACGGCTGATTGCGTAAAATTCTGCGCCTTAAACCTGCCCGAAATCGCTCCCTACCATATGGTGTTTCCATTAGAAGTAGGTTTCCCTTAGTAGCCGGGTAGGCTAACCATGGAGAAAGCAATGTACGCAGTTATCGTAAGCGGCGGCAAACAGTACCGGGTACAAGCCGGTGAAACTCTGAAACTCGAAAAACTGACTGCTGAAGTTGGTGCTAATATCGAGTTTGATAAAGTGCTGCTGGTTGCCAATGGCGACGACGTCAAAATCGGTGCTCCGGTTGTTGGCGGCGCTGTAGTTAGCGCTGAAGTCGTATCTCACGGTCGTGGCGAGAAGGTAACTTCTATCAAGTTCCGCCGCCGTAAGCATCACATGAAGCGCATCGGTCACCGTCAGTGGTTCACTGAGGTGAAAATCACTGGCATCAACGCCTAAGCGCTGATTATCGGAGGATTGAAATATGGCTCACAAGAAGGCCGCTGGTAGTTCGCGTAACGGTCGCGATTCCGAAAGTAAACGCCTTGGCGTCAAGCGCTTTGGTGGTCAGCTGGTAGACGCAGGCAACATCATTGTTCGTCAGCGTGGCACCCAGTTCCACCCAGGTGAGAACGTTGGTTGTGGTAAAGACTTTACTCTGTTCGCTAAGGCGGATGGTGTGGTCAAATTTGAAGTCAAGGGTCCTAAGAAACGTAAATACGTTTCTATCGTGGCTGCTTGATAGCCCGCTCTGCGGACGGAAAAAAGCTCTGCCATTGGCGGGGCTTTTTTTTTCTTCGCATAAGCGGTGGGTTACTGATAGAGGTGAGACATGAAATTCGTAGATGAAGCCAGCATCGTCGTCGAGGCCGGAAAGGGCGGTAATGGCTGTATGAGCTTTCGTCGGGAGAAGTTTATTCCCAACGGTGGTCCTGATGGGGGTGATGGTGGTCATGGTGGGTCAGTCTGGATGGAGGCTGATGACAACCTGAACACGCTGGTGGATTTTCGTTTTGTGCGTCAGTACAAGGCGGAGAATGGTCAACCTGGTCAGGGTAAGGATTGTACAGGTAAGGCGGGTGATGACCTGGTAATCAGGGTGCCTGTGGGGACTTCGATTATTGATGAGGACACTGAAGAGGTGCTGGGTGACCTGGTGCGTCATGGTGACCGTATCAAGGTGGTTCAGGGTGGTTATCGCGGGCTGGGTAATGCTCGCTTCAAGTCCAGTGTGAATCAGGCTCCGCGTCAGACAACTAATGGCACGCCGGGTGAGAGTCGTAACGTCAAGCTGGAGCTTAAAGTGCTCGCGGACGTTGGTTTGCTAGGGTTGCCCAATGCGGGTAAGTCGACCTTTATTCGCTCTGTGTCTGCTGCTAAGCCGAAAGTGGCTGACTATCCCTTTACCACGCTGGTACCGAATCTGGGTGTGGTTCGTATTCAGAAACATCGCAGTTTCGTTATTGCTGATATTCCTGGCTTGATCGAAGGGGCTTCAGAGGGGGCGGGTCTTGGTATTCGCTTTCTTAAGCATCTGGCGCGTACCCGTTTGCTTTTGCATATCGTGGACATGGCGCCCTGGGATGAGCAGACTCCGGCTGAGGCTGCGCAGGTTATTGTCAGTGAGCTCGGAAAGTTTAGCCCGACACTGGCTCAGCGTGAGCGCTGGTTGGTGTTGAATAAGCTCGATATGGTGCCTGCTGAAGAGCGTGATGAGCGCTGTCGTGCCGTCGTTGAGGCGCTTGATTGGCAGGGCCCTGTCTATCGTATTTCGGCGGTGAATGCAGACGGAACTTCGCCGCTCACTCATGACATTATGAGTTGGATTGACGAGCAGAATCTGCTGGAGGATGAGCAGCCTGAGCTGGTTCAGCAGCGAGCAGAAGAGCGAGTTCAGGTTGAAAGCGAAGCGCGTCAGCGCATTGATGCTCTGCGCCGTAAGCGTAAGCAGGATGTGGTTGATGATGACTTCGATGATGATGACTTCGATGATGATGATTACGACGTCGAAGTGGAGTATGTGCGTTAAGGAGTCATAGTGGATAAGCGCGGTAAGCTCGCCCGGTCTAAGCGTTGGGTGGTCAAGATCGGTAGCTCTTTATTGACGAATGATGGTCGTGGCCTTGATGAGGTGGCGATTAATGGCTGGGTTGATCAGCTGGCAGCGTTAAAGAAAGAAGGTATCGAAGTGGTGCTGGTGTCGTCCGGCGCTGTTGCGGCTGGAATGAGTCGCCTTGGTCTCAAGGAGCGACCGCGTGAGCTTTTCCAGCTTCAGGCTGCGGCTGCTGTAGGGCAGATGGGCTTGGTGCAGGTGTGGGAGTCCAGCTTTGCGCGCCATGGTTTGCATACTGCTCAGGTATTGATGACTCATGATGACTTATCCCATCGTACTCGCTATCTCAATGCGCGCAGTACGCTGCGTGGTCTTGTTGATTGGGGTGTGGTGCCGGTAGTGAATGAGAATGACACTGTTATCACCAGTGAGATTGCCTTTGGGGATAATGATACGCTCGGAGCGCTGGTTGCTAACCTGATCGTGGCTGATGTGCTCATTATTTTGACGGATCAGAAGGGGTTGTTTACTGCTGATCCGCGCAAGGATCCCTCGGCAACGCTGATTAGTGAGGCGATGGCGGGTGATGAAAGTCTTGAGATGATTGCTGGTGGCGGTGGTCGCCTTGGGCGTGGTGGTATGTTGACCAAGGTGCGTGCTGCGAAGGTGGCGGCTCGTTCCGGAGCGGCCACGGTGATTGTTAGCGGGCGAGAGTCGGATGTTTTGCTTCGTTTACGCAAGGGTGAAGGTTTGGGGACAATGCTGGTCTCTGATCAGTCTCCACAGGCGGCTCGAAAGCAGTGGTTGGCGGGTCATCTTCAAGCGCGTGGCAAGCTTGTCTTGGATCCGGGAGCGGTGGTTGCCCTTCGTAATGATGGCGTGAGTCTCTTGCCTGTTGGGGTTAAGGCGGTGGATGGCGACTTCTCGCGGGGGGAGATGGTTCTCTGTGTTAATGAGCAGGGAGATGTCGTGGCGCGAGGGTTGGTGGGTTATTCTGCCGATGAGGCAAGGCAGATTATTGGTCATTCGACGCGGGAGATTCTGGATGTGTTGGGCTACAGTGCGGAGCCTGAGTTAGTGCATCGGGATAATCTTGTATTGGCTTAGTTTGTTGCGTGGTATATGAAAAAAGCCCGATAGAAATCGGGCTTTTTTGTGTCTGGCGTTATGCAAGTTGCTTTTGCCAGAAACAATAAAACCGGCATTAGCCGGTTTTATTACGAGATCTTAATGCTTGATCAGAACTTAGGCTGCTACAGCCAGGTTCTTGATTGCTGCATTCAGACGGCTCTTATGACGTGCAGCTTTGTTCTTGTGGAACAGGCCTTTGTCAGCAGCGCGATCCAGAACGGGGATAGCAACCTGATAGGCGGCTTTGGCGCCTTCGGTGTCGCCCGCTTCGATAGCTTTGGTTACTTTCTTCAGATAGGTGCGTGCCATGGAGCGCATGCTAGCGTTGTGCTGACGATGCTTCTCGGCCTGACGTGCACGCTTTTTAGATCCTGCGGAATTTGCCACAATCCGGCTCCTCGAGAATTCAAGAAAAGGGTGTATTTATGCCAATTTGAAGGCCCGAAATTATCCTTGGTGACTGTTTAGAAGTCAACCACTTTCGGGCTCATTTTTCTTTGTGTGTCAGACATCCTATTTATTTCGCGTTGGCGTATGATGCCTGTCGTGTCGTCCGGGGCTTAGCTCCGTCAGGACGGTGACGATAATACAGGGTTTTTTGAAGGTTGCTATGGGAAAAGCAGAGTCTGGCACTAAAGAGGCGAAAGTTGTTGGGTTGTTACGCAGCAGTGCCGTCGTCAGCGTAATGACATTACTGTCCCGAGTAATGGGGCTTATCAGGGATATTGTCATTGCCAGTGCTTTTGGTGCCGGAGCGGGTGCTGATGCGTTTTTTGTTGCCTTCAAAATTCCCAACTTCTTACGCCGCCTCTTTGCTGAAGGTGCATTTAATCAGGCTTTTGTTCCTGTGCTTGCGGACTATCAGACCAACGCGACCAAAGAAGAGGTTAAGCGCCTTATCAATGCTGTTTCAGGTGTTCTGGGTGTCTCTTTGCTGGTGGTTACGTTGTTTGCCATAGGAGGTGCTCGTTTTGTGGCTTGGGTGTTTGCTCCGGGTTTTCATGCTGAGCCAGACAAGTTTGATCTCGCGGTCAGTATGCTGCGAATTACCTTTCCGTATTTATTACTTATTTCTCTGACGGCCTTCGCGGGCAGTATTCTTAATGCCTATAAACGTTTTGCAGTGCCTGCGTTTACGCCAATTTGGTTAAATCTGGTGATGATAGCCACTGCCTTATGGCTGGCTCCGCGTTTGAATGAGCCTGTCATGGCTCTGGCATGGGGGGTGTTGGTCGCAGGTATTGTGCAATTCACTTTCCAGATGCCGTTTCTTTATCGTCTGGGTCTGTTGCCTGTGCCTGTTGTTGATTTTAAACACAGCGGTGTTATCAAAATCCTGCGGCTAATGCTCCCGGCGCTTTTTGGTGTCTCGGTGAGTCAGATTAATCTGCTGCTGGATACGGTGCTGGCTTCTTTTCTGCAAACAGGCAGTGTGTCCTGGCTTTATTATTCGGACCGGTTGTCCGAACTGCCTTTAGGTGTTTTTGGTATTGCCATTGCTACGGTGATTCTGCCGAGCCTCTCTCGCCATCATGCTGGCAAGTCAGCGGAGCAATTCTCACGAACGCTGGACTGGGCGATCTTTATGGTGCTGCTGATTGGTATTCCGGCAGCGCTGGCTTTGGGGATGCTGGCAGAGCCTCTGCTTATTACTCTATTCCATTACGGTGCGCTGACCGAGCATGACATTGCTATGAGTGCGCAGAGTCTTCGCGCTTATAGCGTCGGGCTGCTGGCCTTCATGCTGATTAAGGTGTTGGCACCAGGATTTTATGCCCGGCAGGATACGAAAACGCCGGTGAAGATTGGCATGGTGGCAATGATTTCTAATATGGTGCTTAATCTGCTGTTGATTGGGCCTATGGCTCATGCAGGATTGGCCTTGGCAACTTCCATATCTGCGTTTCTTAATGCAGGTTTGCTTGCCTGGGGGTTGAAGAAGGCTGGTGTGCTTCATCGTCATGAGGGCTGGTTTAAGCGCGGCTTTATGCTGTTGATGGCGAATGTAGCGCTAATAGCATTTTTGTATTTCCTTGTTCCTGCTGAAAACAACTGGTTTGGCTGGTCTACAGTGCAGCGAATTTGGCATATGGCTTTGATTATCGTGGTAGCGGTTGTTCTCTATCTGGTAGTGGTTTTTGCGTCGGGATTGCGGGTACGGCATCTTCGAGCCTCAGCCTAGTCATGGTTTGCTGTGTCAAGCTGCTATATAATGCGTGGCTTTGCAGAACTGGGTGGTAGTTCCTCACACAATGGAGTTAATCCGCGGCTTACATAATTTGTCTGATCGCTTTCGTGGATGTGCTGCGACAATCGGTAATTTCGATGGCGTTCATCTCGGGCATCAGCAGGTATTGGCGCATGTTAAGGCGGCGGCAAGCCGGTTGCATGTTCCATCGCTGGTTATTGTGTTTGAACCACAGCCAAGAGAGTTTTTTGCTCCAGAGACTGCACCTGCTCGTCTGAGCCGCCTGCGAGATAAAGTCCGTTATCTGGACTCTGCAGGTATGGATGCGATTTTATGTCTGCCTTTTAATCCTCGTTTACAAGCATTACCTGCATTAGCCTTTGTAAATGCGGTATTACTGGAAGGGTTGTCGGTCAGGCACTTCGTTGTTGGTGACGACTTCCGTTTTGGTTGTGATCGCGCGGGTGACTTTTCACTTCTCAAGCAGGTTGGCGATTCTCGCGGCTTCGAGGTGGTTAGTACCGATACTTTCACTCAGTCGGCTGCTCGCGTAAGTAGCTCCAGAATTCGAGAACTGCTTGCCTTGGGTGAGTTGGGTGAGGCCGCTCGCTTACTGGGGCGGGATTACAGTATCAGTGGGCGTGTCGAATATGGCCGCCAGCTGGGAAGAACCATTGGCGTGCCAACTGCGAATGTTGGGCTCAAAGGCAAAAAGCCTGCCTTGGTTGGCGTATATGCTGTTGAAGCTGACATCAACGGGGAGTGGGTGCAGGGCGTTGCCAACATTGGTACGCGTCCTACCGTGAATGGTCAGCATGCCTCTCTCGAAGTTCATTTGCTGGATTACACCGGCAACCTGTATGGGCGTCACATTAATGTTGTGTTTCGCCACTTTTTGCGTTCAGAGCAGCGATTTGATGGTCTGGATGCCCTGAAAACACAGATTTCACTGGATATCGCTCAAGCCCGTTCTTGGTTTGAGTGCCATGGAAGCACGAAATAGACTTTCAGCCTGAGTAAAATGCCCAATGACTGACTATAAAAGCACACTGAATCTTCCGGAAACCAAGTTTCCGATGAAAGCAGGCCTGGCTCAGCGTGAGCCTGAAATGCTGGAGCGCTGGCAGACGATTGATCTGTACGGCAAGATTCGTGCGATTAGCGAAGGTCGTGACCGTTTTATTCTGCATGATGGCCCTCCTTATGCGAACGGTAATATTCATATCGGGCATGCGGTCAATAAGATCCTGAAGGATATGATTATCAAGTCCCGGACCATGATGGGGTTTGATGCTCCTTATGTGCCTGGCTGGGATTGTCATGGGTTGCCGATTGAGCACAAGGTTGAAACTACTCATGGCAAGCATTTGGCCGCTGATAAGGCGCGTGAGCTTTGCCGTGAATACGCTTCCGAGCAGATCGAAGGTCAGAAAAAAGATTTCATTCGTCTGGGAGTTTTTGGCGAATGGGAACGTCCCTACAAAACCATGGATTTCTCCAACGAGGCCAATGAGATTCGTGCGCTATCTCGTATCGTAGATAACGGGATGGTCTTCAAAGGCCTAAAGCCGGTTAACTGGTGTTTTGACTGTGGGTCTGCTCTGGCTGAGGCTGAGGTTGAGTACGCGGACAAGAAGTCGACCACTATCGACGTTGGTTTCGTTTGCGCTGAGCCGGAGAAGCTGGAGGCTGCTTTTGGTGTATCCCTGGACAAGCCGGTTCAGGTGGTTATCTGGACAACTACGCCCTGGACCATTCCTGCCAACCAGGCGCTGAATGCGCATCCTGAACACAGCTACTCGCTGGTGGATGTGGGCGAAAAATATCTGCTGCTGGCAACGGCGCTGATTGAAAGCTGCCTTGAGCGGTACAGTCTTGAGGGGCAGGCTGTGGCCAGCTGTAAGGGTGAGGCGCTGGAGCTGATCAAATTCAGCCATCCTTTCTATGATCGTCAATCGCCGATGTATCTGGCTGATTATGTTGAGGTGGATGCGGGTACCGGTATTGTTCACTCTGCGCCGGCCTATGGCGAGGATGACTTCCATTCCTGTAAGCGTTACGGCATGACTAATGATGACATCCTTAATCCGGTACAGGGGAATGGGGTGTATGTTGAGTCGTTACCTTTCTTTGGCGGAATGATGATCTGGAAAGCGAATCCAGTGATCGTTGAAAAGCTGCAGGAAGTGGGTGCGCTACTGGCGCATAAAACTATTACGCACAGTTACATGCATTGTTGGCGTCATAAGTCTCCCGTGATCTACCGTGCAACGGCACAGTGGTTTATCGGTATGGATAAGGACTCAACAGAGGGGGATACCCTTCGTGAGCGCGCGCTGTCCGCTATTGAACAAACTCAGTTTGTGCCTTCCTGGGGTAAGCCCCGCCTGCAAAGCATGATTGCCAATCGTCCGGACTGGTGTATTTCCCGTCAGCGAAATTGGGGTGTGCCTATTCCATTTTTCCTGCATAAGGAAACGGGCGAGCTTCATCCTCGCACTACGGAGTTGATGGAGCTGGTTGCGCAGCGTGTGGAAAAAGAGGGTATTGAGGGCTGGTTTAAGCTGGAGGCGCAAGAGCTTCTGGGTGAAGAGGCTGCTCAGTACGACAAGATTTCCGATACTCTGGATGTCTGGTTCGACTCAGGGACTACTCACTGGCATGTGCTGCGGGGCTCGCACCCGCTGGGTCATGATCAGGGGCCACGCGCAGACCTGTATCTGGAAGGGTCGGATCAGCATCGTGGCTGGTTCCATTCCTCATTGCTGACTGGGTGTGCTATTGATGGTCACGCTCCTTATAAAGCGCTGTTGACCCATGGTTTTACCGTGGATCAGGATGGCCGCAAGATGTCTAAATCTCTGGGGAATACGGTATCTCCTCAGGATGTAATGAATAAGTATGGTGCGGATATTCTGCGCTTGTGGGTGTCTGCAACTGACTACAGCGGTGACATGGCGGTGTCTGAGGAGATTCTGAAGCGTACCGCTGACTCCTATCGTCGTATCCGTAACACGGCGCGTTTCCTGCTGGCTAACCTGGCTGGTTTTGAGCCTGATCAGCATCTGGTTGACTCTGAGTCCATGCTGGCGCTGGACCGTTGGGTGGTGGATCGTGCTGCTCAGCTGCAGGATGAAGTGCATCAGGCCTATGAGCAGTATCAGTTCCTGAACATTTACCAAAAAGTGCATCACTTCTGCTCGCTGGATCTGGGCTCCTTTTATCTGGATATCATTAAGGATCGCCAGTACACCACGCAGGCGGACTCGTTGGCGCGTCGCTCTGCCCAGACTGCTTTGTTCCATATTGCAGAAGCGCTAGTGCGTTGGGTTGCTCCTATCCTGAGCTTCACAGCAGAGGAAATCTGGCAGCTAATGCCTGGTCAGCGTGGCGAGTCTGTGCATCTTGAAAGCTGGTATCAGGGGCTCTTCCGCTTAAGTGAGCAGGATACTATTACTCCTGCTCAGTGGGAGCTGATTCTTGAGGCCAAGCAGGCGGTCAACAAAGAGCTGGAAAATGCCCGTAATCAAGGGCTGATCAAGAATGGTTTGTCTGCTGAGGTGGCGCTGTTCTGTGAGGGTGATTTGTTGCAGGCGCTGTCAGTACTGGGGTCTGAACTGCGCTTTGTCACTCTGACGTCAGAGGCGAGCGTTGCTGAGCTTGCTTCGGCTCCCGCCGAAGCGGTTCAAAGTGAGCTAAAAGGTCTCAAAGTAGAAGTTCATGCTTCTGAGTACGCAAAATGCGGCCGCTGCTGGCACCATCGTCCTGATGTTGGTCAGCATGCCGGGCATGATGATCTCTGTGGTCGTTGTGTTGAAAACGTAGATGGCCAAGGTGAAGTCCGTCAGTTTGCCTGATGGTGTTCAGTGAGCAATATGACAAAAGCGCCTTAGGGCGCTTTTGTTTAGAGGGCTTTATACCGAAGCCCGGTTATAGGATCTGGATAGATGAGAGCTTTCTGATGGCTAATACGGTGATGTATCCAAAAAATCTTGTCTGGTTGTGGATTACTTTGCTGGTGTTGATTCTGGATCTGTGGACAAAATCCATGGCTTCAGGTGCTCTCGACTATGCTGACCCAGTCTATGTGCTGCCGGTGTTTAATCTAACGTTATTGCACAATACCGGGGCTGCATTCAGTTTTCTGGCAGCTGCTGGGGGGTGGCAGCGGTGGTTCTTTGCTGCGCTGGCAATCATCGTCGCAGTGGTTATAGTTCGCTGGCTATTGGTGCTTCGTCAGGAACAGCGTTGGCAGACAGTTGCCTTGTGTCTGGTGCTCGGCGGTGCTCTGGGTAACCTTTATGACCGTATGATTCACGGCTATGTGGTGGATTTTCTTTCTTTCCATTACGCCGATTGGTATTTCCCGGCATTTAATATCGCGGATGTAGGCATTACGTTAGGAGCGCTGATGCTGATCCCGGAGATGCTCGGGTGGAAAAAAAGTGACACTGATGCTGCGGCCGATAAGCGCAGCTGAGATTGACTGGATCAGGTTTTAGAGATGACAAACTCTGCGGCAGAAGTTGCATTGCATGCGCGGGTTACCCTGCATTTTTCTTTAACGCTTCAGACTGGCGAGTTGGTTGACTCCAATTTTGACCGAGAGCCAGCATCTTTTGTTGTGGGTGATGGCAGCTTACTCGAGGGGTTTGAGAGGGCGCTTCTTGGTCGGCCGGAAGGTGCTGAAGTTGAAGTGATTCTGGAGCCTGAACATGCTTTTGGTCAATGGAATCCTGCCAATATTCAATACTTCAAACCAGATCAGTTTGACCAGGAAATGATATTGGAAGAGGGGATGGTGATTTCCTTTAGTGATGCGATTAACTCTGAGTTGCCGGGAGTCGTCTCAGCGATTGAGCCTGATCGTGTCACGGTTGACTTTAATCATCCATTGGCGGGAAAAGCCATTATCTTCAAGGCTAAGCTCTATCAAGTGCAACCGCCTGTCTAGTACAAGGATATTGAGCAAGTTGTCGTGTGAGCGGTGGCTTTGCTGGTTGAAAAAAGCACTTATAAAAAAGCCGGCAAAACGCCGGCTTTTTTATTTCTCTTCGATGTATACATGCCTAGTTAAGCTTCATCAGGCGTTCTTTCTGTCTTGCCCAGTCTCGATCTTTCTCGGCATCTCGTTTGTCATAAAGTTTTTTGCCCTTCACTAACGCGATGTCGCATTTAACCAGATGGCCTTTCCAGTACAGTGAAAGAGGTACGCAGGTATAGCCTTTCTGGTTTATAGCATCCTCAAGGCTGTCAATTTCGCGCTGGTGCAGCAGCAGTGATCGCTCTCGAGTTGGGTTGCAAACTACATGGCTGGATGCTGTTAGCAGCGGAGAAATATGGGTGCCAACGATGCTGGCATAGCCGTCCTTGATGATGACGTAGGCATCTGCCAGAGATCCTTTACCTGCACGAAGGCTTTTGACTTCCCAGCCCATGAGTACAAGTCCGGCCTCGAAGCGCTCTTCGATATGGTAGTCATGTCGGGCACGTTTGTTCTGGGCAATCAAGTTGTCAGAACTGGTCTTTTTCTTCTTGCTCATCCGTCTTCCGAAAGCGTTTGCATGCATTACAGCCTGATTTGTCAGGCATTATGCGATGAATTGCTGAAACAGAGAAGGGTAATGGGGCTTCGGGGGTAGAGTTGCAACAGGTTTTACTGCAAAACAGGCATCTGGCAAGTTTATCTGCCATCTAAGACCAAAGCGGTAGACAGCTTAGGGTCGCATGTTTATCATAGACGGGATTTAGCTGCAGTAGATGCGAGCAGCTTACAGCCTAGGACTCGCGAAGTTCAACGCCTGAGGGCTTGAAGGACGAGGAATCCGAAATGGTGATAGCCTTTTCTTGAAAGCGAGATGAAACCAAGATGTTTTATCTCGCTTTTTTGCAACTATCAATCAGCATCGCCCAATGAAGTTCTTATCTTATGTGCTCATGCCGGGAGGTTAAATTGCTTAAGCCAGCCATTCTTGCCCTTGAAGATGGCACCGTATTCCGGGGTGTTGCGATTGGCGCTGATGGTCAATCAGTCGGGGAGGTCGTGTTCAACACGTCCATGACCGGATATCAGGAAATTTTGACTGATCCTTCTTATTCTCGCCAAATCGTTACTCTCACTTATCCTCACATCGGTAATACTGGAACCAATTCCGAAGACCAGGAGTCCTCACAGGTTCATGCTGCTGGACTGGTCATTCGTGATTTACCCATGCTGGCAAGCAACTTCCGAAATGAGCAGGCTCTGGATGACTATCTGCGTCAGCGTAACATTGTGGGTATTGCCGACATTGATACGCGTAAGCTGACTCGTCTGCTGAGCGAAAAAGGCTCACAGAACGGTTGTTTGGTTGCGGGCGACAACATTGATGAAAATGCAGCCATTGAGGCAGCGCGTGCTTTCCCCGGTCTCAAGGGAATGGATCTGGCGAAAGAAGTCACTGTCGAAGAGCAGTATGAATGGACCGAAGGTGTATGGGCGTTGGGTGCAGGGCATAAAACGCCTGAAAATCAGCCTTTCCACGTTGTTGCCTTTGATTACGGCGTTAAAACCAACATTCTGCGTATGCTTTCTGAACGTGGTTGCCGCCTGACTGTAGTGCCTGCAAAAACTTCTGCTGCTGAAGTGCTGGCTTTGAATCCGGATGGCGTATTCCTGTCCAACGGACCTGGTGATCCCGAGCCTTGTGATTATGCTATTCAGGCAATTCGTGAGGTTATCGAAGCACGTGTGCCTGTGTTTGGTATCTGTCTTGGTCATCAGTTGCTGGCTCTGGCAAGTGGCGCCAAAACCGTGAAGATGAAGTTCGGTCATCATGGTGCTAACCACCCTGTTCAGAACCTGGATACCGGTGTGGTAATGATTACCAGCCAGAACCACGGTTTCGCCGTAGATGAATCCAGCTTGCCTGCCAACCTGCGTGCAACCCACAAGTCCTTGTTTGATGGGACGCTGCAAGGTATCGAGCGCACTGATTGTTCAGCATTTAGCTTCCAGGGACATCCTGAGGCAAGCCCCGGCCCGCACGATGTAGCGCCACTGTTCGACCGTTTCATTCGTGAAATTGGTGAATATAAGGCCAATCGCTGATTTGGAGCCAGAGCGGCTGCCTGCTTGGGCAGCCAGTCACCCGCTTGCTAAGTGGTAGAGAGACATGCCAAAACGTACAGATTTAAGCAGTATTTTGATTATCGGCGCTGGCCCTATTGTTATCGGCCAGGCCTGTGAGTTTGACTATTCCGGTGCCCAAGCTTGTAAGGCTCTGCGTGAAGAAGGCTACCGCGTCATTCTGGTTAACTCCAACCCAGCCACCATCATGACTGACCCTGCTATGGCTGATGCGACTTACATCGAGCCAATTCAGTGGGAAACGGTTGCCCGTATTATCGAAAAAGAACGTCCTGATGCAGTATTGCCTACCATGGGCGGTCAGACAGCACTGAACTGTGCGCTGGACCTTGAACGTCACGGTGTGCTGGAAAAGTTTGGCGTTGAGATGATTGGCGCTAACGCAGATACCATCGACAAAGCGGAAAACCGTGATCGCTTTGATGTGGCAATGAAGAAGATTGGGCTTGAGTGTCCGCGTGCGTCGATTGCTCACAGCATGGACGAAGCGTGGAATGTTCAGGCTGATATCGGTTTCCCTTGTATTATTCGTCCTTCCTTTACCATGGGCGGTTCAGGCGGTGGTATCGCTTACAACAAGGAAGAGTTTGAAGAAATCTGCCAGCGTGGCTTGGATCTCTCTCCAACGCGCGAGCTGCTGATCGATGAGTCGCTGATCGGCTGGAAAGAGTATGAGATGGAGGTTGTCCGTGACAAGAATGACAACTGTATCATCATCTGTGCCATCGAAAACTTTGACGCCATGGGCGTTCACACCGGCGACTCTATTACAGTGGCTCCTGCGCAAACGCTAACTGATAAAGAGTATCAGCTGATGCGTAATGCCTCTCTGGCTGTACTGCGTGAAATCGGTGTAGAAACAGGCGGGTCTAACGTTCAGTTTGGTATCAATCCACAAGACGGCCGTATGGTTGTTATTGAGATGAATCCCCGTGTTTCCCGCTCCTCTGCTCTGGCTTCCAAGGCAACGGGATTCCCGATTGCTAAAGTGGCTGCCAAGCTGGCTGTCGGCTATACGCTGGATGAGCTGCAGAACGACATCACTGGCGGTAAAACACCGGCGTCTTTCGAGCCTTCTATCGATTACGTTGTAACTAAGATCCCTCGTTTTACTTTTGAAAAATTCCCACAGGCTAATGACCGTCTGACGACGCAGATGAAGTCTGTTGGTGAAGTTATGGCCATTGGTCGTACTTTCCAGGAGTCGTTGCAAAAAGCGCTGCGTGGTCTGGAAGTGGGTAAAACCGGCCTTAACTCAGTGGTGGATCATAATGATCCAGAGGTTCGCGACCTGTTGGTACGTGAGCTGACGCTGCCCGGCGCGGATCGCATCTGGTTCCTAGCTGATGCCTTCCGACATGGTATGTCGCTTGAAGAATGCTACAAAATGTCCGGCATTGATCCTTGGTTCCTTGTTCAGGTGAAAGACCTGGTGGAAACGGAAGATAAACTGTCCAAACTGGCAGTTTCTGAACTGGATAAAGACACCCTTTACCGTGCCAAGCGTAAAGGTTTCTCTGATGACCGCATGGCAGAGCTTATGGGGGTCAGCGAGAAAGAGTTCCGTAAGCGTCGTTGGGCTTTGGGAGTTCACCCTGTCTATAAGCGTGTGGACACTTGTGCGGCTGAGTTCTCCACTGATACGGCTTACATGTACTCGACCTATGAGGAAGAGTGTGAAGCAAACCCTTCTGATCGTAATAAGATTATGGTGCTGGGTGGTGGTCCTAACCGTATCGGCCAGGGCATCGAGTTTGACTACTGCTGTGTGCACGCAGCATTGGCAATGCGTGAAGATGGTTACGAAACTATCATGGTTAACTGTAACCCTGAGACAGTTTCTACCGACTATGACACATCCGATCGTCTCTATTTCGAGCCGGTGACACTGGAGGATGTTCTTGAGATCGTCCGCATCGAAAAGCCAGTAGGCGTGATTGTGCAGTTCGGCGGACAAACGCCTCTTAAATTGGCTGTTGCTCTGGAAGAAGCAGGTGTGCCCATTATCGGCACAACACCGGATGCTATTGATCGTGCAGAAGATCGCGAGCGCTTCCAGCGCATGTTGCAGAAGCTTGAACTTAAGCAGCCTGCTAATGCCACCGTTCGAAGCATCGAAGAAGCTGTTCGCTGCGCTGAGCAAATTGGCTATCCATTAGTTGTGCGTCCTTCTTATGTTTTGGGTGGTCGTGCAATGGAGATTGTTCATAAAGAAGACGAATTGCGTCGTTACATGAACAATGCAGTTAAAGTGTCCAATGACGCCCCTGTGCTGCTGGATCGATTCCTGCACAAAGCTGTTGAAGTCGATATTGATGCGGTTTCTGATGGCGAAACGGTTGTGATTGGTGCCATCATGCAGCATATCGAGCAGTGTGGTGTTCACTCTGGTGACTCTGCCTGCTCACTGCCACCGTACAGTCTGCCTGCAGATGTTCAGGACCAGATGCGTGACCAGGTTAAGCGCATGGCGATTGAGCTGGGCGTAAAGGGCCTGATGAACGTCCAGTTAGCGTGGCAGGATGGCGAAATCTATGTCATCGAAGTTAATCCGCGTGCTTCGCGTACCGTGCCTTTCGTTTCAAAGTGCATTGGTACCTCGCTGGCAAAAGTCGCTGCGCGTGCAATGGCCGGCGTTACCTTGGGTGCTCAAAACTTTACTAAGGAAATCGTACCTCCTTATTACAGTGTCAAAGAGTCAGTCTTCCCGTTTGCCAAGTTCCAGGGCGTGGATCCCATTCTTAGCCCTGAAATGAAGTCAACGGGTGAAGTAATGGGAGTAGGTGAGAGCTTCTCGGAGGCCTTTGCCAAAGCGAGCCTTGGTGCCGGTGAGCGTTTGCCTCAAGTGGGTAAAGCCTTTATCAGTGTTCGTGATGCGGATAAGCCGGAAGCTATCACTCTGGCGCAAAACCTGATCGCGCAGGGCTTCACTATTATCGCCACAGGCGGTACTCATCAGGCGCTGACTGACGCGGGTGTTGACGCTGAGCGTGTGAACAAAGTGACCGAAGGTCGTCCTAATGTTGTTGATATGATTAAAAATGGCGAGATCGCCTATGTTGTCAACACAACTGAGGGACGTCAGGCGATTGAGGATTCTTCTCTGATTCGTCGTTCCGCGCTACAGCATAAAGTGCCTTACACGACAACCCTGGCGGGTGCTCATGCAGTTTGTATGGCACGTAGCTTCGGCGAGCTGAGTACAGTACGTCGCCTCCAGGAACTGCATGCAGGAATTGACGTATGAGTAGGATCCCGATGACAGTGCAGGGCGAGAAAATGCTTCGTGAGGAGCTTTCTCGCCTGAAGTCCGAAGATCGTCCGCGTATTATTGCAGCGATTGCGGAAGCCAGAGAGCACGGAGACCTGAAGGAAAACGCTGAATATCATGCTGCGCGCGAGCAGCAGGGATTTTGTGAAGGGCGTATTAAGGAGATTGAATCTAAGCTGGCGAATGCCCAGGTTATTGATGTTTCCAAGCTGCCTCACTCCGGTAAGGTGATTTTTGGAACAACTGTTGAGTTGTTCAATCTTGAAAATGACACTACCGTTACCTATCGGATTGTTGGTGATGATGAAGCTGATCTGAAATCAGGTAAAATCTCAGTTAACTCCCCGATTGCTCGAGCTTTAATTGGCAAAGAGGAAGGTGAAGTGGTTGTCGTTAAGACGCCCAAGGGTGATGTGGAATATGAGGTTGGTGCTGTCGAGCACATAATCTGACAACTGCACTAATGAAAAGAGCCGCGTATGCGGCTCTTTTTTTGTCTTCAATATAAGTACAGAGATTGTCTGTACGCAGTTTTTATTGGAAGCGCTTTAAATTGGAAAGCTTTGGGTTAGGCTTAGTTGCTTTACGCAGGTAGAGGCCAATGTTTCCAATGATATGGATAAGTTCTGCCTCGCAGACTTGCGCCAAGTCAGCCATAACTTCACGCTTTTCCTCGCGGTCCGGAATACTGAACTTCACTTTTATGAGTTCGTGATCCTCCAGGGCGCGATCCATTTCCTGTACGACACCTTCAGAGAGTCCGCGGTCAGAAACGGTGACTACGGGTTTGAGATGGTGGCCGATGCCGCGCAGGCGCTTTTTTTCTTCAGTGGTTAAGCTCATAATATCCGTTTCGTTTTCTATTCAGGTGGCATCTGCCAAAACGGAAATTGTACTTAATCGTGCTGGTTTTGAGTAGGTATCCGTGAGGAGTTAGTAGTTTTGGCTCGATCTAAAAGTAGTGGACGCTGGCTTCAGGAGCATTTTGCCGATCAGTATGTCAAAAAATCTCGTCAGGATGGCTATCGCAGTCGCGCAAGTTACAAACTGATGGAAATAAATGACAAGGATCGGCTATTTAGGCCCGGAATGCGTGTGATAGATTTAGGCGCTGCTCCAGGTGGGTGGTCACAAGTCGCAGCGTCTTTGGTTGGAGATCATGGTACGGTTATCGCCTCTGATATTCTGCCAATGGACTCAATTGCAGGTGTCGACTTTATTCAGGGCGATTTCACCTCTGAAGAGGTCTACAATGCGATCTTAGAGCGCATGAACGGGCAGCGAGCTGATCTTGTAATATCGGACATGGCCCCCAATATGAGTGGTAATTCCAATATTGATCAGCCGGCAGCCATGTATCTGGTAGAGCTAGCCTTAGACTTGGCTAGAACTGTGCTAGTGCCTGATGGTAACTTTGTCGCAAAAGTGTTCCAAGGAGAAGGATTCCAGGAATACATGCAAGAGCTTAGAAGCTCGTTTGATCGAGTGCTGACCCGAAAGCCAGATGCTTCCCGTGCAAGATCTCGTGAAGTTTATCTTGTGGGTTTAGGGTTTCGTGCCTGAGTTAGTTCAGGAAAGATAATAAGGTTGAAGAGGGTGGGCTCTTGAACGATATGGCAAAAAACTTGGTGCTTTGGCTGATTATTGCCGCAGTGCTGCTGACGGTCTTCAACAACTTCAGTGTTGAGTCTGAAGGGCAGCGTGTCAGCTATTCAGATTTTGTCTCTGAAGTTCAGGCTGGGCGTGTGAGTCGCGTTGTGATTGATGGTTACACGATCCAAGGAACTCGTGTTGATGGCGATCATTTTGAAACCATTCGTCCGGCGCTGCAGGATCCCAAATTGGTGGATGATCTTTTAGATCATAAAGTCACGATCGAAGGCAAAATGCCTGAGCAACAAAGTATCTGGACGCAACTTCTGGTAGCGAGTTTCCCAATTCTGGTCATCATTGCTGTATTCATGTTCTTTATGCGACAGATGCAAGGCGGTGGTGGCAAAGGTGGGCCAATGTCTTTTGGTAAAAGTCGTGCTCGCCTGTTGAGTGAAGATCAGATCAAAACAACTTTTGCTGATGTGGCAGGTGTTGAGGAGGCGAAAGAGGAGGTTGGTGAGCTTGTCGACTTTCTTCGTGATCCCGGCAAGTTTCAGCGTCTGGGGGGGAAAATTCCCCGTGGTGTTTTGATGGCTGGGCCTCCGGGTACGGGTAAAACATTGCTTGCCCGCGCTATTGCGGGTGAAGCCAAAGTTCCTTTCTTCTCTATCTCAGGTTCCGACTTCGTCGAAATGTTTGTGGGTGTGGGCGCATCTCGTGTTCGAGATATGTTTGAGCAAGCTAAAAAGCAAGCGCCCTGTATCATATTTATCGATGAGATTGATGCGGTTGGTCGTCACCGTGGTAGTGGCATGGGCGGGGGTCATGATGAGCGCGAACAGACTCTGAACCAGCTACTCGTAGAGATGGATGGTTTTGAGGGTAACGAAGGTATCATTGTTATCGCTGCGACTAACCGTGTTGATGTGCTGGACTCGGCATTGCTGCGTCCTGGGCGTTTTGATCGTCAAGTGCATGTAGGCCTTCCCGATATTCGCGGCCGTGAAGCCATCATGAAAGTGCATTTGCGAAAAGTGCCTCGTGCTGATGATGTGCGTGCGGATTTGATTGCTCGTGGTACGCCAGGTTTTTCTGGTGCTGATCTCGCAAACCTTGTAAATGAGGCTGCGTTATTTGCAGCTCGGGAAGGCAAGCGTCTTGTTGATATGCGCTTGCTGGAAAAGGCGAAAGACAAAATCATGATGGGAGCTGAACGCCGCTCTATGGTGATGTCTTATAAAGAGCGTCTTAACACTGCTTATCACGAAGCAGGGCACGCAATCATTGGGCGTTTAGTGCCTGAGCATGACCCGGTTTACAAAGTTACTATTATTCCGCGTGGGCGTGCGCTGGGGGTGACAATGTTCCTGCCCGAGGAAGATCGTTACAGCCATAGCCGTCAGGGAATTATCAGTTCTATCTGTAGTCTGTATGGTGGACGTCTTGCTGAAGAAATGACTCTGGGTAAAGAGGGAGTAACCACGGGCGCTTCTAATGACATCCAGCGTGCTACTCATCTTGCTCATAATATGGTGACTCGCTGGGGGCTTTCTGAAAAATTGGGGCCACTACTCTATGCAGAGGATGATGCAGATCCCTTTGGTCGTGGTGCCGGTGGTGCTGCAAAGGGATATTCACCTGAAACGGCTAAGTTGATTGATCAGGAAGTTCGGCAAATTATCGACTCATGCTATGAGCAGGCTAAGCAGATTCTCGTCGATAACCGCGATATTCTGGAGGCTATGGCTGAGGCTTTGATGAAGTATGAGACTATCGATTCAGGTCAGATTGATGAGTTAATGTCGCGTAAACCTGTTACTCCACCAGATGGTTGGACTGACTCTCATAATGAACCGCCTGCATCTGGTAGTGGTGGTGCCAGTGCAGAAGAAGAGTCTAAAGCTGATGAAAAAATGGACTCTTCTGATGAGAATGGTGATAAAGGTGCCGATGAGGCTCCTGGAGCTCATCCTTCTCACTAGGATTTCCGTGTAATCAAATATTAAAAAGGCCGTTGCATACGGCCTTTATTTTTTGTGTTTAAGGAAAGTGCTTGATGAAACTGCGTGAGCGTGAGCTTTCATCGGATTGCCCGCAAATTATGGGGATTCTGAATGTCACTCCAGATTCATTTTCTGATGGAGGGCGGGCCTATAAATCAATTGATAAAGCCCTGTTCTTGGCAGAAGAAATGCTGGCCAACGGTGCCAGTATTATTGATGTCGGTGGTGAATCAACTCGTCCTGGAGCTGCCGACGTTGCTGAAGCTGAAGAGTATGATCGTGTGGTTCCTGTGGTGGAAGCGATCCGTTCTCGTTTAGATGTCGCGATTTCTGTCGATACCAGTTCTGCAAAAGTGATGGCGGGGGCTATTAGTGCTGGAGCACATTTGATTAATGATGTTCGCTCGCTCTCGCGTCCAGGGGCTTTGGCTGTCGTTAGTGAGTCGGATGTTGCAGTATGCCTGATGCATATGAAGGGTGAGCCTCGGCAAATGCAAAATGCGCCAGTCTATGAAGATGTCGTCTCAGAAGTTTTGGATTGTCTGACCTTCGCGATAAATGACTGTGTTCTTCATGGGATTGATAAAAGTCGCATTATTCTTGATCCCGGTTTTGGTTTTGGCAAAACCCTTGGGCATAACTCAACGCTGTTTAGGGGGTTGCCGCGCCTGGGTGTTGAGGGGTGTCCTTTATTAGTAGGCGTATCTCGTAAAACGATGGTAGGCGATATCCTGGGTAAGCCTGTAGATCAGCGCATGGCTGGCAGCGTTGGGCTTGCTGTACTTGCAGTGAGTATGGGGGCATGGATTGTTCGTGTGCATGATGTTGCTGAAACTGCTGATGCCGTTAAGACGGCTTTTCACGTGTTAAAAGGATAAATGGGAATGTCTAAGCGTTATTTTGGCACTGATGGAATTCGTGGTCGCGTTGGGGAGTTTCCCATTACTCCAGAATTTGTCATGAAGCTTGGCTGGGCTGCAGGAAAGGTTTTTGCTAAAGAAGGGCGAAGCCGGATCGTCATTGGCAAAGATACTCGCCTATCTGGATACATGTTTGAGTCTGCTTTAGAGGCAGGTCTATCCGCGGCGGGGGTTGATGTTTTGTTGTTAGGGCCAATGCCTACGCCGGCGATTGCCTACCTTGCAAGAACTTTTAAATGTGCTGCAGGCATTGTTATTAGCGCCTCGCATAATCCCTTTGAAGATAATGGGATTAAGTTTTTCTCTGCACAGGGGGAGAAGTTGCCTGATGTGGTAGAGGAGAAAATTGAGGCGTTGCTTGATCAGCCAATGGATATGGTTGAGCCTGCAAAGCTGGGTAAGGCGAGACGTATAGAAGATGCTGCTGGCCGTTATATCGAGTTCTGTAAAAGCTCATTAGGTGGACACCTGAGTCTGGAAGGGCTCTCGATTGTGTTGGATTGTGCGCATGGTGCTACTTATCATGTCGCGCCCAGTGTGTTCTCGGAGCTAGGTGCTCAAGTGACAACAATGGGGTGCTCTCCTAACGGCATGAATATCAATGCAGGCGTTGGCTCTACCGAGCCAGATGCGTTGTGTGCAAAAGTAAAAGAAGTCAATGCTGATCTTGGAATCGCTTTCGATGGAGATGGTGATCGTGTTGTCATGGTGGATCAGGTTGGAAGAGTCGTTGATGGTGATGAGATTCTTTATCTGATAGCCAAAGACCTTAAAACCCAGGGGTTACTTGAAGGGGGGGTTGTCGGCACTCTGATGTCTAACTTTGGATTCGAGCAGGCTCTTGCGGCTGAGAGTATTCCGTTCATCAGGGCGGGAGTTGGTGACCGTTATGTGATGGAGCAGCTCATTAGTCGCGGCTGGTGGCTGGGGGGTGAGGCTTCAGGCCATATTGTCTGCCGTTATCTGCATTCAACCGGCGACGGTATCATTGCTGCATTGCAAGTCTTGGCGGCATTGGTTCGGAATAATCAGACGCTACAGCAGGCGTGTAGTGCGATTTGCAAGGTGCCACAGGTGACGACGAACGTTCGGGTAGCTGCTAAGAAGGACCCGGCGAGTATACCTGAACTGGTCGCTGCGCTTTCTGAAGTGGAGACTCGGTTGGATGGGAAGGGGCGGGTTTTACTGCGAGCGTCGGGTACAGAGCCAAAAATTCGCGTCACCCTGGAACACGAGAGCCTTGAAGTCGTAGAGAGTTTGGGGCAAGAGTTGGCTTCTAAGGTCGAAAATATTTACGCTAAGCTTGTCTAGGGCTTGTAAGTGACTGATTAGACGAGTAGTATTGGCGCCGCTTCAAAACGTTCAGTGTATTTCTGTGAGTTGAGGCGGCCAGTTGAATTACCTTAATGCTGGTCTGCTAGAGGTTTTGGAAAGCTCTTGCGTAGAGCATAAGTACTAAGCCGGGCAAAATCAGTAAAGTAAACTTTATCCTTCTTTTGCGATCTGTCGTGCGCGACAGCAGGTGTAAGTGCTAATGGAAACTCTAGTTATTGTTGTTCATGTTGCTTTGGCTGTCAGTGTGATTGCACTGGTTTTGCTGCAACAGGGCAAAGGTGCAGATGCAGGTGCTGCATTCGGCTCCGGGGCTTCCCAGACTGTATTTGGTAGTCAGGGTTCAGGCTCTTTTTTAGTGAAAATGACAGCTGGGCTTGCTGCAGCGTTTTTTGTAACCAGTTTTGCTTTGGCTTATTTTGCCAAAGAAAAAGTTTCTGATGTGTCTGCTGTTGGTATGCCTTCTGCGGACGTTATCAAGCAAGTTGAGCAAAATACATCTGCTCCTTCGAAGTCTGTAAATGATGCCGAAGTAAATGACTTGCCTAGTGTCGGTGAAGATTCAAAGTAACCCGCTAGTAATAAAGAATTGCCGAAGTGGTGGAATTGGTAGACACGCTATCTTGAGGGGGTAGTGACCTATGGTCGTGCGGGTTCGAGTCCCGCCTTCGGCACCATATCTGAGATGTGATCTCTTGAAGTAAAGTCTGGTTATCATGTAAGATAATTGCGATTTTGACGCGGGGTGGAGCAGTCTGGTAGCTCGTCGGGCTCATAACCCGAAGGTCGTTGGTTCAAATCCGGCCCCCGCAACCATCATTTTCTCCAGAAAACCCCTCCAGAAGGGGTTTTTTGTTACTTGTGGAGAGGATTCCCCGTTTTAACTGGGGAGAGGAAATGGGTCTTTGACCCATTTTTTGTTTTTGCGTCAGAGAGGTTTCCCGAGTGACAGGTAAAGAAGCTGCGCTTTATGAAATGCTGGCCCCTGTGGTGTCCGGACTTGGTTTTCAGTTATGGGGAGTCGAGTTTCTGGCGCAAGGTCGCCGCAGTGTTTTGCGTGTTTATATCGATAGTGAGTCCGGCGTTGGTGTGGATGACTGTGCCAGTGTGAGTCGTCAGGCAAGCGCCTTACTTGATGTTGAGGATCCTATCTCTGGTGAATATGTATTAGAAGTTTCCTCTCCAGGTTTGGATCGGCCACTTTATAACCTGGAGCAGTTTTCTGCATATACAGGATCGTTGGTGAAGTTACGTTTGCGTATGCCTTTTGAAGGGCGGCGCAAGTTTATTGGGCGCCTCAGCGCGGTGAACGATGAAAACATCGCATTGCAGGTAGAAGAAACCGAGTATCTGTTGCCTTTCGATCTGATCGATAAGGCAAATGTAGAACCGGAATTCTGAGGATTGTCAGCGACGAGCTACAAGGCGAGGCATAGGCATGAACAAAGAAATTCTGAACGTGGTGGAAGCTCTTTCTAACGAGAAAGATGTGTCCAAGGAAGTGATTTTCGAGGCCATTGAGATTGCCCTGGCAACCGCTACCAAAAAACGTTTCGAAGAAGAAGTTGATATTCGCGTCGCGATTAATCGTAAGACGGGTGACTACGACACCTTCCGTCGTTGGTTGGTAATGTCTAACGAGGTCGTTCCTGCACTCGGTACTGAGTTAACGCTGCAGGAAGCGCATGAAATTGATACAGCCCTTCAACCAGGCGATGAATACGAGGAGCAGATTGAATCAATCGCTTTCGGTCGTATCGCAGCGCAGACTGCTCGCCAGGTTATTATTCAGAAAGTCCGTGAAGCAGAACGTGCGAAGGTCGTTGATGCTTATCGTGACCGCCTGGGGGATCTGATCACCGCTACTGTCAAGAAAGTAACCCGCGACAATATCATCGTAGATCTTGGTAATAACGCAGAAGCTGTATTGCCGCGAGATCAGTTGATTCCTCGCGAAGCATACCGAACTGGTGACCGAGTTCGAGCTTTGTTGAAAGAAGTTCGTACTGACGGTCGAGGTCCCCAGCTTGTTCTTAGCCGTACGTGTCCGGAAATGCTCATTGAGCTTTTCCGAATTGAAGTGCCTGAGATCGCTGAAGAAGTAATTGAGATCAAGGGCGCTGCACGCGATCCCGGTTCACGCGCAAAAATCGCTGTAAAAACCAATGATGGTCGTATCGATCCTGTGGGTGCCTGTGTTGGTATGCGTGGTGCTCGTGTACAGGCTGTGTCGACTGAATTGAAAGGTGAGCGTATCGATATCGTCCTTTGGGACGATAACTCAGCGCAGTACGTTATTAACGCAATGGCACCTGCGGATGTGGCTTCCATTGTTGTTGATGAGGACGCTCACATGATGGATGTCGCCGTTGCAGAAGATCATCTGGCCCAAGCCATTGGCCGTAGCGGACAGAATGTTCGTCTGGCAAGTGAGCTTACTGGCTGGGAGCTCAATGTAATGAGCGAAGAGGACGCTGATGCCAAACAACAGGAAGAGAGCGGCAAGCTTGTCTCCCTGTTTATGGAGCAGCTGGACGTTGATGAAGATTTTGCTGTTCTTCTTGTGGAGCAAGGTTTTACCACCCTCGAGGAGGTTGCCTATGTGCCTAAAGAAGAGCTGATGGAAATCGAAGAACTCGACGAAGAACTGGTAGAAGAGCTGCGTGGTCGTGCCAAAGATGTCCTGCTGAATATGGCCATCGCTTCAGAAGAGAAGCTTGATGGTGAGCCAGCAGAAGACTTGCTTTCGATGGATGGTATGGATCGTCACCTTGCGTTTGTTCTGGCAAGCAAGGGTGTTGTGACAATGGAAGATCTGGCCGAACAGTCGATTGACGAGCTTATGGAAATTGACGGCATGACCGAAGAAAGGGCTGCCGAGCTGATTATGACCGCGCGAGCTCCTTGGTTTGCTCAAGAGTAAACGCAGCGGATAGAGGAGACCCATAATGGCAGAAGTTACCGTTCAGCAACTGGCCGAGGTGGTTGGAGTTCCTGTCGAGCGTTTGTTAACTCAAATGCAAGAAGCAGGACTTCAGCACGCTAAATCCGGTGATATCGTTTCTGAAAAGGAACGTATGACTCTGCTGACTTTTTTGAAGAAGAGCCATGGTGGTGATGAGGAGAATAGCGATGCTACTCCCAAGAAAATCACTTTAAAGCGTAAAACCACCAGTCAGCTGAAAGTCAGCAACTCTTCTGGTAAGAAGAAAACTGTAAACATCGAAGTTCGTAAGAAGCGTACTTACGTCAAGCGTGATGAAGCTGCGGCAAATGCCGAGGCTGAACAGGAAGAAGCCGTTGCACCGGTTGAAGATGTGCGAGCTGCTACGCAGGAGGCTCCACAGGCAGCTCCTGAAGTAACTAAGGCTCCGGCAGGAGCTCCAGCTGCTGCACCGAAGAAGAAAACGAGAGAGGACAGTTCCGCTCCCGTTGCTTCTATCGCTGATGTTCAGGCAGCAGAGAATAGTGAAGCTGAGAAAAAGCGCAAAGCCGCTAAGGACAAAGCCGGAAAGGCTGGCAAAGGTCGTAGCGAGCGTGATGATGACGAAAGCCGTCGTGCGCCTGGTAAGGCTAAAGTTGGTGTTCGTCGTGCTGCAGGCGGTGGTGATGATGAGTTTGGTGCCCGTAAAGGTGGTGCGCGCAAACCTCTGAAAGCCAAGCGTGGAGCGAAATCTTCCTCGAACCAGCATGGCTTTGAGAAGCCTACAGCTCCTATCGTTCGTGAAGTTTCTATCCCTGAAACAATCACTGTAGCCGAGCTGGCTGAGCGCATGGCAGTAAAAG
Source organism: Pokkaliibacter sp. CJK22405 (assembly GCF_046614695.1). Classification (NCBI taxonomy): domain Bacteria; kingdom Pseudomonadati; phylum Pseudomonadota; class Gammaproteobacteria; order Oceanospirillales; family Balneatrichaceae; genus Pokkaliibacter; species Pokkaliibacter sp. CJK22405. Next base: position 352,780 of record NZ_JBKKHQ010000012.1, read on the forward strand.
CTGCAGAAGTCATCAAGGTTATGTTCAAAATGGGCGCAATGGCGACCATTAACCAAGTGATTGACCAGGATACTGCAGTCATTGTTGTTGAGGAGATGGGCCACAAGGTCAAACTGCTGAACGAAAATGAGCTGGAAGATAATCTGGTAGAGCAGGCAAACGCTGAAGAAGGCGATTATCAGGATCGTGCACCGGTTGTTACCGTTATGGGTCACGTTGACCATGGTAAAACTTCCCTGCTCGACTATATCCGCCGCTCACGTGTAGCTGCTGGCGAGTCTGGTGGTATTACCCAGCATATCGGTGCTTATCATGTAAACACTGATCGTGGCATGGTGACTTTCCTGGATACTCCTGGACACGCGGCCTTTACTGCAATGCGTGCTCGTGGTGCCAAGGTAACTGACGTCGTTATTCTTGTTGTTGCAGCAGATGATGGTGTAATGCCGCAGACCGAAGAAGCAATCCAGCATGCGAAAGCAGCGGGTGTGCCTCTTGTTGTGGCTATCAACAAAATCGATAAAGAAGCTGCAGATCCAGATCGCGTTACCAGCGAGCTGGCTGCACGTGGTGTAGTGCCAACCAGTTGGGGTGGAGAAACTGAATTCGTTCATGTTTCCGCCAAAAGTGGTCAGGGTATTGATGAGCTGCTTGAGACTGTTCTGCTTGTTGCAGAGATTCTTGAACTTAAAGCGGCCTCCAACATTCCCGGGCGCGGTGTTGTTGTTGAGTCTCGACTGGATAAAGGTCGTGGCACAGTGGCTACACTGCTGGTTCAAAATGGTACCCTGCGCCGTGGTGACGTTGTTCTGGCTGGTATGTATTACGGTCGAGTCCGAGCTATGCTTGACGAAGACGGTAATCAGATCGATGAAGCGGGTCCCGCAATTCCCGTTGAGATCCTGGGTCTCGATGGTGCACCTGATGCTGGTGATGATTTCACTGTATTGGCTAACGAGAAGAAAGCTCGTGAAGTGGCTCTATTCCGTCAAGGTAAATACCGTGATGTGAAACTGGCTCGTCAGCAGGCAGCAAAACTGGATAACCTGTTTGAGAATATGGGTGCTGATAAGGTAGCTAACCTGAATATCGTTCTTAAGACGGATGTTCGTGGCTCTCTGGAGGCGCTTTCTTCAGCTCTGGTTGATCTGTCGAATGACGAAGTGAAAGTCACTATCGTGTCTAGTGGTGTAGGTGGTATTTCCGAGTCTGATGCTAACCTTGCACTGGCATCCAGTGCCGTGGTGTTCGGCTTTAACGTTCGTGCTGATAGTGGTGCAAAAACTATCGTTGAGCGTGAAGGTATCGACATGCGTTACTACAGTGTGATCTACGACATCATTGATGATGTTAAGAAAGCACTGTCTGGTATGCTGGCACCAGAGTTCCATGAGCAAATTCTAGGCACTGCTGAAGTGCGTGATGTCTTCCGTTCGCCGAAGTTCGGTCTGGTTGCAGGCTGTATGGTGATTGAAGGTAACGTCCAGCGTGGTAAGAAACTGCGTGTGCTGCGTGATAACGTGGTTATCTTTGAAGGTGGTGAGTTGGACTCTCTGCGTCGCTTCAAGGAAAACGTCAACGATGTACGTCAGGGTATGGAATGTGGTATCGGTGTGAAAAACTACAACGATGTCCGCGTTGGTGATCAGATCGAAGTATTCGATGTGCTGACCGTAGAGCGCAGCCTGTAACCCTGAATCAAGAGCTCAGGTATGCCTAAAGAGTATAGTCGTACCCAGCGTGTTGCGGACCAGATCCAAAAGGATCTGGCCCGTATCATTCAGCTGGAAATGAAAGATCCCCGATTGGGTATTGTGACAGTCAGTGATGTTCGTATCTCTAAAGATATTAACTACGCTGACGTGTATTTCACTGTGCTTAATACGGATGATTCCGAGGAAGGTTACAAAGAAGCCCAGAAACTGCTGAATCAGGCGGCGGGTTTTCTTCGTACTGAGTTGGCACGTGGACTTAAGAGTATGCGTGTGATTCCTTCTCTGCGTTTTCATTATGATCACACCCTCAATCGAGGTAATCATCTGAGCGCGTTAATTACGCAAGCGGTGCGTGAAGACAGCGCTCGCCAACGCTCTTCTGATGATTCCAATGACCAAGAATAAATCTTCTTACTGGCAAGAGGTTAACGGTATTCTGGTGCTGGATAAGCCCCAAGGGTTAACCTCAAACTCAGCCCTGCAACGTATCCGTCATCTTTTGAGAGCAGCTAAAGCAGGTCATACCGGTGCGCTGGATCCTCTGGCAACAGGCGTACTGCCCTTGTGCTTTGGTGAAGGAACGAAATTCTCTCAGATGTTGTTGGACAGTGATAAAACTTACATCACTGAGGCGACGTTGGGTGTTATCACAGACACAGGGGATGCTGAAGGAACAATTCTCAAGGTTGCTTCAGTGCCTGAGCTGACAGATGAGATGGTCGAATCGGTCCTACAAAAGTTTCGCGGTCTTATTGAGCAGACTCCACCAAAGTATTCAGCATTGAAAATCGATGGTCAGCCTGTCTACAAACTTGCTCGAGAGGGCAAGGAAGTGGATATGTCGAGTAAACGTCGAGAGGTGACAATTCATAAGCTGGAGCTTTTGGGGCGTACTTCAACGACTTTGCGTCTTGAGGTTTGTTGTTCAAAAGGGACCTATATACGTTCCCTAGTGGAAGATATTGGTGAGATCCTCGGTTGTGGCGCACATGTTAGCGTTCTTAGACGCACCCAAGCTGGTCCTTATCGGCTCGATCAGGCTCATACGCTAGAGCAGTGTCAGGATATGGCTAATCCTGATGCAGGTGCTAATCCGCTCAAAGCGCATTTATTGGCAGTAGATACTGCCGTTCTTCACCTCGATAAGGTAGAATTGAGCGCTTTGCAGGCTGGCAAAATCACTAATGGCCAGTCTGTGGAATTGAATTCCGGAGATGGCGAAGGTCTTGTTCGGATCTACCGTGAAGATCAGATTTTTCTGGGCTTGGCGGATATCGAAGCGAATGGGCTGTTAAAGGCTCGTCGCTTGCTTAAAACCTCCTGATGGGGGCGCGTTATCTGTAAATATGCACGGATAGCGTTTGTTAATGGCATATTAATCGGAGAAAAAACAATGGCACTGTCCGTAGAACAGAAAGCTGAGATCCTGAAAGAGTTTGGTCAGTCTGCAAATGACACTGGCTCTCCTGAAGTTCAGGTTGCGCTGCTGACTCATAACATCAACAGCCTGCAGGGTCACTTCAAAGCCAACGCTAAAGATCACCACTCACGTCGTGGTCTGATCCGTATGGTTAACCAGCGTCGTAAGCTGCTGGATTACCTGAAGAAGAAAGACGTTCAGCGTTACACCCAGCTGATCGGTCGCCTTGGCCTGCGCCGCTAAGGTAACTGAAGCGCCGCGGCTTTTGTCGCGGCGTTTTTTCATGTAGAAAGGGTGTGCTTTTTGTCATCCATAACGTTTTGAGGAATTCTGACGCGCGTTGAGCCTGTACTGCTCTGGGTTTATTCCCGAGTCCAGTGCAGTACTGGCTTTGTCTGAATGCGCGGGATCCTCGCCAAGCGTTCTTGCTAGGAAAAAATTATGTTCAATAAAGTGGTTAAAAGCTTCCAGTATGGCGGTCATGAGATTCGCTTGGAAACTGGTGAAGTTGCTCGTCAGGCAACGGGTGCAGTTATGGTTACCATGGGTGATATCCAGGTACTCTGTACTGTGGTTGGCGCTCGTGAAGCCAAAGCCGGTCAGGATTTCTTTCCCCTGACTGTTCACTATCAGGAAAAAACTTACTCTGCCGGTAAGATTCCTGGTGGATTCTTCAAGCGTGAAGCTAAAGCTTCTGAGAAAGAGACTCTGACCTCTCGTCTTATTGATCGCCCAATTCGCCCACTGTTTCCTAAGGGCTTCAAAAACGAAGTTCAGGTGATCTGTACAGTCGTTTCCACCGACAAGATTAATGATCCTGATATTGCTGCAATGCTGGGTGCTTCTGCAGCGCTGACCATCTCCGGTATCCCCTTCGCTGGTCCTATTGGTGCAGCACGTGTTGGCTTCAGTGAAGAAGAAGGTTACCTGCTGAACCCCACTTTCGAGCAGCTGAAAAGCTCTATGCTCGACATGGTGGTTGCCGGTACTGATGAAGCAGTTCTGATGGTTGAGTCTGAGGCTCAGGAATTGACCGAAGACGAAATGCTGGGTGCTGTACTGTTCGGTCATCAGGAGATGCAGACTGCGATCGAAGCCATTAAGGCGTTTGCTGCTGAAGCTGGCAAGCCTGCTTGGGATTGGAAGCCAGAGGCAACTAACACCGAGCTGAAAGATCAGCTGAAAGGTTTGGTCGGCGAGGCATTGGCTCAGGCCTATACCGTTTCCGACAAAACTGCTCGTCGTGACGCTATCGATGCACTGCGTTCTCAGGCGATGAGTACTATGGCCGAAGGTGATGCGGCAACAACAGATGCCGAGCACGTTGGTGATCTGTTCTCCAGCCTTGAGAAAGAAATTGTTCGTGGTCGTATCATTCGTGGTGAGCCGCGTATTGATGGTCGTGATAACAAAACCGTTCGTGCTCTGAATGTACAGATCGGCAAGCTGTCCAAGACCCACGGTTCTGCGCTCTTTACTCGTGGAGAGACTCAGGCGCTGGCGACTTGTACTCTGGGTACCATGCGTGATGCGCAGATCATTGATGCGCTGGAAGGTGAGCGTAAAGATCGCTTCCTGTTCCATTACAACTTCCCTTCATACTCTGTAGGTGAGTGTGGACGTATGGGTCCTCCAGGACGTCGTGAGATCGGTCATGGTCGTCTGGCGCGTCGTGGTGTTGAAGCCATGCTGCCAAAAGAAGAGGACTTCCCTTACACCATTCGTATCGTTTCCGAGATCACAGAATCTAACGGATCAAGTTCTATGGCTTCTGTCTGTGCTGCCAGTTTGGCACTGATGGATGCAGGTGTACCTGTGAAGAAGGCGGTCGCTGGTATTGCGATGGGTCTGGTTAAAGAGACTTCCGGTTTCGCTGTACTGACCGACATTCTGGGTGATGAAGATCACCTGGGCGATATGGACTTCAAAGTGGCTGGCTCCGAAAGTGGTATCACTGCACTGCAGATGGATATCAAGATTCAGGGTATCACTGAAGAAATCATGGAAATCGCTCTTGAGCAGGCGCGTGATGCTCGTTTGCACATTCTGCGTGAGATGGCCACTGTCATTGGTTATGCGCGCCCTGAAGTGTCGCCTAATGCACCAAGCATGCTGACCATGAAGATTGCTGCAGACAAGATTCGTGATGTTATCGGTAAGGGCGGTGCAACCATCCGTTCTATCTGTGAAGAGACTGGCGCTTCCATCGATATCGAAGATGATGGATCCGTACGTGTTTATGCGGATACCCGTGCAGCTGCAGACGCGGCCAAAGATCGTATCGAAGCCATTGTTTGTGAAGCTGAAATTGGTCAGGTTTACAAAGGTAAGGTGGTACGTCTGGCTGAGTTTGGTGCCTTTGTTAATATCCTGCCTGGTAAAGATGGTCTGGTGCACATTTCCCAGATCAGTCAGGAGCGTGTTAACAATGTCTCTGACTATGTGAACGAAGGTGACGAAGTCCTGGTTCGCGTACTGGATGTTGATCAACGTGGTCGTATCAAGCTGACCATGAAGGATGTGACAGAAGCGTAATCTGGCGACAGATCGCCCACACATTCTGTTACAAGTGAAGGGGGCCTATGGCCCCCTTTTCTGTCCTATGCTTGAGGTGCTGATAACACATTCTCTCAAGGGAAGGATAATGATTAAGTCATCCGTGATTGCTGCTTCTTTAACCTTGCTATTCTCTGGTGCCGCTATGGCGGCTGACGATTTGAGTAGCATGTCTCCTGAACAAATCATCAAGCATCGCCATCAGGCTTTCCATCAGATCAAGGATAACGCGGGTAACCTTCGGTCATTGGCAAAGAGTGGTGCTGTGGACCAGACCAAGGCTAAGGAATATGTTGCTGCGCTTGAGGCTGCTAGTGACCGCGCGTTTTCATCCTTTGTGCCGGGTACTGAAGCTGGTGTGGCGGATAGCGAAGCGTCCAAAAAGATTTGGCAAGATCCAGACGGCTTTAAAGCGGCCCAGGGTAAGTTTCATGATGCGCTAGGTAAAGTCTCAGCAGCAGCAGATGCTCGTGATAGTGATGCTTTAACGGCGGCTGTCGGCGAGCTGGGTGGTTCCTGCAAGGGTTGTCATAGTAGCTATCGCGAATAATCACAGTTTTCATCTACAAAAAAAGCCATCCTGAGGATGGCTTTTTCTTTATAGACAGTTGCTTTGCAAGATTATCGCTCGATAGCTAGCGCCACACCCATGCCGCCACCAATACACAGCGTGGCCAGCCCTTTCTTGGCGTCCTGCTTAGTCATCTCATGTAGCAGAGTGACCAGGATTCGGCACCCAGAAGCGCCGATAGGATGCCCAAGAGCAATAGCACCGCCATTGACGTTGACCTTGCTGGTATCCCATTCCAGTGAGGTGTTCACTGACATCGCCTGGGCGGCGAAGGCTTCGTTCGCCTCAACAAGATCAAGATCGCTAATGCTCCAACCTGCCTTCTTCAGGCAGAGCTTCGTCGCATCAATGGGGCCGGTGCCCATAATTTCAGGGGAAACCCCTACGCTTGAGTAGCCTTTGATTGTAGCTAGCACAGGCAGTCCTAATTCTTTAGCTTTCTCTGCGCTGGCAAGAATCACAACGGCCGCACCGTCATTCAATGAAGAAGCATTACCGGCAGTGACACTACCGTCTTTCTTGAATGCCGGGCGTAGTTTGGCAAGCTTGTCAGCAGTAGTGCCGGGACGCGGCTGCTCATCTTTATCAACAATCAGAGGGTCGCCCTTACGTTGGGGAACGCTGATAGGAATGATTTCGTCAGCAAAACGACCAGAGGCCATGGCTGCCTCTGCCTTGGCTTGAGACGCCGCAGCAAATTCATCCTGCGCTTCGCGTGTAAAGCCATACTTGGAGACGATATTTTCTGCTGTGATGCCCATGTGGTAATCATTGAATGCATCCCATAGTCCGTCATTCACCATGGTATCGACGAGCTTCCAGTCGCCCATCTTCTGGCCATCACGTGACTTGGGTAAAACGTGTGGGCTTTGACTCATACTCTCCTGTCCACCGGCGATAACCAGATCCGCATCGCCACAGAGGATGGATTGAGTTGCAAGATGAACGGCCTTTAGGCCTGAGCCGCAGACTTTATTGATGGTCATGGCTGGGACAGTTTCTGCCAGTCCTGCATGAATCGTGGTTTGACGTGCGGGATTCTGGCCACAACCTGCAGTTAGCACCTGTCCGAGAATAACTTCATCAACATGCTCTGGGGCGATGCCGGATTTTTCCAGCAGCGACTTGATAACCTGACTTCCGATTTCTGCTGCACTCAGGGAGGCCAGTCCTCCTCCAAAACTACCTATTGCTGATCTTCCTGCTGCAACTATGACAACGTCACGCATTACATATCTCCCTTAATGATGTAGTGAGAGGGGCCAAATCATCATAGGTGATAAATTGGCAAATGCGCCAGTTCACATATGTTGCAAAGCAGCAAAATATGAAGGAAATCAATAAATGGGCAATGTCACCATTGCCCGGTGAGGAGAGATTAATCGAGGCGAATATTGTCGATTAGACGCGCCTTGCCAAGGTAGGCTGCGGCAAGAATCACAAGGGGTATTTCTGACTCGGGAGATGCCGGCTGAAGTTTCTGCTGATCACAAATTGAGAAGTAGTCAGGTTTGAGTCCTGCTGCTTCCAGCTTGGCCTTGGCCTCATTCTCAAGCTGTCGGTATTGGCGATTGCCATTCTGGATGAGGCTAATGGTTTCATTCAAAATGCGTGAGATGGCAGGAGCGGTAGCAAGCTCTTCAGTCGTCAAATAGCCATTTCGTGAGCTCAGTGCCAAGCCATTATCTGCACGGGCAATAGGCGCACCAATAATGGTGACCGGCATACACAGGTCATTTACCATTTGGCGTATCACAGCCAGCTGCTGAAAGTCCTTCAGACCGAAAATCGCGGTATCCGGCTGGACAATGCCGAAGAGTTTGGCCACCACTGTGGCGACGCCCTGAAAGTGCCCCGGGCGGCTGGCACCACAGTGAATATTGGCCAGTTCAGGTACATTGACCAGCGTCTGGCTGCCAGAGCCTTCTGGATACATCTCTTTCACGTCGGGAGCAAAAAGTACATCACAGCCGCTTTCGCGGAGCTTGGCGCAATCTTCCTCAAATGTCCGGGGGTAGCGCTCCAGGTCCTCAGTTGGCCCAAACTGCAGTGGGTTCACAAAAATACTGGCGACGACCACATCTGCGGTTTCGCGAGCTTTGTGAATTAAGGAAATGTGTCCGTCATGCAAGTTACCCATTGTGGGTACAAAGCCAATACGCTGCTCGCAAAGGCGTGCTTTGCGTAGGTGTGCACGAAGGTCGGCAACTTTATCGAAAATCAGCATCAGTCAAACCCGTGTTCGTCAGCTGGGAAGGTGCCATCTTTGACCGCTTTCACATAGTTGCTAAAAGCACTCTGGATATCATCACTCTCTGCCAGGAAGTTTTTGACGAAGCGTGGAACGTACCCGGTATTCATACCTAACATGTCGTGCATGACCAGAACCTGTCCATCGGTATCCGCTCCCGCGCCAATGCCAATTACTGGTACATGAGCTTTTTCCGCCAGGTTTTTTGCCAGAGATCGAGGTACACATTCCAGCAGAATCAAGCTTGCGCCATTGGCTTCCAGCAAAGCAGCATCATCCAGCAGAACCTGGGCCGCTTCGGGGGTTTTTCCCTGCACTTTGAAGCCTCCCATGACGTTCACTGTCTGAGGAGTAAGACCTAAATGAGCGCATACCGGAACGCCGCGTTCAGCCAGCAGTCTGATGGTATCCGCCAGCCAGGCGCCGCCTTCTATCTTGATGACATGAGCGCCTGCCTGCATGAGCCGTCCGGCGTTGTGCATGGCCTGTTCAGGCGTGGCATAGGACATAAAGGGTAAGTCAGCCATAATCAGGGCGCTGGAGTTACCCTGACTAACCGCTTTGGTGTGATAGACCATGTCATCGACGCTGACAGGTAATGTGCTGTCATGACCCTGAAGTACCATGCCGAGAGAATCGCCGACCAGAATCACTTCCACGCCTGCACAGTTTTGCAGGTGTGAAAAAATGGCATCGTAGGCTGTCAGGCAGCTGAATTTCTCACCGTCCGCTTTCAGTTTGGACAGCGTATTGAGGGTGACCTTTTTCATTCGGGTTACCTTGTGTCACAAGAGCCTGAAGCTCTCTATTATGGGCATGATGCGACCTTAAGGCCGTCTTTTACTGTAATTATGGCTTTGGTTTAGCGTTTTTAAGTGTCGTGTGTTCAGTCTGAAGATTCAGACGCTTGCCAGTGGCTGGAGGGAAGCCTGCTCAGGCTAGCCATTGGGCACTGGCTTAAAAGGCTGAACAATGGCCCCTTGCCGGGTATCTCCAGGGCAGGGCTGATTTCTGCCAATGGATACAGGACGAAGCTGCGTTCGTGAAGGTAAGGATGAGGAACGCTTAGACGCTCGGTTTGTATGACTTCTTGTCCGAAAAGTAACAGGTCAAGGTCCAGCGTTCGTGGTCCCCAGCGCTCTTTTCGTACCCGCTGATGAGCGTTCTCTATACGCTGCATTTCGTCCAGCAGTGTATGGGGGTCGAGTGCCGTAGCGATAAGGGCTACGGCATTGATATAGTCAGGCTGGCCAGGAGGTCCGACAGGATCGCTTCTGTATAGGCCGGAATGTGCCAGCAGCTGGGAATCTGGCAGCTGTCGAAGTGCTTCCAGTGCCTCTTTTACTTGCTGCAGTGGCTGCTCAAGATTGCTGCCAAGACCAATCCAGGCAAGTGGGAACTGATGTCTATTCATCCGCACTTTTTCGCTTTCGATTACGTGGGCGTCGACGACGGGGTCTGGGCGTATCACCGCCTTCTTCCGCAGCGGTCTCACGGTTCATTTCGCGGCGGTCATTTCCTTCAAGCTGTTGATAGTCTTCCCACCATTGGCCCAAACCATCAAGATCCTCTCCAGCGATTTCCCGAAGTCGCAGGAAGTCATAAGCAGCACGGAAGCGAGGATGTCCCAGGAGCTGCTCAGCGCGTTTGCCCTGGCGGCGAGGTAAACGGAACTGCAGCTCCCAGATCTCTTTCATGATGCTGCTGATACGACGCGGAATCGCAATGTGGCGAACCTGACGCTCCATGATGCGCTGTGCTGCTTCATGAAGAGCCGGGATCAGTGGCATGCGCTCCTGTTCCTGAAGCCGTGCCAGCTCTTCCAACAATGGAGCCCAAAGCAGTACTGCATAGAGGAAGGCGGGAGTTACAGGTTTCTCTTCCGCAATACGACGATCGGTATTGGCCAGTGCATGTTCTACCAGTCTGCGCTGCATAGCGGTGGTTTCGTCGTCACCGCTCAGGCTGCGATAAGTCATGGGAAGAATGGGCTCAACCAGTTGGTATTGGCACATCAGGTGCCAGGTTGGTGCTCCCTGACCTGCGCTTAATAACTTTAATACTTCATCAAAAAGACGGGCATTCGAGACGTCTTTCAGCAGGGGGGCAAGCTCCAGAATGGGGGCTGCTGTGGCTTCTTCCAGTTCAAAGTCGAGTTTGCCCGCGAAGCGAACTGCTCTGAGCATGCGTACCGGATCTTCACGATAGCGGTCTTGCGGGTTGCCAATCATGCGAATGCGGCGCTGCTCGAGATCATTCAGGCCATTGTGGTAATCGTAGATACAGAAATCTTTAACCGTGTAGTACAGAGCGTTAATGGTGAAGTCCCTGCGCTCTACATCTTCTTCAAGCGTGCCGTAAACGTTATCCCGAAGCAGCATGCCGCTCTCCGCCTGACGGCTGTGATCCGAAGCGTTTTCTTCTTCGCTTTGCGGGTGATGAGCACGGAATGTCGCTACCTCGATAATCTCTCGACCAAACTGGACATGCACAATCTTGAAGCGTCGGCCAATCAGACGAGAATTGCGGAATAGGCGGTGAACTTCTTCAGGGCTGGCATTGGTGGCGACATCAAAGTCTTTTGGAGAGCGCCCCAGCAGCAAGTCACGCACGCCGCCGCCGACAATGTAAGCATCAAAACCCGCATCGCCAAGACGGTAGAGAACCTTCAAGGCATTCTGACTGATATTTTTACGGGAAATGTTGTGCTCATCACGAGAGATGACGTGCATGGATTGTTCGGATTCAATGGCCGTCATGGCGCTTCCTGAAGGTTGAGGACGGCTGAAGAGGCGAGCGATCACCACGGCCAGACCAATGATGACTGCAAAACCAATCAGATAATATAGGTTCACCTGATATTCCATAGGCTTAGAAGATGATCGTCATGAAACGCAGCATTATTGCGTTGCGCATCAGGCATTAAAGGAATGCGGATAATACCATCGACGGCTCTAAGGTAAAAATTAGAACATCATTAAGGCATAAAATAGATGGTATCAAAGGCGTACTTGAATAAGGGGGGGGAGATATTCTATGAAGTGCCGCCCTCTTGTTGTTATTGCGGCGGCAGCCAGACAGGGCATGTTCGAGTCCGGTATAAACAAATCGCTTTAGACATCCGGTACAGTCATGCACCTTGATGAGTGAAACAGTAGGTATTCTTTGCCGGTTTTATTTTTATTGTTGGCTTGTTGTTCCTGCTGTTTCCGTGATCTCGACCGATAAAAAGGCCGGAGGTCTAAAGCGATTAGCTTTCTCTACCCGATGTTATTTTTATTTTACGGGTCTCTGCTCAGGTTCGACGTTTTTTATTTTTATTGTTGCAAACCGGTGCAGAAGCTTTCTTCTTTGCTCCAGTATAAAGCATTCCTTGTGCCAGTTTTTTAAGTTGCTGTTTTTAAAGAATATTTATGTTTTTTGGAAAGGCGGTAACAGGGATGTGTTACCTCAGGGGACAGGTTTTAGTTACTCTGGTAACACCTAGGTGAGAAAAGTGACGCACTGCTTTGGTACAAAAAAGCCGGCTTATGCCGGCTCTGATGGCTATTTCTTGCGCGGGATTCCGAGCTTTTGTCGCTTTTCCCACAGGCATTTACGGCTAACCCCGAGCTTTTGGGCAAGCTCGGTTTCGCTCATCTCTTCCTGATGCTCGAGAACAAAGCGCAGAAAGTAGTCATCCAGTGACAGATTCTCTTTTACGGCTCGTGCTCCCAGAGGCGCAATGCGCTGCCGCGTATTACTGCTGGTTGCACTCAGGCGAGCTTCAATTTGATCAAGCTCATCGTCTTCCAGCGGTATTCCCAGCAGGTCGGGGGTAATCACTGCGTCATCGACAAGAATCACTGCGCGCTCGATGGCATTTTCAAGTTCACGTACGTTGCCCGGCCAGGGGTGGCGCTTGAGGGTATGTAAGGCATCCGTACTGAATACGAGGTCCTCACGACCAAGCTTACGGCTGGAGCGCTCAAGCAGAACATCCGCAATCTCAATGATGTCATCGCCTCGCTCACGCAATGCTGGCATACGAATGTCCATGACGTAGAGTCGGTAGAACAGGTCCTCACGGAACTTGCCTTCCTTTACCATCTCACGAAGATTGCGGTGGGTTGCTGTAATCAGGCGAATATCGACTTTCTTGGACTGAATCGAACCGACGCGGCGGATCTCGCTTTCCTGAAGGACACGAAGCAGGCGTGCCTGGGCTTCCAAAGGCAGTTCTCCGACCTCATCCAGAAAGAGTGTGCCGGTGTCTGCGGCTTCAATCAGGCCGCTTCGTGCAGCAACGGCACCGGTAAAAGCGCCTTTCTCATGACCGAAAAGCTCAGATTCGATTAGACTTTCAGGAATAGCCGCACAATTCACTGAGATCATCGGGCGATCACCACGAGAGCTTTGCTCGTGAATGGCGCGTGCAGCGAGTTCTTTACCCGTGCCTGACTCACCCTGAATAAGTACCGTGACATCGGTGCCTGCCACTTTGGCGATGCGACGAAACAGCATCTGCATCGCCTCGCAACTACCGATCATGCGTGAGCGTGGAGCGGAGTTATCTGAGCGTGCGGAGCGGCGAGTCATGGGTATCACATCGCTACCTGCATTGGCCTGACGCTCATCCTGTTGCTTGATGATACGTTTGACACTGGCGAGCATCTCATCGTGATCAAAGGGCTTGGCAATGTAGTCTACAGCCCCCTCGCGCATGGCATCCACAGCAGAGCGCAGGCTGGCATAGCTGGTCATAATAAGCACGGGGCAATGCTTAACTTCGCGGATCAGATCCGTACCAGGACGACCGGGAAGCCGTAAGTCGCTGATGACCAGGTCATAGTTTTCCAATGAAAACTTTAAGGCGTCATCCACGCATCCAGCATCATCGACCTGGTAATCGTTACGTTCGAGAAGTTTTTTCAGAGCCTGACGGATGATGGCTTCATCTTCGACAATCAAGATGCGTCGCATAGCTAACCTATACTGCTGTCTTCCGCGGGAGTGGCCCGGGGAAGCGTTAAGGTGATACAGGTACCTGAGTGAACCTCAGCGGTTTTCTCATCGGCCGTGATGCTGTCAGCCGTACGGCTGCGAACCTCAATCTTACCATAATGTTCTTCGATGATGCTGTAGACCAAAGAAAGGCCCAGACCTGTTCCCTTACCCGGCTCCTTCGTCGTAAAGAAAGGCTCGAAGAGGTGTTCGAGTGCTTCTGAAGGAATTCCCTTACCTTGGTCGATCACATCAATCTGCACGGAAAAGTCATCCATCCGGCTTTGCAGAATGATGGGAGCGCCATCAGGAGAAGCGTCTCTGGCATTGTTGAACAGGTTCACAAACACCTGAATCAGGCGTTGAGCATCACCGGAGATGCACAGTGGCCGCTGGCAGCCATTTTGAAATGGAATCTGTTTACCGCGGTGATCAAAGCCGACCAGATGAATGGCTTCATCAATACAGTCGTTCAGATCCAGCGGCTCATAGCGCTCCAGATCAGCGTATTGACCTGAGTGGGAAAAACTCAGTAAAGATTGCACGATACGACTGATACGGTCAGTTTGATGCAGTTGATGCCCTGCAATCTCAAGGAGTTCTGGCTTGTCAGTCTCATATTTAAGGTTCTGCGCCAGACAGGCTATCGCAGTGACCGGGTTACCAATTTCATGGGCGACCCCCGCGGCGAGGCGTCCTACCGAAATTAGTCGTTCGCTGTGAGCAAGACGGTCATCCAGCAGTTTGGTTTCTGTTTCGTCCTCAAGAAGAATAACGGTGTGCTCGCCAACCGGAGCCTCGTCGGTTTCTGCCTGAATCTCCATGCGTTGAAGGCTAAACCAGCGCATATGTTGATGAACGCTGAGCTGGGTGGAGCTAAGTCGGACTTCATCACTGTGAATAAAGTCACTGAGTAATCCGCGCCAGGGTGTTGGCAGATCCTCCAGGGTATTGCCAAGAACGTCTTCAGCAGCAAGGCCGGTATACGTCACCATCGAATTATTCCACATGGCAATTTCCTGGTTCTCGCCCAGGGCGCAAACGCCAATAGGGAGATGCAGCAGAATATTCCGGTGGAAGCGTCTAAGGCTGTCCAGTTCGCCAGCCAGTCCGGTCAGCTGAGACTTGTATTGCGTCAGCTGGTTTTCGATCACGTGAATATCGGTGGCTTTATAGAGCGAGTCATCTCCCTGAGAAGGAATGGACGCATCCAGAATTTCCTCTGCTTCTGTCGGGCCTAACAGGCCTGAGAGGTTGGTAGCGAGCCGCTCGCGTAAACGCCTGAGGCTGGCCGGGCGACGATCAGTGGGTTCAAGATTCAGATCCGCCAACGCCTGTAGCACTTCTTTTTCTGCCGTACGGTAACCAAGGTGAGGGGTCAGGCAAAGAATAAAGTCCTGACAGTTGGTCACGAGTACCTGTTTAGATGCTGTGCTTGGCAGGGCGTTTAGGGCGCAAATATGCGCTACCTGTTGCTCCTTGCTGGTGGGTTTACAGTACACCGACAAGAGTCCAAAAATGCCGATATTCAGCGTCAGTGACCACAGTGCGGTTTCATGCCAGTTGCTGGTATAGAGGCTGAGGCTGGGGGCATCAACATTACCGCCAATCAGCGGGAAGAGCATGCCGAATAGCCAGTAGGCCATCCCGGTGAGAAGGCCCCAGAGAAATCCAAGCCGGTGGCCTCGTGGCCAGAATAATGTCGCCAGCAGTCCTGGCAGAAACTGTAAAAAGGCAATGAAGGCGACCAGACCTTGAAGGTAGAGCGGGAAGCGATAGCCGATGGTGCTGTAGTAAAGATAGGACAGCAGAATGACAGAGATGATCAGCCCGCGCTTTGACCACAGCAGAAAACGGTAAAAGTCTGTATTGGGATTCGGTTGAAAGACCGGCAGCAACAAGTGGTTAAGTGCCATGGCCGCCATTGCCAGAACGCTCACAATCATAAGGCCGCTCGCTGCTGCGATCCCACCGAGAAATGCGAGCATGGTCAAAATCGGATGGTAGCCGTTCAGGCCAAGATATAGCAGCAGGTATTCCGGGTTCTGATTCAGCCCAAGCTTCATTCCTGCCCAGATCACCAGCGGAATACTGAGGCAGAGGACGCCCAGAAAAAGGGGCATGCCCCAGGCCGCATGGCGAAATGCGCGGGTGTTCAGGTTTTCTGTGAACGCGATGTGGAACATGTGGGGCATAACGATAACGCTGGCAAAGAAGGCCAGTAGCAGGGTTCGCCAGGCATCATCATTCAGAAGTTTGGGCTGTGTGAGTGAGGCAATGTCGAGCCAGTCCTGAAGGTCGTTGGGGCCGGAGAACACACTAAAAAGAACGTAGCCACCAATGGCCAGCATGGCAATCAACTTGAGTAGTGACTTGATGGCCAGAGCGAAGACCAGACTTTCCTGTTTGTCGCGAATGGAAGGGTGGCGAGCGCCAAAGAGGATGGCAAAGAGTGTCAGGGCCAGGCAGAAGATCTGCGCCACCGAATTGCCTGAGACCTGAGGCGCAAGTACCTGAGTTGACTCCGCTACGGCCTGAATCTGGATGGCCAGCAAGGGAATAGAGGCCACCAGCATAAAGAAAGTGGTGAGAACACCCGCCATTCTGCTGCGAAAACGAAAAGCCAGCAGGTCCGCCATTGAGCTGAACTGGAAGTTACGACATAGCCGCATGATCGGAATAAAAATGACGGGAGCCAGCACAAAGGCCAGCATGGCGCCGATGTAAGCCGCCAGAAAGCCAAGGCCAAAGCTATTGGCCAGGCCGACAGCGCCATAAAACGTCCATGCACTGGCATATACGCCAAGGGATAGCACATAGACGGCTGGATGACTTAGCCAGCGACGGCTAATCATGCCGCGCTCACAGCTCCAGGCCAGAAAACTCAGGCCGAGCACATAAAGTAAGCCGCAAAGGCTGATGCTGGTCAGGGACATGTGGCTCTCAAGAATCAGGTTGGCATATTAATAATTATTGGTATCCACCGGCGGCAGGCTCATCAGGGCAGGCACAGCTTTGCGCTGCCAGTGTGCGACTGCCCAGCTAAGTTGCTCCTGAACCGGAGCGTTAGCAAGCGTTGCAGGAAGCGGCTGCCCCAGACAACGAATCGCTTGTGATAAAAGTCGGGCGCTTGAGTGTGCATCCAGAGCGGGCGCCAGGTTCTGTTTGCTCAGTTTCTGGCCGGTTTCACTCAAAATTACCGGGATGTGGCTCCAATGAGGATGCGGCATTCCAAGGTTGCGTTGCAGCTGATATTGCCAGGGGGTTGAGTCCAGAAGGTCCGAGCCGCGCACAATATGCGTGACACCTTGGTCGGCATCATCGCAAACGACGGCCAGCTGATAGGCATAAAGGCCATCCTTGCGCTTGATAACGGCATCGCCGCAAAGGCCTAGTGCCACGTGTTGCTGACCGAGAATGCCATCATCAAACGTGAAGGGGGCGTCGGGCATGTGAATACGCAGGGCGCAGTCTTTAGGGCTGTCCGGCGGATAGGCCCGGCAGTAGCCATCATAAAGGAGCTCTGTTCGTTGTTTGACCTGGGTGCGGGAGCACTGGCAGGGATAGGCTTGCTTCTGGCTAAGGAGTTGATCCAGAGCTGACTCGTAACGTGCGTAGCGCTGGCTTTGATACAGCACTGCACCATCCCAATGCAGACTAAACGCTTCGAGTGTTCGGAGAATTTCATCGGCTGCGCCGGGCATTTCACGGGGAGGGTCAATATCTTCGATACGAACCAGCCACAGGCCGTTGTTGGCGTGTGCATCAAGATAGCTGGCGATAGCCGCCACAAGTGAACCGAAGTGTAAAAGCCCAGTCGGGGAGGGGGCAAAGCGACCGATATAACCAGACATGTCGATTGCCTGTGGTGAGTTCTAAACAGCGACAGCCCTTCGGGTGAAGGGCTGTCGGTTCAGGGCTTAGCCGCCCATCTGTTTCTCTTTCATCTCAGCAAGTGTTTTGCAGTCGATGCACAGAGTTGCGGTGGGGCGTGCTTCCAGTCGACGGATACCGATTTCGATACCGCAGGAGTCGCAGTAGCCGTAATCGTCCTCTTCCAGACGCTCCAGCGCTTCAGAGATTTTCTTGGTCAGCTTGCGTTCACGATCGCGCGCGCGCAGTTCCAGGCTGAATTCTTCTTCCTGGCTGGCACGGTCGTTCGGGTCAGCAAAGTTGTTCGCTTCTTCCTGAAGATGGTGAACCGTACGGTCTACCTCTTCCATCAGCTCTTGTTTCCAGCCTAGCAGGATTTGGGTGAAGTGGGCCTTTTGGGCCTCGTTCATATATTCCTCATCCGCTTTGGCCTGATAAGGCTGAAAGTTTTTTAGAAAAGAGGAATTACTATTGGGCATAACACAGCCTCACTCATCACTTAGCTGTTACAGACCCATCGTTTTTTCTGCCGACAAAGACTAAATGCCTGCAAACAATGGGGTCTCTCGCAAAGGCGAAACAACCTACCAGATTATTTAATGTGGCTCCACAGGTTTTTTTGCATATTCGATCTTAGTCTTAACTGGCCCTCATTCTCCTGACGGTGGCGGGATATCCGGCGAATGTGACGGCCCCGTGATAGAATCCCGGGCTTTTATTGTCTGCTGTGAGGAAGTGGGAATGACATCGCCATCCTGGGCTCGCCGAGTTGACCAGATTGAATCCTTCAAGGTTATGGATTTGCTGCAGCGTGCGAAAACGCTGGAAGCCTCCGGACATGATGTTATTCACATGGAAATTGGTGAGCCGGACTTCACGACAGCGCCCAGTATTGTCGAGGCTGGTCAGCAGGCGCTGGCGACAGGAAAAACTCAGTATACGCCAGCCCCGGGCATTCCCGCTCTGCGCGAGGCGATAAGCCAGCACTACCGGCAGAGCTATGGCCTTGAGATTCCTGCTTCGCGGATCATTGTGACGGCCGGAGGCTCTGGCGGTCTGATGCTGTTAAGCGCATTGCTCGCTAACCCCGGTGATAGCTGGATGATGGCCGATCCCGCCTATCCTTGTAATCGTCAGTTCCTGCGCGTGGTGGGCGCCCAGGCCAAGATGGTGGCGACTAAACCAGAAGAAGGTTTTGTGTTAACTCCCGAACAGGTCGACAAGCACTGGACGGCAGAGGTCACCGGGTTGCTGCTGGCATCTCCGGCTAATCCGACAGGTTATGTGATGAGCCAGCAGGAGTTGGCCGCGATCAGCGAAGTCGTATCGGCAAAAGGCGGGCACTTTATTGTCGATGAGATTTATCACGGCCTCAGTTATGGGCAGGAGGCGCCAACGGCGCTTTCCGTGAATGATCAGGCCTTTGTCATTAATAGCTTCTCGAAGTATTTCGGTATGACAGGCTGGCGTCTGGGCTGGATTGTGGCGCCTGAGTGGGCTGTCGAGCCTCTGGAGCGTCTGGCTCAGAATCTCTTTATTTCAGCGCCAAGCATTGCTCAATACGCTGCGCTTGCCTGCTTTGAAACAGAAACGCGTCTTGTGCTGGAGGAGCGTCGTGCGGCCTTTGCCAAGCGTCGTGATTTCCTGCTGCCAGCCCTTCGTGAGCTTGGTTTCAATGTGCCTTTTGAGCCGCAAGGCGCTTTTTATATCTACGCGGATGTTTCTGCGATAACCCCAGACAGCTACCGATTCTGCTTTGATCTGCTGGAAGCCGAAGGCGTCGCCATTACCCCGGGAGCTGACTTCGGTCATGCCAGCCCTGAGCGTTATATTCGCTTTGCCTACACGACCTCACTTGAGCGTTTGCAAGAAGCAGTGAGCCGTATCGCTCGCTTCATCGAGGCAGGCACCTGATGAAGTGGCCTGTACCTCTGCAGCAAGGTGTGCTCATCAAGCGTTATAAACGTTTTCTGGCGGACATTCAGACCCGTGACGGGCGCTTTCTGACGATTCACTGCCCCAATACCGGCTCCATGCGCAACTGTGGTGAAGCAGGGTCGACAGTCTGGTTTTGGGACTCTGAAGACCCCAAACGCAAATTGCCCTGTACCTGGGAACTGGTCGATACCCAGCCCGGCGGACTTGCCTGCATTAATACCCAGCGAGCCAATCAGGTGGTGAAAGAAGCGCTGTCTGCAGGCAGCATTCCTGCTCTGGCAGACTATGCCGCCGTAAAGGCGGAAGTGAAGTATGGCAGTCAGAACAGTCGCGTGGATTTTCTGCTTACTCATGAAGGCTTGCCTGACTGCTACGTGGAAGTCAAAAGCGTGACCCTGAAAGAAAACGGCACGGGGTATTTCCCGGATGCCGTCAGTTCTCGTGCGACTCGTCACTTACAGGAGCTGGAGGAAATGATCACGGCCGGGCATCGTGCAGTGTTGCTCTTTGCCGTGATGCATACCGGCATTGATGAGGTGAGGCCTGCCGCACACATTGATCCTGCTTATGCCGCCAAGTTACGCGAAGCTATTGATGCTGGTGTTGAGGTGATGGCCTGGAAGGTCAGTATGAATACGGTGGAGGTCTGTCTGGCCGAAGACGTCCCGGTGTTACTGGATTAATCATCAATCCACAGTTGCAAGTGCTCATCGATTTGATGGGTAACAGGTGTCAGAAACGCATTGAGACACACCTGACTCAGGCCTTCTCCAGTCACGGGATCAAAGAGTGCGCCATGGGCGGAACAGCGCCAGAGTTGCTCGCCAGACAGTGGAATATCCGCATCACTGCTGATGATAGCCTTGCCCGCATGAGGGCAGCGGTTGCGAAAAACACTGACTTCTTCACCTTGTCGATACACCAGAAAAGACTGGAGAAAGGTGGGTTGCCGCTGGGTGAGGTTGTCGAGGGAGCAGAGTAAGCGCATGACGTTGCTGACAGGTCTGGTATGATGCCAGGCTGCAGCATAAAGGAAGAAGCGAGTCCCGTCCTCCCCCATGGCCAAGAAAACCCCTTCACGTCGTTCCGGTTCGACCCGTTCGAACTCAAGCCGCCGCAGTCCGCGGAAATCCACCAGTCGCCGTCGTTCACGTTCATGGCTAGGCATTCTCGGCAAGATCATGCTGGTGGGTGTCGTTTGCATGATCGGCGTGATGGCCTATCTCGATGCCCAGATTGTTAAAAAGTTCGAGGGTAAACGCTGGGCGATTCCGGCCAAGGTCTATGCCCGCCCCATGGAGCTTTACTCGGGTCTGGCCATGACGGAAAAGCGTCTGGCGGCGGAACTGTCCTCATTGGGCTATCGTTTGGTGGACTCCGCTAAGACGGTGGGTCAGGCAAGCCATCTCTCCGGCGGGGGCTTCAGTATTTATGGGCGCAGCTTTGAGTTTGCTGATGGTAAAGAGCCTTCACGCCTGGTCAAAGTCAGCCTTAACGGTGGACGTGTTAATGGCATGAAGGATGCCGCGGGGCGTGATGTGCCGCTGATGCGTCTGGAGCCGCAGTATATTGGCGGCTTTTACCCCAGTCAGAAGGAAGACCGCGAACTGGTCACCTTGCAAGATGTTCCGCCACTACTGATCAAAACGCTGGTGGAAGTCGAGGATCGTAATTTCTATCATCACTTTGGTATTTCTCCGCGCGGTATTGCCCGCGCCATGCTGGCGAACATCCGTGCGGGCCGCTTTGTGCAGGGTGGTAGCACGCTGACTCAGCAGTTGGTGAAAAACTTCTATCTGGATGACAACAGCCGCAGTTTGTGGCGTAAGTTGCGCGAGGCGCCCATGGCACTGCTGCTGGAGATGCATTACAGCAAGCAGGAGATTCTTCAGGCTTACCTGAATGAAGTCTATCTCGGTCAGGATGGTGCTCACTCGATTCATGGCTTTGGTGAGGCGAGCCGTTTCTATTTCGGGCAGCCTGTGAATGAGCTGAATCCGTCACAGATTGCCTTGCTGGTCGGAATGGTTAAAGGGCCGTCGCTGTATAACCCGCGTCGCAACCCCGACAATGCCAAATCCCGTCGTGATGTGGTCCTGCAGGTGCTGGCGGATCGAGGCGTAATGCCACAAAGCTATGCCGATGGCTGGGAAAAGCAGCCGCTGGGTGTGACTGATCGTCCACTGCGTAGTCGTGGTGGTTATCCTGCCTTTATGCAGCTGGTGCGTGAGCAGCTGCAGGAATACTACGATCCGGAAACCCTGACCACCGCAGGTCTTAAAGTTTTCACGACGCTGGATCCTTATGTTCAGCATGCGGCAGAGCAGGGGCTGGTCGACACCACAGAGAAACTCGCCAAGCGCTATGGCAAAAAGGTGGAGGATGTCGAAGGCGCGGTAATGGTCACCAGCCCGAATACGGGTGAGGTGTTGGCAGTGGTTGGCGGTAAAGACCCGCGCTTCAATGGCTTTAACCGTGCCCTCGAGGCGCGGCGTCAGATCGGCTCGCTGGTGAAACCTGCGGTATATCTGACCGCACTGGAAGATCCTAAACGCTACACGCTGGCAACGTTGATTGATGATTCGCCAGTCAACATCAAGGCGGGCGATGGTACGCGCTGGAAGCCGCAGAACTATTCCCATGAAAGTCACGGCACCTTGCCGCTTTGGCAGGCGCTGGCCAAGTCGCTTAATCAGGCGACGGCGCGACTGGGAATGGATGTCGGCCTCGACAAAATCACCCATACCCTGCATGAGCTGGGATTGAAGCGTGATATTGATACCGTGCCTTCGATGCTGCTCGGATCGATGGCGTTGTCGCCCTTTGAGGTGACGCAGATGTACCAAACCATCGCATCCCAAGGCTTCTATATGCCTCTTCGCGCAGTGACGGCGGTGATTGATGAAAAGGGCCTGCCCCTACAGGCTGACTCTTTGCACCTGCAGCCCAAGCAGGCTATTGATCCTCGTTATATCGGGCTTTTGACCTACGGCATGGAGCAGGTGGTGAACGAAGGTACGTCGCGACAGATTCGTACCGTGCTGCCACCCTCGGTGTTTGCAGCGGGCAAGACAGGTACCACCAATGACCAGAAAGACAGTTGGTTTGCCGGTTTTACCGAAAACTATCTGGGCGTGGTCTGGTTGGGCAAAGACGATCCGCAGCCAACACCGCTGACGGGGGCAACCGGGGCATTGCAGGTCTGGATTGATATGATGAAGACCCTGCAGCCTGCTGCCTGGCAGCCGCCGTTGGCTGGCGGACTGGAAACGGCCTGGGTCAACGGACAGGGTGCGCGCACGGCTCAGAACTGTCCGGATGCACGTCAGATTCCTTTTCTTCCTGGATCAGAACCTGCAACAATACAGGACTGTAATGCTGCCGGAGAGACAGCGCCCAGTCAGGGTGGTGGTTTCAAAGGTTGGCTTGAACGATTATTCGGAGGTTAACGGGCATGGCCATCACATATGGGCAGCAGGGTAATTGGGCGCGGGCGTTTCAGGTCGTGCTTTTGACATCCGTAATGGCAGGTTGTGCCTCGGTACAAACCGGGCAAGTGCCAGTGGAAGATGCCAGTACCAGTATGGGAACACAGCCCAACCGCACGGTTACGCCGGTGCAGGAACAAAGTCAGGCGATGTCGACTCCGCTGGATACCAGTTCTGGCATTAGCGGTTCTGTTTCTACCGGGGTATCTGGCAGTGTCACGGATGGCAGCGGTACGATGGGGAATAGCTCCATGGACAGCGGCTCCATGAACTCAGGCTCAATGTCGAGCAGTGGTATGAGTGGCTCGGTCAGCAGTGGTTCATCCATGGCAACGACAACCGGCCGGCAGTCAACTCCTGCGGTAGTGGCGTTACTTGATCAGTCCTCTTCCATGGCTGGAAGTGGTCAGCTGAATGCGGCGATTAGCCGTGCTGAGCGTGCCCTGCGACTGGACTCACGCGACCCTAATATTTATCTGCAGCTGATGAATCTGTATCAGCGTGCCGGTAATGCGCAGCAAGCTCGCGCCATGGCGACGCGAGGTCTGGCGGTATCCACGACCGCTTCTGAGCGCCAGGCATTTCAGGCATATCTGAATCAGTAAGCTTTCGATAATATCGAATAACTAAAAAGGGCCTTTTGGCCCTTTTTGTTTTGTCTTTTAGGTCGTTCTGCCTGACTCAGAACTTACTTTGTTTCTGCGGGGTTTTTGCTCTCGAGGATCCGGCAAACCGACATGCCTACCGCTAACCACCAGATGCCTGGGCCAATGTCTGCCCAGAGTGAGGGATTTGTCGCAGAGTCCGGGTTGATTAGCGTTGCCCACAGGCTGAGCAGTAAAACAATGCTGCCTGAGGCCAGCACCATCACAGTTTTGATGTGCTCAGATGGCGCCTTCTGATCACTGATCAGGCGCCAGACCAGCACAAAGCCTATCAAGGCTGTCAGCATGATCAGAAGCAGGCCCCATAGCGGTGCCATCTGTAAGCGCCGAAGCAGCTCGAACAATGCCATAAATGCAATGATGATTCGGCCATAGGCAGGCCCGGACATCGCCAGCGGAATCGTCAAAGCAATCATCACCAATGCCATCGAGGGAATCGCCAGATAGGTAAAGGCATTCTCGGCAATGGTGTTGAACTGTGGCCAATGATTCAGGGTAATCAGAGGGCAGATAATACCCAGCCCCAGGCTCATCAGGGCAACGGCTCGGGTCGGCCCCCAGCCTGCGGCAACGTCGACTTTGCTCAGCCGCCAGGCGACGAGTGCCTGGAGCAGGGCGATTGCGATAATCAGCGGCGTGTTCACAGGCTTCCCATCACTTTGGCTGCGGCGTTAAGGGTCTTTTCCAGGGCTTCGTCGTCATGCGCCAGCGACATAAAGCAGGCTTCATAGAAAGCCGGTGCCAGATAAACGCCATTTCTAAGCATGCCATGGAAGAAATGATTGAAGCGGTCTTTGTCACACGCCATGACATCGTTATAGCAGGTGACGCTGGAGGCTTCAGTGAAGAAGAGGCCGAACATGGCGCCAGCCTGATTGGTTAGGAAAGGAACGCCTGCTTCGCGAGCGCAGGCATTAAGGCCTTGGGTCAAAAGCTCGGTTTTACGCGTCAGTTCCGCATGAATGCCGGGCTTGCTCAGGGCATTAAGCATGGCCAAGCCGGCGGTCATGGCAATAGGGTTACCTGAGAGGGTGCCTGCCTGATAGACCGGGCCAAGAGGGGCAATATATTCCATGATGCTGCGCTTGCCGCCGAAAGCGCCAACGGGCATGCCGCCACCAATGATTTTGCCCAAGGTGGTGAGATCGGGCACGACATTGTAATGCGCCTGAGCACCGCCCAGAGCTACGCGAAAACCGGTCATGACTTCATCGAAAATCAATACGGTGCCGTATTTATCGCAGATCTCGCGAAGCCCTTGCAGGAAACCTTCGTTGGGTGGAATGCAGTTCATGTTGCCCGCTACCGGCTCAACGATGATACAGGCGATTTGCTCGCCGACGCTGGCAAAGGCTTCGCGAACGTTATCCAGATCATTGTAGGTCAGTGTGATGGTGTGCTCGGCAAGTGCCGCGGGTACGCCAGGAGAGTTGGGGATACCCAGTGTTAGTGCGCCGGAGCCTGCCTTGACCAATAAGGAGTCAGAGTGGCCGTGGTAGCAACCTTCGAATTTGACGATCTTGTCGCGACCGGTAAAACCTCGAGCCAGACGAATAGCACTCATGGTGGCTTCTGTGCCTGAGTTCACCATGCGCACCATTTCCATGGATGGCACCAGCTCACAGACTTTTTTGGCCATGCTGACTTCAACCGCACAGGGAGCACCGAAGCTCAGGCCATCCTCGATACTTTCGCGCACAGCGGCGAGGATCTCAGGATGATTATGGCCCAGTAGCATGGGACCCCATGAGCCAACGTAATCAACGTAAGCGTTGTCATCCACATCAAAGAGGTAAGCGCCTTTAGCGCGTTTGAAGAAAATCGGCGTGCCGCCAACGGCCTTGAATGCCCGAACAGGCGAGTTCACGCCTCCTGGAATGTATTGCTGGGCTTCCTGGAAAAGGGACTCTGAGTGATTCATCGAAGACCTCACAAGGCTGTCTGTGTCAGATGTGAAAAATAGGATTAAAACTCAGCGACTTATGCGTCGGTGTAGCTGGTGCTGAGTCGCGTAAGCGGAGGCTTTTTCGCCAATATTCTCTGCAGCAAAAAGATCCTGAATGACGGCCACCCAGTCCGCACCGGCTTGCCAAAGTTCGGGCGCTCTATCCAAAGTGATGCCGCCGATGGCAACGACAGGTAGATGAATGAGCTGGCGTGCTTCCGAAAGTAGGGAGAGAGGGGCGGGTTTCGCCTCAGGCTTTGAGCGAGAAGGATAAAAGGCGCCGAAGGCGACATAGTCTGCACCTTCCTGTTCGGCTTTCTGTGCCAGGGTCAATTGGTCATGGCAGGTTACGCCGATAATTGCCTCGGAGCCTAGCGCCGCTCTCGCATCGCCAACGTTGCCGTCACCCTGTCCAAGATGCACGCCGGGGGCGCCAATACGGGCGGCAAGTTGCCAGTCATCATTGATCAGCAAAGTACAATTTGATTGCTGGCAGAGTTCGAGGAGCTGGCGAGCCAGCGATTGCTGGCGGGCAGAGGAGCTGATCTTGTCCCGGTATTGCAACAGTTGGCAGCCGCCTTCCAGCAACGAGGTTACATCCTCAAGTACAGAGGCTACTGTGCAGGCGCTTGAAACAGACGTAATGGCGTAAAGACCGCCCTGACGCAAAAAATCAGCTTTCATAGAATGGTTTGCTTGCTGTTCATGTAGTTGAGCAGATCATCCCGGGTAAGAATGCCGGCAATCTTGCCATACCAGTCTGTCACGTAAAGAGCTTCGACTCCGGTTTGGTCCAGTGTGTCCATGGCTTCTTTCAGGGTTGCCTGGATGGAAACCGGTTTCAAATCCTTACGCACAGCGGCTATCGCTAAAAGATTGAGTGGTTCATCTTCAGTAATGGGGGCGTGATCTGTCACCAGAAAGTTGCGGAAATCAGTACTGGAAAGCAGGCAGACCGGCTCGCTCTCTCGCTCGAGCAGATACCAGGGGCCTTTGTAATCCAGCATCGCATGGGTGATATCCGGAGTCACTTTATGAGGAAAACGTGGAACTTCTCTACGCATCAGTACCGCAACGCTTTCACGGCTCAGTGCCAGTGCTAGAGGGGTGTGACTCCTGGACTTGTTGGCGGCCAATAGCAGGCACCAGAAAAGAGATTTCTGCTTGAAAATATAAGCGCAGGTCAGGTTTGCCACCACGATGGCAAGCATCCCGGGAAAGATAATGTTGGAGTTGTGTGTCAGCTCCAGGAGTGCTGTCAATGCGGCAAGTGGTGCCTGAAGGACAGCGCTCATCATGGAACCCATGCCGAGCATCGCATAAAACCCAATCGCGCCGACCTCATGACTCATCAGATTGGCGATCATTCCCAATGAGCCTCCTGCGGCGGCGCCAATAAAAAGGATAGGGCCAATGCATCCCATAGGCATACCGAGTCCAAAGCAGATGGCGGTGGCGAGTAGCTTCACCAAAGTAATCAAAAGGAGAGTCGAAAGAAGAAACTTGGGCTGGAGAATATCACTGATGGTGTCGTAACCAATCCCCATGACCTGCGGTGCCAGCATGCCGGCGAGTGCCGCCGCAGCGCCGGCACAAAGAAGACGCACGCCCATCGGCCAGTGGTGAAGGCGCTGGCAGTAAGTCACAATCTTGCAGAAAGCCGCAGCAAGGGCACCCAGGACACAGCCCAACAACATGATGTAAGGCAGTTCACTCAATGAGTGATAACGCAGCTCGGGCACGATAAAAGCGACTTCGGAGCTGAAAAGCAAATAGTTCATGACGGCTGCCGTGACGGACGCAATCATGACGGGCAAGAAGCCGCTCACGGTGTATTCCATGAGCACCACTTCCATCGCAAAGAGAACCCCGGCCAGCGGCGTATTGAATGAAGCTGAAATGGCCGCCGCAGAGCCGCATCCAATCAGTAATCGCATGGTGTTATTGGGGACTTTGATTCGCTGCCCCATTAGGCTGCTGACTGCGGCACCCAAGTGAATCGCCGGGCCTTCCCTGCCTCCGGGCATCCCGGAGATAACTGCAATGGCACCAGTAAAAAACTGGATAAGTGCATTTCTCCCATGAAGATAACCCTGGTGAAAGTTGAGTCGCTCCAGCACATAGACAATACCCACGCGTCGGCGTGACGCGGGAAAGGGAAGAAAAATCAGGATGATGACGACCGCGCCGATAAGAGGAAACAGACCGCGCTCCCACAGCGTCAGTTTTTCAAAGGCCTCCGGGTCGCCTAGTAGCTGTTCTAGAGGCAGCTGAATAACCCATCGAAAGAGTGCCATGACCAGTCCGGTAGCAATGCCGCACAACAAGCCCAGCAAGGCAAGCTGTGGCAGAGCCTCTACATGGGCCAGGCGTCCACGGAAGTGGCTGAGTGTAAACACGTCTCTCAACATGGAAGATTGGCTCTCTCTGACAAGCTAATGCGGGCCACGTCTTTTATCTCCGGACTCTCAGCCTTATGATTACGTAATACTTCCCGATGAGCTTCAGGTGTCGAGCAACCTTTAATCTAGGAGCAAGGCAACCTGTAAGATGGGCTCAAGGGTGAATACATTGTCATTTGACTAATGCGAAAGGGTACTGCTGTGATCAAGGTAGGAATTGTTGGTGGCACCGGCTACACAGGTGTAGAGCTCCTGAGACTGCTGGCCAAGCATCCGGAAGTTTCTCTGGAAGTCATCACTTCCCGATCTGAAGCCGGAATGCCCGTGGCTGAAATGTATCCCAACCTGCGTGGCCACGTAGATCTGGTCTTCACCAATCCTGACGTCGACACTCTATCACAATGTGATGTGGTTTTCTTTGCCACACCTAACGGCGTTGCGATGACTCAAGTGCCTGAATTACTGGCTGCAGGTGTGAAAGTTATCGATCTGGCGGCTGACTTTCGTATCCGCGATGCTCAGCTTTGGGCCAAATGGTACGGAATGGATCATGCTTGTCCTAAGGTGCTTGAAGAGGCGGTCTATGGCTTGCCTGAAATGAATCGTGAAGCGATTAAGTCTGCACGTTTGGTAGCGAATCCTGGATGCTTTCCGACGGCTGTTCAGCTGGGTTTCATGCCATTACTGGAGAATGATCTGATTGACCGGCGTTATCTGATTGCAGACTGCAAGTCTGGTGTCAGCGGTGCCGGCCGGGGGGCTAAAGTACCTTCCTTGTTGACTGAAGCCAGTGAAAGCCTGAAAGCCTATGGTGTGCCCGGTCATCGACACTTGCCAGAAATTCGGCAGGGTCTGGCGTTGATGGCAAACAACTCACCTGTAGGGCTGACTTTTGTCCCGCATCTGACACCGATGATTCGTGGTATTCATGCCACTCTCTACGCACGCCTGAAAGACCCGGTTGGAAAATTGCAGGAGCTTTTTGAAAATCGCTATGCCAATGAAGCTTTTGTTGATGTATTGCCCGCGGGGTCGCATCCAGAAACCCGTTCGGTGAAAGGTTCTAATATTTGCCGAATCGCCATTCATCAGCCGCAAAATGACGATACAGTTGTTATCCTTTCTGCGATAGATAACCTGGTAAAAGGGGCTGCTGGGCAGGCAGTTCAGAATATGAATATTATGTTCGGATTTGCTGAAAAGCAGGGGCTGGATATTGTGGCTCTCATGCCCTGAGTGCGCTGTAACTGTTGTAATCTTATAACAGTTATTTCCATGGCTATGCTGTCGTATCGTGTAGTCATGGTGTACACTTATACCCTACAAAATTGCTAGGTTTTTTGAAGGAGTATCTACTGCAATGGTAGAAGATGCCTTTGCTGCACCCATCAGCATCACTGAAAATGCCACCCGTAAAGTGCGTAGCCTGATCGAGGAAGAAGAGAATCCCGGTCTTAAATTGCGTGTCTTTGTTACTGGAGGGGGTTGTTCCGGTTTTTCTTATGGCTTTGCTTTTGATGAAGATAAAGCTGAGGACGATACCGTCGTAGAAAGTGACGGCGTTACTATGCTGGTTGATCCGCTAAGTTATCAGTATCTTGTTGGTGCTGTGGTCGACTATAAAGAAGGGCTGCAAGGCTCACAGTTTTTAGTCAGTAACCCTAATGCCACAACTACCTGTGGCTGCGGTTCCAGCTTCAGTATCTAACATTCCCCCAATGGAGCTGGTGAGCTATTTTTTCGGTTTGATGCTGATGATGGCTTCCAGCTTTGCCTTTTCTGAAGACTTTGCGTCTGATGAAAATTCTCCTCCAAGATATCTTGCTGCGATTACTCGCCACGATGCTTTCGAGTTAACCTTAATTCTCGAACGAGCTGATGTGCTGCTTCAGGATCGAATGGATGTTTATCCTGATTATCCACCGTTGACACTTGTTCTGCATGGAGATGAGGCGAGGTTTTTTACGCGGATGAACTATCCGGCGAATAAAATGCTGGTTGATCTTGCCGCTAGATTGGATGCTTTCCATGTCATTGATCTAAAAATCTGTGAAACATGGATGCGAGATAACGGTGTAAAGAGATCAGAGCTTCCCGCGTTCGTGGAAACGGTCCCTTATGGACCGGCTGAAGAAGATCGCCTGGAGCAGCAAGGCTATTTGCAGTTCTAGGTTAGTCGTTTTTCCTAAATCCAAACCTTATCTAACTTCAGGCTTCGTAGAGTGCGCCTAAAATCCGTAGACCTTTAGCGCCGGTGACTGTTGGTGCATTGGCAGGAAGTTTGTGCACTCGCTGTCGTGCAAGCCAGGCAAACGCTAATGCTTCCATCCACTGAGGATCTACCCCCAGATCAGTTGTACTTTTTACTTTCCATCGTGGTAAAGCATTCGCTAAGCGACTCATTAGGTGGCTATTAAGAGCGCCGCCTCCGCAAACATAAATCTCACCTGCACTGTTGTGTTTGGAGATCTCGTTGGCAATTGAAGTTGCTGTGAGCTCGGTAAGCGTTGCTTGAATATCTTCAGGAGACAGAGAAAAGTCTTCTGTATGGCTTTTGAGCCAAGTCAGATTGAATAACTCTCTGCCAGTGCTCTTTGGGAAGGGGGCGTGAAAATAGGCTTCACCAAGTAGGCTGTCAAGTAAGGCAGTATCTATTTTACCCGAGGCTGCCCATTCGCCATTGTGATCAAAGCCTTTGCCAAGGTGCTGTCTGCACCAGCTGTCCATCAGTATGTTGCCTGGTCCGGTATCGTAGCCAAGGAGATCTTGCTGACCCAAAATGCTGATGTTGGCCATACCGCCAATATTTAACAGAATACGAAAATCATCTGTAGAGCCAAAAAGTGCTTGATGGAATGCTGGGACCAAGGGTGCGCCTTCACCTCCTGCGGCAATATCTCTTCGACGAAAATCCCCTACGACATTGATATCTGTAAGCTCAGCAAGCGTATTAGGGTCACCAATCTGGAGTGTGAAGGGTGTTGCGATGTCAGGATGATGGCGTATGGTCTGGCCATGACTACCTATAGCCATGATCTCATCACGATGGATGCCGCTGTTAGTTAATAAACTCTCTACCAAGGATGCGTAGGTATGAGCCAGATGGATATCTGCTTGGCCTAATCGATATATCTCATCTTCACCTGAGCGGGATAAGCTATCGAGGGTCTTGTAAAGCTCTGCGGAGAAGGGGGCTGAGGCTGTGGAAACTGTTCTTATTGCAAGTGGGCTGTTTGGGGAAGAGATCTCAGCGAGGACGGCATCAATACCGTCCATGCTGGTGCCAGACATTAGGCCAATATAATACTCGTTATTACTTGTCATTCAGGGCGACATTAAGCGGTGTTTTGCCATTCATCGCTGCTACTATTTTCTTCGCGCTGCCCATGAATGCTGTTTTTGCACGGCCGGTTAAACTGTCAGACTTCGGTAGTGCTACCTTCATTGGGTCTTTGTGCACATTGTTCAGTCGAACTTCGTAGTGCACATGAGGGCCGGTAGACAGGCCAGTGGTGCCAATATAACCAATCACTTGGCCCCGTTTCACCTTGTCGCCTTTGTTTAGGCCAGCGGCAAAGCCCTTCATGTGTGCATAAAGTGTGCTGATACCGTTGCTGTGGGCCAGTACTACCACGTTGCCGTAACCTCCTTTTACACCTTTAAAGATCACCTTGCCGTAACCAGTGGCATGGATAGGTGTCCCATAAGGAGCGGCAAGGTCGACACCTTCATGGGCGCGCCAACGGTGAAGTTTTGGATGATAGCGACGGGGGCTGAATGGAGAAGAAATGCGTGCTCCCGGAACCGGTGTTCTATCGAAGGCTTTCTGTTTTCCTTCGCCGTTTTCATCGTAGTAGTGAACGTCTCCGGTTTTGTCTTCATAGCGGATGGCATAAAAAGATTTACCGGCATTGGTATAGCGCGCAGCAAGAATGTCACCCATCCCAACTAGGCGGTTTTTAATGTATTTCTCTTCAAAGATCAGAGTGAAGGTATCGCCTTTGCGCACGTCACTACGGAAGTCAATATCGTTAGTGAAAAGTGTCGACATGTTGGCAATTAGGCGATAAGGAACCCCGGCTTCTTTAGATGCGTTGAAGAGGGAGTCCTTGACTGTCATTTTTACCATGCGCTCTTTGATAGTGGGCGCAGTTACTTCCTGAGTGAGGGTGTAACCCTTGTCTGTGTGTTCAACTACAACCGTACTAAATACGCCACGTTTGTATTGCAGTTTTTGTAGATCACTGCCGTCATTTGATTCAAAAGTAAACACATCACCAGGGTGCAGATTGCGGAAGGGGCGCTCTTTCTTGAATGCGTTGTCTACTTCAATAGCCTTGGCTATGGTGAAGCCTGCGCGTTGGAAAACGGATGTCAGATTGTCGCCTGACTCGACGGTGACTACTTTGCTACCTTCTTTGGCCAGAGACATATCATCATCGCTGGCAACTTCCGTCGCAGTGGGTTCTTCAATCTTGCCTTCGTTCTCAAGGGCTTTCTGTTCCTGGGGCGTCAGGTCTTCGATGTCATTTTGGCTTTTAGCAATTTCCGCGGATAAATCATCTGCGTCGCTGCCGTAATCTTCGTTACTATCATCCTGGCTTTCGTCGACATTCTGATCGGGTGTGAAAAGTGTCATGTTTACAGACGGATCTGCCGACTCGGATGCATCGGATGAGTCATTTGACTGCGCCACCTGAGTGTTCATATTGATCTCGAGCGGGATGCTGCCAAGTTCAGCGTCGCTATCACTGGAGCTGGTGACGACAGAGTCATTGCTATCAGAGGGGGATTGCCCCAGGTTGAGCGAGATAGAATTCTTCTCAGCGTCAGGGGAGCGGGTTGCAGAGACATTTTCAGAAGGGACAAAAATTAGCGCGCCTACAACCGTGCCAACCATAAAAATGGCCGCAACGTGTAGTTTTGGGAGGCGACTGAGAATCTTATAAAAAACCATTAAACGATGACTCACAGAAAACAGAATTGATGAAACTGAAAAAGCATAAAAATTTGTGGTCAAAAATAACATCAAAGATCTATTAGTTGAACTCTTTTCACGCTCTTTTCTTCCCCGCAGGCGCCATTCTCGCTAGAATTTCCGGCCATGTCTGATAACGGCGGCAGTCACGTTTTGTCGATAGACTGCTGTTCAAAGTTTGTGATAACGGGAAAGCCTAATGAGCAAAGCACTTTTACAAGAACTCAAGGACAGAGGGCTGATTGCCCAAATGACCTCAGAAGCGGAACTGGAGCAACATCTGACGTCAGGTTCTCGGGTGCTTTATTGCGGCTTTGACCCCACTGCAGATAGCCTTCATCTGGGTCACCTGGTTCCTTTGCTCATGCTTAAACGTTTTCAGGAGCATGGGCATCGTCCAATTGCCCTGGTTGGTGGGGCTACAGGACTGATCGGCGATCCTAGTTTCAAAGCTCAGGAACGTCAGTTGCAGACAAGTGATATCGTTAAAGTATGGGGCGAGAGGCTTAAAGAGCAAATCTCACGTTTTATCGACTTTAACGATAAAGATGGAGCGTTACTGGTCAACAATTTTGACTGGACAGGCAATGTTGATGTGCTGACGTTTTTACGCGACATCGGTAAGCACTTTACTGTAAATAAAATGATTGCTAAGGAGTCGGTTAAACAGCGTATTGAACGTGAAGACTCAGGGATTTCCTTCACAGAGTTTACATACCAGATCCTCCAGTCTTATGACTTCCAGCAGCTCAATAAAATGTACGGTTGTACTATGCAGATCGGTGGCTCTGATCAGTGGGGAAATATTACTGGTGGGATTGATCTGACGCGTCGTATGAATGGCGAGCAGACTTTTGGTCTGACACTTCCTCTGATCACAAAGTCTGATGGAACCAAATTTGGCAAGACTGAAGGCGGTGCTGTTTGGCTTGCAGCTAACAAAACTTCACCTTATGCGTTCTATCAATTCTGGCTTCAGACGCCTGATGCTGATGTTTATCGTTTCCTGAAATATTTTACCTTCATCAGTGTTGGCGAAATCGACCAGTTGGAGGCTGAGGATAAAGCGCGCGAGGGTAAACCTGAAGCTCAGCGTGTGCTTGCACGAGCTGTAACTGAGCTTGTGCACGGTAAACAAGGGATGGATGCAGCGGTGCGAATCACAGAGGCGCTGTTTTCTGGTGATGTGTCCAGTTTGTCTGAAGCAGATTACCAACAGTTGGCTCAGGATGGTCTTCCCAGTTCAGTGTTACCTTTGGAACTCGCTGATAAACCGCTTACTACCCTGTTGGTTGAAGCTGAGATCGCTTCCAATGGAAAACAGGTAAAGGATGCGTTGCAACGCAATGCTGTTGTTGTAAATGGCTCTGAGCTTGGGTTGGATTCTAATATGGCTGCTGCAGGGGTTTTCGACTCTGCGAATGCTCTTTTTGGAAAGTATTTCCTCGTGAAGCTGGGTAAGAAGAAGCATCACTTGTTTGTGCGTTAAGCATTCCCAAATGCTGTACTGAAAAGCAGCGGCCCTTGGCCGCTGCTTTTTTATATCTGCTGTTTGTGCTTTTAGTTATTGGCTTCGCGCAGTTCGGCGAAGCTCATCCTTTGAATGCTCTCAGCCCCCGTTGGAGCGTTTTCGGGCGTCATGAGCCTGAAATTGGTTTTTCTTGGTTTTACCCCTTGACGGACTCATTCAAAGGTCTATAATGCGCCCCCACTGAACGACGAGGCGCACCGCCAAGTCGGGAAAAACAAGAGTAAAATCAAGCAAGTAGCTGCTTGGAAGTGAAGTGAGTGATCACCGAGTTTTGTAGTTACTTCAATGAGTCAAAACGCTAACGCAAAAGACTCCTTGACAAACTTGAGCGGTTCGGTAGAATGCGCACCTCTTGATCGCTGAGACGCAACGCGGATCGGCTTGCTCTTTAAAAATGAATCGGATAATTCGTGTGGGTGCTTGTACTGGGTATCGACAAGATAGTCAGAGACAAGACCT